>CANMQB010000023.1 GCA_947499885.1 Spartobacteria bacterium
GCGAGGGTACCTCTCGGTTGTTCTCAATGGGCAGTCTTACAACGTCTTTAGCCCGGACAAGAAAACCCGCGATCTGCTCCGAGACATGGCACGTACCAAGTCACGGCTCAAATTCCACGGAGAGCTCGGCATCTTCAAGGAACAATGGCAGTTCTTTCTTCCGGGAGCTGACTGGGTGATTCCAGCCCGTACCAATAAATAGCCGAGAACGCCGCTTCAATGGCCTTCAGCGCACGTGCAGGCGTACTCTGCGAGCCCGCAACCTGAGCAGGTCGAGAGATCGAGAGTGAATTTCTCAACGAGCGTTTTGGATTCAGGGTTGGCTTTGATCTGAACGACAACGGGGAACTTGTTGCCCGCAGGAACACTTTGTTCGGAGACAAACGCTGAGTCAGTTTTTACGAAGACCAGCTTAAGCGGAGCGGAGCGCTCTCCAGTGGTCACTGTGACGACTTGCTCGGCGGGTGGGATGGGCTTGGTATGATCATCCACAAACGTGATCTGGACCTTTCGGTCTGGGAGAAGAAGAAATTCGGCATCGACTCGCCGATCCTGGAGGGAACGATCTACGGCCACGCGCAGGTGGCGACCAACAACCTCGCGGAATTTGGCCGCGTCCTCACAGCGAACGCGACCCTCACCACCAGCTCAACCTGCGAGCACGAGAACCCGGCCCAGCGTGACTCGCCTCTTGCGAGGCGAGCGTTCCCTGAGCGGGTATGCCTTCCCCACAAACGCCGAGGAAAACCCCTGGGTGCAGATCGATCTGGGCGAATCCAAAGTGGTCCAGGCCGTCATGATGGAGAACCGCCCCAGCGATCGGCGCTCCGAGGGCTTGATGCTGTCGATTTCCGAGGATGGCAAGACCTGGGAAACCGTCTGGAAAGCCCCCGCTTGGCAGGACAAATGGCTCGCCACCCTCACGCGCTTCCACGCCGGAATCACTGTTCCCGGTCGCCAAGCCCGCTACCTGCGACTCGAAACTAAAGATGTCTCGCCTCGCCCATTGCTCCTGCAGCGGGTCACCATCCTCGGCCAATAAAAACCTAACGCCCACCCAATCCCATCCTGCCGATCGAGTAGCGCCCACGCCCAGTAGCTTTGGAGCGCCCTCTTCACGCTCTCGGCCAAAGAGGCCCCTTCCATCATTCCATTACAGAAAACCGGCGCATCTGTGGCAGCAAAATGCACCGCGAGAGCCAGCCATGGAATGCCTTGAAAGGAGGGGTTTTTAATTGCAGAAAGATGGCCGTCGTTGCTATAAATATCGCATGTATGAAGCGAGTGTTGAAAGTTTGAGAGAAATTCTCATGCAAAACTGCATGCTGAAAATCGATCCCTCCACAATCGGAGAGGAAACACCGCTTTTTGGTCCTGAGGGAGTCGGGCTAGACTCTCTTGACGCTCTGCAGATTGTTATCGCCGTCGAAAAAAGATATGGAATAGCCATTGGCGATCCCAATACAGCAAAAGACGCTCTTCAAAGTCTCGGTGTGCTTCGCGATTGGATTCAGAAGCGCCTTCCCCCACAGGCTGTATGAGTCAACCGGCGCGCTATGACGCGGTCGTGGTTGGTGGGGGGCCGGCAGGTTCCGCTGCAGGATCAAAACTCGCGGCGGCGGGACTGAAAGTGGCGATTCTGGAAAAAGAAAAATTCCCGCGATTTTCTATCGGAGAATCGCTTCTTCCTCATGGAAATAGCCTCCTCAAGGAACTCGGTGTCTGGGAGCGAGTTGAAAGCTCCGGATTCATGCGAAAATACGGCGCGGAATTCTGCACGGCAGATAAATCCCGCCTGCGAAGATTCTGGTTTGCCCAGAATCTCGGTCCCGCGCTGGAATACACCTACCAAGTCGAGCGAGCGAAATTCGACGAATTGCTTTTAGATAACGCCCGCGAGAGCGGCTGTCAGGTCATGGAAGAAACAAAGGTGATTGGTGTGGAAAATCCTGACACCGCCACGATGGAGGTCCTTTGTGAAGGTCCATCTGGACCTTTCAAGATTGAAACCGGCTGGATTGTCGATGCCAGCGGGCGCAGCGCTTTTGCTGGCCAATTTCTAAGAATTCCCCGAAAACGCCCTCAAAAAAATCGCCGAATCGCGATCTATGGTCATTTCGAAAATGTTCTCCGCAATGGAGGAAAAGCCGAGGGCCATATCACCATAGCCCGAATCAAAGGCGGTTGGTTTTGGTTGATTCCCTTGGCAAATAATAAAACTTCCGTGGGCCTTGTCATTCCATCCAGCGAACTACGCGACCATGGCAAGAAAGACCTCGAGGAAATCTTCGCGCAAGCCTTGCAAGCGGCTCCCGAGGTCGCGGACCGAATGCGCCACTCCAATCGACTAGGTCAGCTCAAAGCCACTGGAGACTATAGCTGGAAATTTCCCACCTTTGCCAAGCGCCGTATCATTCTCACAGGAGATGCCGCTGGGTTTATCGACCCAATTTTTTCTTCCGGCGTTATGATCGCTCTCAAGTCCGGAATCCGAGCCGCTGCATTAATCTCCCACGCAAAAAAAGAGGGAAGAGGCCTATCGCACTGGGATCGTTTTATCTACACATTCCAAGTTTCCAGATGGATGCACCAATACGCCCAGATCATCAAAGTGTTTTATGATCGTGCGGGATTCGAGGTTTTTATGAATCCCTCGCCCTTCCTGCAAATTCCCCTCAGCATTGCGAGGCTGGTCGGCGGTGAGACAAAATTGAATAGCTTCGACAAGCTTCGACTTCTAGCATTTCAATGGATTTGCCGACTTCAAAAAATCATCCCCATCGCACCGTCTATCCCTTCGTTGAGGTAGAATCGCCTCAAAGGGATCAGAGAATGGTTCACAAAAAATTCATTCCATCATGCCATATTGGGTGATTTTCATCACTTGTGGATTGGCCTTATTCGGATACACCGTGATGGCCGCTCGTCGCGGAGACTATCGAAATCGGTGGTTTTACCGGAAACTCTACTCCGCCAATATTTTTGATCTGATTGTATTTGGCTGGAAACTCTTAGGAGCCCCCGGGTCCTGGGTTTTCACCCGAACTATTGCGCTCGGCTATGCCTTGAGCCATCCCAGCACCATGGCTGCGGTGAGGTCAAATTTAGCGCTTTTCAATCCCAAAAAGGCCGGCTTTTTCGATGCATGCAAATTATTTGTAAACCAAGCCGAGTGCATTTCCACATTTGGCCGATTCGCTTTGGCCGAGCCGGGAACTTTGAAGGATTTGTTAGGGGAAAAATACGGTTTTGAGCACTTGAAAAAAGCTCACGAAAGCGGCAAGGGGTGTCTGCTCGTGACGGGACATTTCGGCTTTTTTGAAATGGGAGGCTTGGTGATGGCAGAGCTGGGTTTTCCTGTGACGGCGCTGACATTGCCAGAGCCCTATCCCGATCTCACGCAATGGCGTGCTGACTTTCGTGCCCGGTGGGGCGTGAAAACCGTGGTGGTCGGCAAGGATGTCTTTTCTGTGGTCGAAATCGTTCGGGCCATCAATGCAGGAGCATTCGTCGCCACATTGATCGACCGCCCTTACGATGGAAATGGAGTGAAAGTCCCTGCGCCCCACGGCCATATTCTATTCTCCAGCGCCCCGGTTTTGATTTCCCTTTTGGCGAATTGCCCCATCGTTCCGGTGGGAATTTCCACTCAGGCGAATCGGAAATATCGGATCGATGCGTGTCCACCGATTCACGCGCAATGGTTGGAGGCGGGGCGCACGGAGACGCTCGAGCATTTCACCCAGAAAATTGCAGAGGAACTTGTTCCATTATTTGGGCAAGCTCCTGAGCAATGGTATCATTTCTCACCGATGGCTTGTCGCGTATGATCTCCAACCAAGCTCTCACGCCACACGGACCCGGATTCCGTTTCATCGATCGGTTTGAAAAAATCGGCCCAGCCGAAGGAATGGGATGGAAATTTCTCGATCCCTCGGCGGGATTTTTTGCGGATCATTTTCCAGGGAATCCGCTCATGCCCGCCGTGCTGGTCGTGGAATGTGCCGCCCAAGCCGCCGGGGTGCTGCTGATGGGCGATGGCAAAAATCCCACCACGCCGGTCTTCCTCGCCAGCATCGACCAATTTCGCATCCTCACGCCGATATCGCCCGGAGAAACCTTGGAAACGAGAGTCCTCCTTGAAAAAGAATTCGGCCCGCTGGCGATTTGCGCGATCGAGTGTTCCGCCTCCGGTCGAGCCGTCGCCAGAGGCAAAATCACCCTCAGTCGAGAAATCACTAAGCCCCACTCCTCGTGAAGTATTTGACCACTTATTTTTATCTTGGTTGCTATTTCGCGATAGCTGTTCTTGCGATTTCCATCAATGCGAAAGGACAAGACCCCGCATTGAATCTGGAACCGCTGAAAAGTTGCTTTGCTGCTCAGAAGAAAGTCCGTTCCATTTCCGCAGATTTTATTCAGAATCGATCCTTTCGAACGCTGAAGAGCCCCGTTACGATCAAGGGGCGATTCTGGTTCGAGATGCCGGGGAAATTCCGCTGGGAACTCGGCGATCCTCCCAAGACGATTATCCTGGGATCCCGCGACGGAGCGACCATTTTGAAAATCCCTCAAAAACGCGCTGAGAAAGTGGCCTTTGACTCCAAAAAAACCATGGGCGCCACAGAGTTTTTGAAAATGATGGACCTCCATTCCCTGCAAAGTGTGGAGGATTTCTGCAAGCACATGAACATCCTCTCCCTCAAACCCATCGGGAATGCCTATCGCTTGGAAATGCTCCCCAAAGATCCCGCCATCGCCAAAAATCTTACCGCGATTCGCTTGGACTTCCTCGCCGAATCAGGGCAATGGATTGGCTTGGAATTCCTAACTAAAGACGGATCCTCGATGAGGACGGACTTTAGCAATGTTCGTATCAACTCCAAATTAAACAGTTCCGTTTTCGAATACGATCTATCGGGGTTCAAAATCGATGATGAAACCTAAAAAAGCGGTTGCCGCCGTATTTTTTTCGCTGCTGATGGGTTTGTTTGTCTGGGAGGGGATTTCCAGAATCAGTTTTAATGTCGATATTCTTCGGCTTCTTCCCACGCATCTCAAACAAGTGGAGGGCCTTTCCCTCTTTCTCAAAAATTTCGCTCTTCCCGAGGAGTTGATCATCACCGTCGAGGGGTCGACTCCAGAGCAAGCAGAACACGCTGCCGGAGAGATGGCAACGATGTTGAGTCAGCGCCAAGATTTGGTGAAAATAGCGGTAGCCGAAGCGCCGTGGGATGCCAAGCCCGAGCGGTTGACAGAATTCCTGACTTTCCTACTCATCAACCAGAAGCCTGAGAAAACCCGGGAGATTCTCGAAAACCTTTCGCCTGCGAATGCTAAATCGACGCTGGAAGAAACCGTCGAGTGCTTGAATTCCTCGATGGACCCTCTCGAAATGGCCATTCTGCCCTACGATCCCTACCGAATTCTGGGCGGTTTGAGCGAGGGCGTCTTTTCCAAGATGTCCGGCCAGTCGGAATTTTCCTCGAAAGATGGACTGTTCCGAATTGTCTATGTGCATGCTAAGTCGGAATTTGCGAACTACCAAGAAATGGGCGTGTGGATTGATCAAATCAAATCCCTCTGCGCTCCGATCGCTGCCAAGAATCAAGTCCAGCTAGGCTACACGGGAGAACCCGCGTTTGTGGCGGAGATTTCCAAAGACATGCAGCGGGACATGACCCTATCCGCCCCGATCGCCTTGCTGCTCATAGGGTTGATCTTTTGGATTTGTTATCAAAGGTTCCTCCCATTGATCGTGTTGCTCCTGATGTTGCAGTTGATTTTTGTCCTGACTCTCGGAGCAGCTGGGTTGGTCCTCAATGAGCTTACGGTCATCGGAGCGGGATTCGCGTCCGTGATGATCGGTCTGAGTGTGGATTACGGTTTTTTTATTTATCAAAAGTCCCTAAGTCACAACGGAAATACTCGATCTCTGCAGTGGGATTGTCTGCAAAGTATTTTTTGGACATCGGGCACAACGGCCGCCGCTTTTTTCGCCCTGAATTTTAGCAGCCTCCCCGGCCTTTCGCAGCTGGGAAGTATCGTTGGGATAGGGGTTTGTATTGGCGCTGTGGTGATGCTGGGGCTTTTTGCTCCCTTGGCGCTATGGTTGAAAAAACGAGCCTCCGCCCCCGCGCCGGCCTCTTGGTTGGAGGGAGTTTTTGCTTCAGCAAAATTTCTTCGTGGCGGGCTGTGGGTTACGCTGATCCTTGTAGGCATGTCACTTGGGGCTCTGATTTTCAAAGGGTTGCCAGAGACGGACTTTTCTGCAGCCACCTTTCGCCCCAGTCACAGCGAATCGCATAATGCCTTGGGGAAAATCCATCAGCGCCTCCAAGACGACCGCGGCTTTCTGAGTTTGATCGTCACGGGCCAAGATGAGGACGAAGTCCACGGGCGCTTGCTGAATGTCGAGAATGTCCTCGAATCCGCTGAGAAGCGTGGGGAAATTCGCAGCTTTTTCTTACCACTCCCGATTTGGCCCAATGGAGAAATTCAGGCTGCTAATCTGAAATCGTTAAATTGGTTGGCAAAGGAATCTCCGCGCTTGAAAAATCAACTTCTGGAATCCCCTTTTACCGAGGAGGCCTTCCTGCTTTCCGAGTCAGTATTTCAACGCGTCGCGCTGTGGGAAGATGCCCCGGTGCCCATCTGGCCAACCGATGAGGCAAGTGCTTGGATTCTGCGGCGCATCGCTCGTCACGGCCCAGACCAATGCCTGGCGCTAGGCATTGTGGACCCCGCCAGCGGGAAAGAAGAAGCCCTTGTGGAATCTCTCGCTTCTCCAGGTGTTCATTTGGTCAGTTGGGCGGCATTGGGTGCAGAACTGCAAAAAACGCTACCCGCAGAGATTCTGGAGGTCTCTCTGTGGCTTTTGGGAGGGATTCTGGTGATCCTTTTCATCGCGTTGAGGGATTGGCGAGCGATCGTGCTCTTTCTTTTGACGACTTTTCTTGTTCTTGCGTGTTTGGCAGGCGGCATGTCCTGGCTTGACATGAAATGGGGTTTCTTCAATCTCGCGGCTGTCCTTCTTTTGTTGGGGACGGGAACCGACTACAGTATCTTGATCTTGCTGTCATTTAAACGCTTTCATAGTATTGAGGCCACTCAGAGGCAGCTTTCCACTGTGATTTTTCTCTGCTGTTCCTCGAGCATGGCGGGATTTGCCACGCTGGGCCTCGCGAGTAATATGGGGCTTTCGGCACTCGGGAGGACCTGTGCGTTGGGATTGCTCATCGATGGCTTGATTTCCCTCTTCATCCTGCCGCACCTTTGCCAAATTTTCTTGCGAAAAAAACCACCTCTGGAGGTAAACCACGGGCAATGAAAACCTCGGATTCCCACCGCGTGGTCGTGACGGGATTTGGAGGCGTGACGGCTCTTGGAATTGACATTCCAAGCACTTGGGAATCGCTGATGGCCGGCCGCACCGCGAGAGGACCGATTACCGCCTTTCCCACCGAGGGATGCCGGGTTGCCGAGGGGGCGCAGGCGCAGCTTCCGGAAATTCCGGCATGCTCACCCAAGCAAGTCGCGCGAATGAGCCGTGCGGCCCGATTGGCGATTCCGGCCTGCCACGAAGCCCTGCTCGGCGCCGGTCTTCTTGATGCCAATGGCGCATCCCGTCTGCCTCGATTGGAGTGTGTCCTGAGCACCACCGCCTGCGGCATGGAGATGGGGGAGGGCTTTTTGAAATCGGTATGGAGTAGCAGCAGGAAAGGGCAAGGCAGCCTGCTCGCCAACTACCAAGCCCAACAGCAAACAGGACAACTTCAGCGGCATTTTGGATTTCAAGGGCCATCAGCCATTCTCTCCAATGCCTGCGCGAGCGGCTCCAATGCGATTGGTCACGCAGCGGATATGATTGGGTGCGGGATGGCGGAGGTGATTTTGACCGGTGGCTATGATGCGCTCTGCGAATTGGTTTTCTGTGGTTTTGATTCCTTGTTAACTCTTGCTCCCGAAGCCTGTCGGCCCTTCGATCGCAATCGCAATGGCTTGATGCTAGGCGAGGGCGCGGGATTTCTCGTGTTGGAAAGCGAGTCGCATGCGAAAAGGCGTGGCGCTACGATTCATGGCTTCATCGCGGGATATGGGCATACCACAGACACCGGACATCTTACGCAACCCAATCAAGAGGGTGTTTTTATCGAATCGGCCGTTCGGCAAGCTCTCGAAAAGGCCTCGCTCGACGCCTCGCGCATCGGATATCTGAATGCCCACGGAACAGGAACTCCTTTCAATGATTCGGCCGAAATGAAGGCCTACTCGAAACTCTTTTCGGCCCACGCGACAAGAATCAGTTCCACCAAAGCGGCTCTGGGCCATACGCTGGGTGCCGCAGGTTCGATCGAGGCCATCTTGTGCTTGATGGCCTTGAAGACAGGTGATCTTCCTCCGCAGATCAACCTTCTGGAGCCCGAGCCAGAGATTTCTCTATTGCTTGTTGGACAAGGCGAAAATTCTAAAATCTCCGCCGCGCTCAGCGTGAACCTAGGATTTGGAGGATCCACAGCAGCTGTTGTTTTTACCAAAGAATGAAAACCCGAATTCTCTCCCATGGTTCGGTATCCCCGGCAGGAATCGGTCTTACGGATTGCACGACCCCATGGTCTGAGTCGCGATCGCAACCGGTCTCTCTCATCGGGAAGGATTCCCCCGTGTTTTCCCGCTGGGGCAAAGAGCCTCGGATTCGACGGGCAAGTCCGCTCTCTTATTATTTGATGGAGGCCGCCGAACAAGCCCTGGCGGCGATCCCGAATCTTGATCGGAAACGGGTGGGGTTGGTCACCGCCTTCTTCCTCGGAAACATGGTTTACACAGTCAAATTTTATCGTCAAATCACCGAAGAGGGACGCCGTTTCGGAAGTCCCATTTTGTTTCCTGAGACCGTCTTTAATTCTCCCGCAAGCCATGTCGCCGCCACGCTCGGGCTGGGCGGCCCGATTTATTCACAGATTGGTGACAAATCATGCTGGGTCAATGCCTTGAGAACTGCTGAATGCTGGCTAAAAATCGGATCCGCGGACCATGTTCTCGTGATGGGTGCCGAGGAATTCGATTCACATGTGATCGATGCCCTCCGCGCGAGTCGCCTTCTCACCAAAAATATTCCGATTAGCGAGGGAGCGGGCGCCATTCTTCTCGGAAAAACCGGCGACGGCCCGGCGATTTCCGCGATTTCCGATGGGCAGTCGTTCACCAGTCGAAAAAATGCAAGATCCGTTGCGCGAGAGGGGTTGGTGGATTTTTACTCGGATTATCCGCTCCTATCTACGGCGAGAGGTTGGGACCGGTCTGTTCAGGAGTTTGCTGCTACTGGAAGAGAGGTGCTTTCAGACGATTCCATGCCCTGCGAGGCCTTCACCGCCAGCACGGCATGGGATACGATTCGTGCGATGGGAATGCTTCAAACCCATGAACTGAAAGGTATTGTCATACCCCACTGGGGCCTCACCCAGCAAACGGGCTTTGTGTGTTTGGAAAAATAACCGGGTTTGATTGCCCGCTTAGGCCGCTTCTCTCACGGTTGGTTGGTCGCTAACCATCCAATCTGGTTGAGGTGCAGATTTTTTGAGTGGAAACCAAGTTCTCCACCCCTCCTTCACTTCCAAGACAATCCAAGCGCCCAGACTTTTGAAAATAATTTTCGCCAGATATTGGAGGTTGAAATTGAAACCTTGGAACAAATCCCTGCGCATGGCGTTGTTCCGGCCAAAAAGTCCGCGCTCCCTACGATGGCGTCCCATGGCCGCGAACCGTTTGTTATAAAGACGCATCAGGAAAAAAATCGGATAAGCCTTGCGCGAGGAAAAGGGCACTTCGGAAAACCCCTCTTCTCCTTTTTGGAATAAATAAAATACGATAAACATATAATAAAGAGAAATATCCAATCGGAAGGCTAGGCCCATCAGATCGAAATCTCCCATGTATTCGTATTTGTTTTTGTAGAGCGACTCAAACATCCGGTGGTAGCTAACTTCGAATTTTTTATTCAGCTCGTTCGAGACAGCTAAGTAGTCTTCTCCACTGCGCCAGGACATGATCAGGCGCGCCGCTCCGAGAGATGAAAAGGAAATCCAATCCATTCCCGGGCTGTAAAACGGGTCCAGAAATGCCAGCGCATCTCCGACAATAGCAAACCCATCTCCTGATTGAACGCTGGAATGATAGGGCAGATTGCGGCGGAAATTAATATCGCCTTCGACAAACTCAGCCCCGTCCATCATCTCCCGGGCGACGGGATGATGCGAAAGAAAGTGCCGGATTTTTTCACCAAGCGGTGCATTGTCATCGGGCCAATCACAGCGCCGTTGATCGATGACGATTCCGATGCTCGTGTCACCCCCCTTGAGCGCGATCCACCAAGCCCACCAACCATCACCCAGAATGTGATTTGTCGCGGTGCCACGGATGCCAACATAGTTTTTGGAAAGCTCGGGATATTTCTGCGATAGCTCAGGCGAATCCCAGTCTTTGCACCCCTTCCAGCGAGTCCATGCAGCCAGCGTGGGGTGTTCGGCGTTGGGTTGGAACCAGTTATTATTCCGGGCAAGAAGACAGCGAATGCCCGAGGCATCGACAACCCAGCGGGCCTTGATCGTTTTCAGGCCTTCCTCCGATTGGATTTCCACTTCTTGATAAGAGCCGGGGTTGAGTTTTACGGATTTCACCGTGGCCGGCCGGAGCACCTGCACTCCGGAGGATGTCGCTCGCGATAGGATTTCTTCATCCAAAACGGCACGGTCCACCAGAAAAGACGGAATGGTGGAAAGATAACGCCCGCCAATTTCGGAGCAGTCGCCCATGCTCTGGCACTGATCGTTGGAAAACCAGAACCTCAACCCGTTTTTGGTTAACTGGGTTTGGGTGAGGAAATTCGTGAGACCCAAAACGCGGCACAAAAAATATCCGCTTACTTCCACGGTGGCCTCACCCACGCGCCGCTTAAAGTGAGTGTTTTTTTCGACAAGCTGGATGTTCAGGGAGGGGTCGCGTCGCTTGAGCAGGAGCGCCGTCGCCGCGCCGCTCAGAGCGCCCCCAACAACAAGGACATCGCAAAAATTATCCACTGCGCTAGATTCGGCACCGATCATTTTGAGTTGATTATAAATTTATCGCTCCTCGCGAGCAATTTTTTTCTCATCAAGAATGCGTGTCATTTCCGGTCATGGGCGACACGGTGTGAAATCCCCTCGATTCCAGCGCGACCAGCAGGGCCCAGAGCGTGCGCGCCCGTTCACCAACCGCCAGGCCACGCAAAGGCCCCTCATGGAGCAAGACAATGGCACCGGGATTCACTCGGCGCAGAATTTTTTCCAAAACCATCGCCGGATTGTGGGCTACCCCGTCGTTTCCAGAAGCAGACCAACCGATCAATTCCAAGCCAGCCTTCTCAACCTCGGCATGAACAAAATGATTGGCCATTCCGACAGGTGACCGGAATTGCGTTGGCGTTGTTCCGGTCGCTGCAAAAATCGCCTCGTTGCACAGCGCGATTTCCCTTCGCACAACAGCTGGTGTGGCCGCCCAAAATGTTGCCGATCGATGGTGGAAGGTATGGTTTTGAATGGAATGGCCCCGCTCGATGATCATTCGTGCGAGGTGCGGCCAGCGCGCCACATTTTTTCCGACAACAAAAAATGTCGCCTTGGCATGATGCTCGGAAAGAACATCCAGAATCGCGGGAGTCTCGTGGGGATTTGGCCCATCGTCGATGGTGAGCCACACCTCATTCCGGGCGGCCAGAAATCGACGGCGCACAGGGCCCAGCCAGCCGCAATTCCGCCAAAGCGTTGGGAGAAGAATTGGAAAACCGGAAAGCAAAAAATAAAAAATGAAGGGACTATGCAGTTCATGGCGGCTTGAATTCAGCGCCAGTGCCAAGAATGCGGCGCCAATCAGCCCGCTCGCTGCGCGCCTTATAAGATATTTTTCCATTTTTAGCGCGGGGATTGCGGAGAGGAGTTGGCGAGTTCTTGGCGAAAATAATTTTCGATTTCCTCCGAGAGTTGGCGCGCTCCCGAGAAGGAATCGGGGTCGAAAACTTGGCCTGCTCTGACTCGAAATCGGACCGGGCATTTCGCAGGTTTGAAATGGGAGAAATTCTTCCCGAAATAATCCGAGTCGCATTCGATAAGGACCGTGCGAACTGGTGCCGAGGCGGCTTTTGCAACAAGGGCATAAGTCGGGCGGAAGGCATTCACCGGTTTTTCCAAAGTGCGGGTTCCTTCTGGAAAGATGAGAATATTCGATCCGGAGGCTAGCTCGGACTTACACATTTTCATAAATGCCATCGGGCTATCATTTTGAATGAAATTTCCAAGCTGCACGGCACCCGAGGCGACCGGATTGCGCAAGAGGCTGGATTTCATCACGCAATTCATCGAGGGGACGAGGGAGATCAGAAACCCAGCGTCCAAAATCGAGGGATGGTTTGGCGCAATGATCGAGCGCGCCCAGTTTTTGCAATCCTGCATACCCGAAATATCCAACTCGATAATGCCATTCATTTGCAACATCGAAAGGTAGTTAAAGAACATTTTCTGGAGCCGAGACCTTTCAAAGAGCGGATCGATCGGTCTATTCAGGGCTTTTTTAAAAACCCATCTTGACCAAAATCCGAATCCATGAAGTATGAAGTAAAAATGAGCGTAAATTTGCACGAGGTAACCTCCTCGGGAAGCCTCCCTGCTGGGCAAGCCCCATCCAGTAAAGAGGCCGGAACGGGATTTATCAGTCCGCATTTTATCGAAAGCCCACATTTTTGATACGAATTACCTGCCGTGATGATCAAACAAGAACGCGTTGAGTTTGCAAGAAGGATCGCGGCCGCAATGGCTGGGGGCCGATGGCTGAAAGGGTATGTCAGGCGCAAATTGCTTGCGGACCCCGTGTTTGATGAGGCCCTGCGCGTCGTGCAGAAATCGCAGAAACCCGTTCTGGATTTGGGGTGCGGGCTGGGGCTTTTTGGCTTGTGGCTTAGGATGAATGGATTTCAAGCTCATTATACGGGCTGTGATCTGGGCCAATGGAAGATTGAGGCAGGCCGGAAGGCGGTGGAAATACTTGGTTTTCAGGACTTGGAACTTCATGCGGGCGATTTAACCGATGCTCCATTGCCGGGCGGCTGCGTGATTTGCGCTTTTGATATTTTTCATTATTTGACG
The DNA here is from genome assembly GCA_947499885.1 of Spartobacteria bacterium. Classification (GTDB taxonomy): domain Bacteria; phylum Verrucomicrobiota; class Verrucomicrobiia; order Chthoniobacterales; family Terrimicrobiaceae; genus UBA967. Next base: position 13,173 of record CANMQB010000023.1, read on the forward strand.
CAGGAGCAGCAGGACCTTCTCCTGAGCCGATTGGCGGAAGCCGCAAAAAAAGGATCGATCATATTGATACGAAACGGAATCAAGGGGTGCGGTTGGCGTTCCCACGTCACAATGATCGAGGAAATATGGACTCGCGCGACTTGTTGGATTGTTGGAGGGGAAATCAATTTTCCAGATTTGGCCGTGTTGTCGAATCGATTTCAAGTGGAGGGATGTTCGGTCGAAAGCAAACCGCTCTGGGGTCGCACACCATTTAGCAGTTATTGGCTGAAAGTCCACGCGCCAAACGAAATAACGGTGTAGCCATCAGGGTGGTTGCCACAGCCATCAAAACCATAATAGTGAAAAGGGTGGGGGTGATGATCCCTACCTGCAGGCCGATGTTCAAAAGAATGAGTTCCATTAGACCCCGGGCATTCATTAGAGAGGCGATGGTCAGCGAATCGTCATGAGGAATTCCAGAGAGCCTTGCTGCTCCGTAACATGCAAAAAGTTTTCCCGTGATGGCCAGCGCCACCACGACCAGACAAACGACCCATAGCCAAGGGGAATTCAGGAGACCGATGCGTGTATTCAGTCCCGAAAAGGTGAAAAAAAACGGCAGAAGAATCGCTGAGGTGAGTGGCCCTATTTTGGCTGTGAATTGCTCCACCAGACCATCCCGAGGAATGACAAGTCCAAGGAAAAACGCTCCAAAAACCGAATAGAGCCCAACCAAGTCTGTAAAACAGGCCCCGAGCGCTAGAAGAAGCAACATCAGACTGAAAAGTTCCGCCTCGGACGCCACCCTGGCACGCAAAAATCGGATCAAGGGCTTAATTAGCAGAAGGCAAACAGCAACATACAAAATCGCTCCCACAAAAACGAGCGCGATCACCATCGGATTTCCAGAAACGGCACCCAAAACAACCGCAAGAAGCATCCATGCCACCACATCATCGATACTCCCTGCAGCTAGAGCGATTGTTCCAGAGAGCGTTCCAGAAAGTCCATTCTCCACAATAATCCTCGCGAGCATAGGAAACGCTGTGATCGAAAGCGCGGCACCGATGAAAATGGACGCGATGGGTGTCGATAACGAGGCCGAAAAAAAGCCGCCTTCCTTTTGTAACCAGATCGCCAAAAATATCCCCAATAGAAAGGGGACCACGATGCCGGCTAAGGAGATCGAAAGCGCCGTAAAAATTCTTTTTGCAAACAATTCTGTGCGAAACTCCATGCCCACGATGAACATGTAGAGCGTAAGCCCAAGGGATGCGATCGCATACAGGGTGGGCTTCGATTCGGGCGGGAATAGCCATTGCGAGGTTTCCGGGGTGACAGCTCCCAATAAAGAGGGGCCAAGCAGAACGCCTGCAATCATTTCCCCGATGACTGGTGCTTGTCCAATACGGATCATGACACAGCGCATAATCGCACACGCCCCAAGAATCACCGCTAACTGTAGAAAAAACAGCACCGCCGCGTTGGTCGCGGTATTCATTTCCAATAAACCGCCAATCATAAAATAATCAGGCGATGGCATATTCTGATGTCTTAGCGCGATTTTCTAGCATGTAACGCTCGGCGAATCCTAGAATTCCTTGGGCGAAACGCGAGGCGGTGGTAAATCCGGAGGCCATGGAAGCCAGATTGGAGGTCATGAAAGCATCGATAAAACCGATTGGTAGATTTTGAAATTTCCTTTGAAAATCGAGCCCCTGATCGTAAAGCTCAAAAATTCGCCCGCTATAAAAAAAGTCTATGAGATACCTCCAAGCATTCAGATTGGTCACCATCTCCGCAGAGTAACTCTTCAGAGATTCCTTCAGATTATTAAATTGGCATCTTTGATGCAGTAATTCCGCGGATTTTAGCGCCAGTAGGATTCCTGGAGACAGCATGGGGTCAACAAAGCCGAAGGCATCCCCTACACAAGCCCAGTTTGCGCCCACGCCTCGCGTTGAGGTAAGTTGATAGTTGGCGTAAGTTTCTACTCTGGATATTCTTTTAGCTTCAAATGTCTCTGCTTTCAGCAAAGGATCATTTTTCAAAACCGCATCCAACCGAGCTTCCGGCGAGTCCCCAAGGTTTGAAGCTGCTAATCGATCTAAAACAATTCCAAAAGATGTTTTTCCAGGGAGTGGGATTCTCCAAGACCAACCATTTTCCAATCGGTTGATGATAACTTGACCGCTTGGAAACTCCGGGTGAATCCCATGAAAATGAGCGAAATGAGAGACATCTCTGCGTGGGCCAATTTCCGCTTTGATGTTCATCAATTTGGAAGAGACGCGACTTCTTCCTGAGGCATCAATCACAAAATCTGGTTGTCTTCCATTCCATTGAGGGACTGAATCGAGGGATGGGGGAGTCAATTCGATTTGGTCGCCACGGGATAGGAGTTCGGCGCGCTTGGAAATTTTGGTTGCTCCAAATCCCCGAGCGCATTGTTCTAAGATTTCATCCAGAGCGGGCCGGGGGGTGTTATAAGCGTAACGAGGAAATTTTTTGGGTAACGAAGAAAATCGAAATTCAATTTTCTTACCACCCATCGGAATGAAGGTAACACTAGGCTTTAAAAGGGAAATCGCGGCGATTTGGTCTTCAATTCCTAATCTTCGAAATATAGGGATTACCCCCGGGACTAATGATTCGCCAGAAATGATTTCCGGCCTCGAGCCTTCATCGAATATTGCCACCTCATGCCCATCTCTGGCGAAAAGCGCCGCGCTGACGCTTCCAGAAGGTCCGCCACCGATAACAGCAATTTTCATCTTCTTAAAATCTTTCCGCTGGAAGTTTTTGGTATTTGTTCCACAAAAAGTATTTCTGCTGGAGTTTTGTGTCGAGCCAAGCGCTTTCTGCAAAAACTGAGCAACTCACTAGCGGTTAATTTCTTTTGGCTTTTCAGAACAATTTCAGCAAAGGATATCGATCCAAATTGAGGGTGTTGACGGGTTGAGACCCTGGCTTCTTGCACAGCCGGATGTTCGCAAAGAATAGCCTCGACTTCTTCGGGAAAAAATTTCATTCCCCCGATACTGATGACCGATTTGGAACGGCCCTGTAATTGATAAAAGCCCTCCCCATCTTTCACCGCGATGTCCCCTGTATCGAACCATTCTCCTTCATACAGAACATCATGCCGCTTTTTCCAAGGAGCGATGTAAGCATCAAAAAATCCGGGGCCTTTGATGAAAAGGTTCCCTGGACACCCGGGCTCCACGGGTTCGTTCGTCGCCCCCATGATCTTAGCTTCAAAGGCCGGTTGCGGAAGGCCGATGGAAAGCGGGCGTTTGCTGGGTTCGATCCTATTAATAAAGGGGAGGCCTGCTTCGATGATTCCCAAGGCCTGAGAAGGATGGATTCCGGTGGCTTTGGCAAATTTCTCTGCGACTTCGGCTTGAATCGCGGAGGTTGTCGAGACGGCCAGACGCAAATCGGGCCATGAGATTTTTTCCAACTCCGAGGTGAGAAGAAAAAAATGGAATGGCGACGCATAAAGGACAGTTGATCGATTTTCTGTTGCTGAACTTAAAATATCTGATGCAAAATGGGTTGGCGGGATCACTATCGTGGCTCCATTCCAAAGATAAAGCAGAATGGAAACAGCGAAGTGGTGCGACATGGGAAGAACCCACACAATCCGATCTGCAGGAGTAATCTGTAATCCCTCATTGGCTGCCATACCTCTTTCCAAGAGAGTTGAATTACACAGGAGAACGCCCTTCGATTCTCCAGTAGTTCCCGAGCTGAAGCGGATCAAGGCGGGATTCATGGACGCGAATTCGTGATGCCATGACGGCTCGCTCGGAATCGTAATCCGTTCATAGCGATACATTCCAGATGCCGCATCACCGGTGATGATCCCATGAAGATGCATGGTCTGGACCAAACTTTTCCTTTCCAATTCGGAAAGTTCGGGAGCGATCGGAACGAAGCAGGCGTCGGCTTTTATAATACCGAGAGAGAATGCAATATAATAGAATCCATCGGCGCAAATTAATCCGATCCGGTCGGCCGGCTTCACGCCATGATTCTCCTGAAGCTCCTGAGCCACTTGAGAGCTCCAAGACTGAAGCTCGCCATAGGTGTGCGAAGACGCCTTTTCAATCACGGCAATAGCCTCGGAGTTGCACTTTTCGAAGAGGCTGAAAGCGATATTCATGATGAGAAATTTAGATTTTGAACCGCTTGCACCGCTGCCTTGCCAGCGGCTTCCCCCATGGCCATGCCTGTGCCGATGACGCGCAAAGCAGCTTGGGCCTCATGGGTTGCTGAAATACAGCGTCCTGCCATGAAGAGATTTTCGATATTTCTGGACTGGAGACATCGCTGAGGAATGCCGCACGAACGATTTTGTTGGGGGAAACGGAATTTCGGGCCGCGAGAGGTTTCCCTCAACTCAATAGGCCATGAAGAAAAGGCCACCTCGTCTTCAAATCGGGCTCCCGTGAGAATGTCGTTTTCCGTGAGTTCCATGAGACCCATGACGCGGCGGCTTTCGCGCACACCGGCGCGCGCTGGAAACGAGGAAATATAGGATTTTGAAAAAACCTCGGCATGTTCTTTGAGAAAATCCATCACCGCTTTGGCTAGGAATCGGCCCCGGGATTCCATGGCCGTCAGCCCCTCCCCAGCGCAAGGATCAAAGCCCTTGGCCTCAAGATCAATGGTCCCCCAGACCTCCGTGGGCATCACGCCCTGCCGGAAGGCAATCCCAAGCGCATCGGGTGGTAAATTCTGCGCGCTCACGGCATAGGCGATCTTTCTCGCCATTTCGAGTCGCGCATTGTCCGAGAACATGGCCCCATCCACTCCTCCAATGCTAAAAATATAGGCTGGCCTTTGGAGAATGTCTTTGGGAGCACATTCGAAATCTGCCCCGGAATACAATGCGACTTCTGCGTCACCAGTGGTATCTATGTAAATTACCGCTTCGAGATTTCGCATTTTTCCACGGGAGAGAATCCGGAGGCCCCCAATTTTTTTTGGGCCATCCATCTCGATTTCCACCAATTCGGAATGAAGACACACCTCCAATCCCGCCTCCGCATGAACCAGAAGATCGGCTAAATACGCAAAGCCAGCCGGTTGATGCAAGAGGATGTCCAATGGACCCGCTCGAACCGGCCCGCGTGCACAGCCGATTTTCAAAAGTCTTTGCGCAAACTCCATTGGAAATCCGGAATTTGTTGGCAGCAAGGGATCTTTCTCCGTTTTTCTTAATTGATAAAGCCCACAAATGGAATGGACATGCGCGGACGAGGCCATTCCGCCGAGCATGCCTTGGCGCTCTAAGAGCAAAACCCTCGCCCCGAGCCTCGCTCCGGCAATGGCAGCAGAAACGCCGGCTGCCCCCCCGCCTACAACAATCACATCGACCTTCATAAGTCTTCTGATCCTAGAAGGTCGCGGTTCACTTGCTGCAGGATGGCATCGGCCTCTTTTTCATTAACCGACCCCTCTCTCCACGAGAATGTGGCTGTGATGCAGCCGCCGAACTCCCCAAAAAAAAGTCCTGATCCAGGAGGCGCTGAGACGGATGGCACATGGTAAGCATCCAAGATTCGCGAGCCGCCGAACTCCTCTAGGCCACCCAAGAACGAGCCCGTGGCGGAGTGGAAAAACGATGTAATTTCTCCAGAAAACTGGGTCCCAAGAAACTTCAGATAGAGGGTTGTGGGAAGCCTTCGCATTAACCCCAAAACCATCTCAAAAGAGCCTCCCAAGTCCTGTCTGGTCATTTCCTCGAACTGGGCCTGCGCCGCCTGCACAGAGGTTTCCAGGGTTTCCAAGCCCTCTTTTTTCATCGAGAAAAACAACACGGTGACTTGGTTCTGAAAGGGATTTTTGCGAGCGCCCTTTCGTCGCAACTGCACGGGCACGGTGCTCACATAGTGAGAGGGATCTTCCCCCCTAGCGAGGAAGGCCGCCCGGTGGCCTCTTGCCGCGCATGCTAAGAAAAAACTGATCGAGAAAAGACCAGAAAACCTTTCCACACGACGGAGGATGGTCTGCGTTTTTTCACGGTCGTATTTTAAAATTTTATAACGCAACAACCCCTTGGGAGGCTTGACTCCAGCCAGGCTGCGATACCTGTTTTTCACCAATTCAAAAAAACGATCAACCGAAGGCTTGGACTTTCGAAATTTTGCCTGAAGAGAAAGCGGATTATCGGATTTTATTGGAAGTAAGGGGCACGATCTTCCCTGCATAGCTGCAATGAATCGCTCTACTAATAATTCGGCCCCCTTGCCGTCGAATAGCAAATGATTCCAGGTAAATAATAAGACGCTTGCACCGTCTTTGCCCAAAAAAAGGTCGATCCGCAAATTTCGGAGCCCGCCCCGGAAAGCCAGCGGATTATTTAAAAGTTGCTCGGCAAGTTTTTGGCAGGAATCGATTTCCTTGCTTTCTTGGGATGGCGAATTCGGGAGTCCGGTTTCCCGCCAAATGATCGGAGATAGGTTTTTCTCCGATAGCCTATTGCTCCACCAAGCTGGCATCAGAGTCCAAGGACTGCGATGCACATTGGCATCAAGGATCGGATGGTCTTTTCCAAAATCCCGAGCTGTTTTTTCAAGGACCAGCAGGTCAGGAATTCCTTCCAAAATTAATTGAGTCTGGCCAACTAATTCATGTTGGCCATTCTTACGCATCATGCTGCTGAGAGCCAGAATAAAGCAATCCGCTCCCGTCAAATCCCCCAACTTTTCCGCCCTTTTTTTGAACATGGATGAGAGAAGCTAATCAGCAGTGGCCAGGCTATAACGATCCAAGTAAATGAGGCCGTATTTTTTTGAGATCAAATAATTTTGGCCAAGCTCGCAACGGATGCCATGTTTTCTTTTGTCAGCTTGGTGGTGGGTAATTGAACGCCAAAGGTCTGCTCGATCTTGATCAGGAGTTGCATCGTGGCCATAGAGTCCAGCCCGGCATCATGGAGGTTAGAATTTTCATCAAAATCGCTTCCGACCTCCAGAATTTCATTGGAAATTAGTTCAAGAAGCCGCGCTTTTTTTTGGGATTCATTCAAGGCGTCATTCATTTTTTCCTGAGCAGAAGCTGCATTTTTTTATAATCTCAATATGATTCTTGACCCTGCGTCAAGCCGACATTTTTCTAGGGACATTCCATGCCCGATGCAATCTCTCCTTTAGCCAATCGGCGATTGGCCCTGACCCTAGCTTCTTCCAAGCTGGGCTTCAATGTGCACGCGGGATTTCTTGATGGGCTACTGCGCGAGGCTGGCCTCGCCCCCGGCCACATTAGCGCGGCATCATCGGGTTCCTATGTGGGGGGGGTATGCGGCAGGACTCTCGATTGAGGAAATCCGAATTATTACTCCGGCAAGTTAATAAGTAGCACTCAAGCCGCCTTAGCATAAGCAACGGCTGGATGGTTGAAATAAGAAGCGATGCGTTGAGGGGATTTACTGAGTTGGCGCATCG
>CANMQB010000024.1 GCA_947499885.1 Spartobacteria bacterium
GGATTCGGGTTTAAATGACTTATTCACACAAAGTGACCCTGCAATTCGGAAAAATTTTCAAAGATTGCATTGCTGGAAGTCTCTGCACGGTCGTCATGCTTGCGTATGCGATCTCCTTTGCGACATTGATCTTTGCGGGCCATTTATCGTCGTCTATTAGCCTTGGTATCTGGGCGGCCTTGATAGGCAGTTGCGTCGCGATGCTGGCCCTTTCCTTCATGAGTTCGTTTCGTTTTGCCTTGGGGGGGCCGGATTCTAACCCTTCGGCCATTATGGCTATTTCTTGTGGCTTTGATAGCGAACGAGGCCTTGGCGGACTCTAGCATAGCCAGCGATCAGTTGCTTCCAACGGTTTGCATCTATCTTTTTGGATCCGCGCTGCTTTGTGGAATTCTCCTTTTTCTATTTGGTCACCTCCGATGAGGCCGATACATTCGCTATATTCCGCACTCGGTTATTGGTGGCTTTTTGGCTGGAACTGGATTTCTCCTTCTGGTGGGTGGATGGAAAATGCTTGTTGGCAAAAATCTTTTCCAATCGAGTCTAGCCGACCTCCAAAGCATCCCATTGATAAGCTGGTTTACTGCGCTCGGCGTTGGGTTTGTCCTGATCTTGGCAACTCGCATCTCAAAGCACTTTTTGGTCATTCCGATAGTCCTTGCGGTCTCTGCGTTGGTTTTTCATCTGGCGCTACAATTTCAGGGCATTTCCATTTCCTCAGCCCGAGAGGCCGGCCATTTGCTTCCGCCTCTTGTGCATGGAGATTGGAAAAACCTGCTTAATCTGCCTTATGCCGATATTCGTTGGGATGTTATTTTGACTCATGGCAAAGATTTTGCATCCATGTTTCTTGTTGTGCTCATCACCGTGTTGTTGAATGCGACGAGCTTGGAACTTGCTGCGGAACAAGACGCCAACTACGATCGGGAACTCAAAGCTTTAGGCATCGCTAATATTTTTGGCGGACTGGCAGGAGGGCTTGTTTCTGTAAACTCCTTCAATCGTTCGATGTTGAATTATCATGCTGGTGCAAACTCTGCTTGGGCGGCGCGCTTATGTGCCTGCTTGGTCATTGGCGTGCCGATCATTTATCCTGATTGTTTGTTTTTCATGCCTAAGCCAGTGCTAACAGGTTTGATTTTATTTCTCGGCTTGGCTTTGCTTTTAAATTGGTTGTGGGACTCCAAGCGCAATTTGCCTATCTCCGATTATTTAACGATCGTGGCTATCCTGGTGGTCGTAGCGACCTTTGGAATCACGCCAGGCGTTCTTTTTGGGATTGGAGTTGCGGTGTTCACTTTTGTAGTAAAATTTAGTAGGCAATCCGTTGTAAAACAAAGGTTCTCGCTTTCCAATCGGCGTTCGAACGTGGAGCGTCACCCTAAAGAGATGGATTGGCTGAATCAAAATGGGGTGCATCTGCATGGTTTTATTCTCCATGGCGATCTTTTTTTTGGCACGGCCTCTAGTCTCCTTGACGAGATTAGAGAATTCCTTGTTCAGTCTGAAATTTTACTTATCGACTTATGGCAAGTGAGATCTGTGGATGCCTCATCGATTGTGATTCTCAAAAAAATACTCCGTTTAGCCAAGGAAAATGACACAAAAATTGCTGTTACTGGGCTGCAGACGCATCTTAGCAAGCAAGTGGAAGCGTTTGGGTTAAACTTATACAAAAGTGAAATTCTGATTTTTAAAGATTTAGACTATGGGCTGGAGTGGGCTGAGACTCAGTTGCTAAATTCTTCAGATTCGCCATTAAAAACAATTAGTAACACTGAAGAAATTTCTCTTTTGCTTGGATTTGAACAGAATAAAAAATCAGAAAATTTTGCAAGTCAGTTTGAAATTTTTGATTTCGAAACCGGTCAATTTCTTTTCAAAAAAGGTGATCCCTCCGATACCCTTTTTCTCATACTCAAGGGTAAGGCCAGCGTTTTTTTGAGTGTGTCGGGCTGAGATTATTCCAAGCGACTAAGAAGTTATGGCGTCGGCACGATTCTTGGTGAAATGGGATTTTACAATGAGTTGCCTCGAAGTGCGGATGTGGTCTCTGATTCTCCAACGCGAGTCGCAGTTTTAACCCGGGAAAGCCTAGGCAAACTCGAAGTGGAGAGTCCAAGTCTTGCGAGAGAATTTCACCGATTTGTGATCAATAGGCTGAGTGCGAGGCTTCGTGCGGTGAATGAGGAACTTCGTGCGGCGTTGTGATTCGTTCAATCGCGCCTTGAATCTTCCGTGCAAGCGGGTAGTCTTTGGTCCGTGATGCCGCTTTTTCTGAGTTCACTGGACATCTTTTTCTGCGAGGGCGCTGTTTTTGGAGGGTCGGTATTTTGACCGCGGTCGAGCGGAAGCGACTTGTTGAGGCGCGCAAGAAAAAATTTGTCTTTTGGCGTGTTGTCCACTGGCTTGGCTCGTTGCAATTAGCTCTCATTCTCCTTGCGACCATTGCTATCGCCTGCGCGGTGGCAACACTTGCCGAGTCGGAGTTCAGTACCAAAATCGCGCAAGTTTACATTTACAAAGCGCCATGGTTTCTCGTTTGGCTGGCTGTGCTCTGCATTAACCTTTTTGCTGTCACTCTCACTCGCTGGCCTTGGGAGAAAAAGCATGCGGGGTTTATTATCACCCACTACGGCATCATCACGCTCCTCTTTGGTGCGATGGTGGGGATTCAGACAGGATTTGAGGGGAACGTGACCCTGCATAAGGACAAGGGGCCTGTGAGAAAGATCACGGTGAATCGAAGCATCATTCAAGTCGAGAGTCCAAACGACTCGGCGCTGTATGTGATGCCTTTCGATGCCGCGACAAGTCGCCCCAGCGAGCGGCGACCGCGAGTTTTTGAGGTCCCACAGACTAATTTGCAAATCCTCGCTGATGGATTCAGCGACAATCTGATCAAAGAGGAAAAACTGGTTCCTTCCGATTCGGGGCGTCCAGGCGTCCTGCTCCGCTTCACCAGCCCGCGTATGGGTCAGAACTTGGAGTTGCCGATGGTGCTCGAGGGCACCGCCCCGCAGGATCGCGATTTTTTCGGGCTTGCGCGTGTGGTTTTTCAGGCCGAACTCCCGCCCCCGAAACCTCCTCGTGCTGCTGAGACCCAGATGGTATTCGGACGATTCGCTCCCGTCGTGCAGGGAGCCACCCAAGCGTCTGGAATCCGCGTCCTGCTCAGTGCCGACGGAAAAAAGATAACCCTTGCTCCGCCCGAGTCTGCCAGCGCCACGTATCTTCGTGAGGAGGTCATGAAATCTCCGCTCCAAGTCGGGGCGGTGCTTGTCACGGTGGAAGAATATTGGCCCGATTTTGAAATGGTCGGTGGCCGTCCGGTGACGAAGAGTGATCAGCCGAACAACCCGGCTGCGCTGGTGCGGATTCAGATGCCCTCAGACGTCGTGGAGGATACCAAGCCTGTACTGGTCGCTGCTCCGGGAGATGGTGGCATTGGCTACCAATTTCAGCGTGGTGGTGCGACCTATGCATCTGGCACGGCCAAGGTTGGCGACTCGTTTGCCACGGGTTGGGCGGATTGGCAGGTCGAGGTGCTGGGTTTTTATCCGCAAGCGGCCGTGCGCTCCACCATGCAGCCTGGCCCGCCTTTGCCGAAGGGGGAGACGGGCGTTCCCGGCTTTCAGGCACGTTTGATTTCTCCGGAGAAAAAGGATGCTGAAACGTGCTGGGTCGCGAGCGGTGACATCACCTCGCTTACTGACGGCCGGAATGTCGTTCGCCTCGGATATGGATTGGAATTGCGTCCCCTGCCGTTTGCGATGCGGCTTCTGAATTTCGAGGTGCCGCGCTACGAGGGCACCGAGACGCCGTCGAATTTCATTGCGACCGTCGAGTTCAAAGAAGACGGCACCGGTTTGACCAAGACTGGTACGGCACGCATGAACCACCCCGCCAGCTTTCCCGGAACGGTCTTCGCGAATTTTACAGGCATCAACTACAAGTTTTCCCAAGCCGAGTGGAATCCGCGCGACCTAGGTGAGACGACGCTGCAGGTTCTCTACGACCCTGGCTGGCTGCTCAAGTGGGTTGGCTCGCTGGCGATTTGTATGGGCATCACGATCATGTTTTACTTCAAACCTAAACCTAAGGACGCATGACATCTCTCTTCCGCATTTTTGCTTTCGCCGCCGCGCTTTTCTTTTTTTGCAATGCCTCGCATGGGCTCGACCTCACAGGCTTGGACTCGATACCGATCCAAGAGGGCGGACGGAAAAAACCGTTCCTCGTTTTCGCCGATGAAGCTCTCTTGAGCCTTTCCGGCAAAAGCCGCTATGTGAAGGACGGCGCCAAGATCGACTCGACTGCAACGGTCGCCTCGCTCTGGCTCACGCCAGTGGGCTGGGAAGACCAACCCCTCGTCCTCATTGGGAATAAAAAATTCAAGGATCAGCTCGGTTTGGATCCAGCAAAAAAACTCTTCACCTATCGCGAGCTGGCGGGGAACGAGAAGCTCCGCGATGCCTTGCAGGATGTCTCGGCCATTCGCTCAAAAAATCCTAAGGCCTCTCTGGATGTGCTCCAGCGCGAGGCTTCCACCGTCGGTATGCGGCTGGCGGTTTTTGAAGGGCTCGTGAGCGGGCGCTCCGTCACGCTGCTGCCCACGGGGGCTGCCGCATGGAGCCCGCTCAAGTCCGACGACGTCGCGCTGGCCAAGCTGCGCGAGGGATTCCGCTCAAACAACCAAGCCGACTTCGATGCCGGCCTTGCCGAGCTGCGTGTCGAGCAGGCGCGGGAGGAGGCGAGATTTCAGGCCGACGCCGGCAAGATCGCGCTGGAGGTTTTCTACCAGAGGCTTCATCCCTTTCGTTGGGCATGGATTCTCTATCTCGCGGCGGGAATCGGATTGCTGGTGGTTCCCGGAAAAGGTGGCTACGCGCTGGGCTGGGCGTTTGGGCTGGGCGGCTTCCTCCTCCAAGCCGCAGGCTTTGCATTCCGAACGATCATTTCTGGCCGTGCGCCTGTGACCAACATGTATGAATCCGTGGTATGGGTGGCATTCGGCACGATCCTCTTCGCGCTCATTTTCGAAGCCATCTATCGAAGCCGCTACTTCCTTCTCGGAGCAGTGCCGGTTGCCGTCGCATCACTCATCCTCGCCGACACGCAGCCAGTTATCCTCGATCGCGCAATCCACCCGCTTGTGCCTGTGCTCGCCGATAATTTCTGGCTCACGACACATGTTCTGACCATCACTCTCAGCTACGCCGCCTTTGCCCTTGCGCTTGGCGTTGGCCACATCATTCTCGGCAAATCCCTCATCGCTTCCAAGGCCTCTCCAGCTTTGCACAATTATCTCTACCGCACCCTGCAGATTGGCGTCCTTCTCCTTGCCATCGGCACCGTTCTGGGCGCTGTGTGGGCGAATTATTCGTGGGGGCGTTTCTGGGACTGGGACCCCAAGGAAACATGGGCGCTCATCGCGTTTCTGACTTATCTCTTTCTCCTGCATGGTCGCATTGCCGGCAAGTGGGGAGGGTTTGGTATGGCAGTCGGGGCCGTTCTAGCTTTTCAATGCGTGATCATGGCTTGGTATGGCGTGAACTTTATCCTCGGCGTCGGACTTCACAGCTACGGCTTCGGATCGGGCGGTCTGCCTGGAGCAATCGCGTTTGTACTCTGCGAAGTCGCTTTTGTGACCCTCGCCATGATTCGCCACAAGCAGGCAAAAAAAATCGCCCGACCTCCGCTCGATGAGGGGGTCTCCTGATGGTCTGCATTTTCCCTTTGACAGAAAACGCGGAAACGCTACTTTTCACGTCCCTGTTGGAAACAGGAGATAATACCAACCGCCCGTCGCAAATGCGGGGCCGGTGAGCGTTGTCGCCTTTTTCTAATGGAAAAACATAACGTAGGTCGATGTGCAGACACCGCGACTCCGGTCGCCAAATGCCCATGTAGCTCAGTCGGTAGAGCACGTCCTTGGTAAGGACGAGGTCACCGGTTCAATCCCGGTCATGGGCTCCACCAGCATCGTCCCGCAACCCAAAAATCAACCAAAATTCAAGATGGCAAAAGAACAGTTCCAGCGTAATAAACCGCACGTCAACATCGGCACGATCGGCCACGTTGACCACGGTAAAACCACACTCACAGCAGCAATCACTACCGTTTTAGCTAAAAGCGGCGGTGCCACTGCCAAAAAATACGACGAGATCGACGCCGCTCCCGAAGAGAAAGAACGCGGCATCACGATCAACACAGCACACGTTGAATACGAGACCGCAAATCGTCACTATGCGCACGTCGACTGCCCCGGCCACGCCGACTATGTCAAAAACATGATCACTGGTGCCGCCCAGATGGACGGCGCGATCCTCGTTGTCAGCGCTGCTGACGGCCCAATGCCTCAGACCCGTGAGCACATCCTTCTCGCGCGCCAAGTCGGAGTGCCCTCGATCGTTGTTTTCATGAACAAGGTCGACATGGTTGATGACAAAGATCTCCTTGAGCTCGTTGAAATGGAAGTCCGTGAACTCCTCAGCAAATATGAGTTCCCAGGCGACACAATTCCAATCATCAAAGGCAGCGCTCTCAAAGCTCTCGAAGGTAATGCGGAATACGAAAAAGAAATCATCGCCCTCATGGCGGCCGTTGATGAATACATCCCACAGCCCGAGCGTCCGAAGGATCTTCCTTTCCTTATGCCCGTCGAAGACGTGTTCAACATCGAAGGTCGTGGTACCGTGGCCACTGGCCGTGTCGAACGTGGTATCCTCAAGAAAATGGAGGAAGTCGAAATCGTTGGTCTCCGCGACACGAAAAAGACAACCGTCACCGACATCGAAATGTTCCGCAAGCTCCTCGACAGCGCCGAAGCCGGCGACAACGTCGGTGTGCTCCTCCGCGGCACTAAGAAAGAGGAAATCGAGCGTGGCCAAGTTATCGCCAAGCCCGGTTCGATCAAGCCACACACCAAGTTCAAAGCCGAGGTTTATGTCCTCAGCAAAGATGAAGGTGGCCGTCACACGCCGTTCTTCACCAACTACCGCCCGCAATTCTACTTCCGCACGACCGACGTGACTGGAACAGTTCAATTGCCAGAAGGTGTTGAAATGGTCATGCCTGGTGATAACGTTTCCGTGGAAGTCGAGCTCATCACTCCAATCGCGATGGAAAAAACCATCCGCTTCGCTATTCGTGAAGGCGGCCGCACCGTAGGTGCCGGACGCGTTGGTGATATCATCGCCTAACCACAAACGCCCGCTTCACAAACGGGCCGGAGTCAAATTCCGAAGGTCAGTAGCTCAATTGGTAGAGCAACGGTCTCCAAAACCGTCGGTTGGGGGTTCAAGTCCCTCCTGGCCTGTGGCTCCTTCTTAACAACACAAACCCGATGTTTTCAAAAATCCGCAAGTTCACCTCCGAAGTCAGGGTGGAACTCGGCAAAGCCCAGTGGCCATGGGATCCTAGTGAAAAAGGATTCCGCCGATATAAAGAACTCACCGACTCAACAATCGTCGTTTTTGTGGCCATGGTATTGCTTGGTGGCTACATCGCATTCTTCGACTTCATCCTCATCAACGTGGTTGGTTTTTTAACCAATCCTTAATCTCCCTCCAACGGAATTTACAAAATGGCTTTAGCCCCGAAAGATCAATGGTTCGTCGTACACGTCCTCTCCGGACAGGAGCAGAAAGTGAAAGACAATATCGACCGCCGAATCATCACGGATGAAATGTCCGAACTCGTTTACGAGGTCCTCATCCCAACCGAGCGTGTGCAGGAAATCAAGCGAGGCAAAAAGACCGAGACGACTCGCAAGTTTTTTCCCGGTTATCTGATTATCAACATGCATCTCCTTGATGAAAACAACCAACTCGTCGAGAAGACGTGGTATTTCATCAAAGACACTGCAGGTGTTCTGGGGTTTGCTGGCACAAAGGACCGCCCGATTCCGATGCGTCCGAAGGAAGTGGAAGGTCTTCTCGCGCAAATCCGCGACCGCGAAGATACGGTGAAACCGAAAATCCATTTCGAAATCGGTGATAAGGTCAAGGTGGCCGATGGACCTTTCCAAAACCAAAACGGTCTCGTTGAAGAAATCGATCCCGAGCGCGGCAAACTTCGTGTTTCCGTGAGCATCTTCGGTCGCGATACCCTCGTGGACCTCGAATACTGGCAAGTTGAAAAAGCCTAGTCGAAAAAAGCCTGACTCCATCTTCTACAAATCTTCCCATCCGGCGGGATTCAAAGCATGCCGGAAAACACAGTCCGGATTCGTCCGGTCAAACCTCGCGCGCGGTCGACGTGGCCGCAAGCCGCCCTCACTTTCCTGTTTGAGGCCGGTGGCGAACAAAAACAAGGAACCATCAACCATATGTCAGCATTGCAAGAATTGATCGCTAGCTCGGTCAAAAACTATCGTGAAGGAAGCATCGTCAAGGGTCACATCCTTGAGATCAGACCACGGGAATTCCTCGTGGATATCGGATACAAAAGCGAAGGCGTGATCCCAGCCTCGGAATTTGACGAACCTGAATCTGTCGAACTCGGCGACGAAGTCGAAGTCCTCCTCGAGCGCCTCGAAAACGACGAAGGCATGGTCGTTCTCTCAAAGGAGAAAGCCGCTCAACGCCAGAATTGGGAAAAAATTGTCGGAGTTTTTAAAGGCGATGGACTCATCAAAGGTAAAGTTCGCAGCGCCGTCAAAGGCGGTCTCACCGTCAATGTGGGCGTGGAGGCATTTCTCCCTGCATCGCAAATCGACATCGTACCCCCGAAGGATCTTCAACAATTCGTTGGCAATACCTACGACTTCAAGATCGTCAAAATCAACGAAGATCGCAAAAACGTCGTTCTCAGCCGCCGCGAAATCATCGAGCAGGAACGCTCCGAAAAACGCCAAGCTTTCCTCGGCGGAGTCAATATCGGCGACACAATCGTCGGCACGGTCAAAAATATCACCGACTTTGGAGCATTCATCGACCTAGATGGCATTGACGGACTTCTTCATGTCACCGACATGTCGTGGGCCCGCCTGAACCATCCATCCGAACTCATCAAGGTCGGCCAGCAACTCTCTGTTCAAGTCCTCGATATCAATAAGGACAAGGAGCGCGTCTCACTTGGTCTGAAGCAGATGCAGTCAAACCCCTGGGATAAGATCGAAGAACGCTTCCCCGTTGGCCAAAAGGTCTCGGGCAAAGTCACAAACCTCATGCCATACGGCGCCTTCGTGCAGATCGAAGACGGCGTCGAAGGTCTCATCCATGTGTCGGAACTCTCTTGGACCAAGCGTATCGCTCGTCCCTCGGATGTCCTCACCCTTGGTCAGGAAGTCGAAGCCCTCGTGCTTGGCGTCAATAAAGATGAGCAGAAAATCTCCCTCGGCGTCCGCCAACTCGAACCGAATCCTTGGGACGAGATTGAGCTGCGCTACATGATCGGCAAACAGGTCAAGGGCAAAGTTCGCAATATGACCGCCTACGGCGCATTCGTGGAACTTGAGGAAGGCATCGACGGCATGATTCACGTGTCCGATCTCTCCTGGACACGCAAGATCAACCACCCAAGTGAAATGCTCAAAAAAGGTGACGATCTCGAAGCCGTGGTGCTCGACATCGACAAGACCAATCAGCGCATCAGCTTGGGAGTTAAACAAATCGACACCGATCCTTGGAAAGAAATCGATGGCCGTTTCCGTATCGGCGATTTGGTCAAGGGCACGATCTCAAAACTCACCAACTTCGGCGCATTCGTCCAACTCCAAGACGACATCGACGGCCTCGTGCACATCTCGCAGATCAGCGAAGACCGTGTCGAGAAAGTTAAGGACGTCCTCAAGGTCGGCCAAGAAGTCGAAGCCCGCGTCATCAAAGTGGACAAAGCCGAACGCCGTATTGGTCTCTCGGTCAAGGCCGCCAACTACAGCGAGGAAGCTCTCCGCAAGGAAGCTGAAACGCTTGACACCCTGCGTCCAGGCGAAGACATGGTCGGTCTCGACCAAGCCTTCCAGTTCGCGGAAGACGAATATCGTCCCGGCGAACCAAAAAAATAATCCGTTGCGCCTCCTAGAGTCGTAACACATAAAATGAACAAACCTGAAATCACAGCTTACCTAAAAACCCATTGTGGTTGGAGCCGTGGCGTACGCGCGGTTTTTGAAAAATATGACCTCTCTTACACAGAGAAGGACATCATTCAAAACCCGAACTATCGCTTTGAGATGGAGCAACTGAGCGGCCAACCGCTCTCCCCCTGCGTCCTCATAGACGGCAAAATGCTCGCCGATATCAGCGGCGAGGAGGTGGAAGCCTATATGCTCCAAAATAGCATTGTAGGCGATGCTTCCAAACCCACCAACGTTCCACTGAATGCCCCGTGCTCCGACGAGGAACACGCGGCCATGGTTCAGGTCCGGTAAGCAAAAAAACACTCAACTTCAAAGACCGCTGCGATGTAAATTCGCAGCGGTCTTTTTCTTTAACGCCACATTCAGCGCGCTATTCTTCTCCGAGCATGAGGCTCTTCCACAAGTCATGATGAAACGTCGTAAAAAAGCTCGATCAGGCTTGGATTTTTCTCAGCCTAGGGATTCACACGAACGAAGCATCGTGCTTGTGGATCAGCATCCGCTTCGCGAGGCAGCCGGCCAGGAGGCTCAGGAACTGCTTCGTGAAGTCGATAGGCTCCACGCTGTTTTAAACGAGTTCGATCGCACGATTCAGCCGAATTACGAGCGTTGGGAGTCTCAAAATTTGGCTCCACTGCTCGAGGAGGAACGTCAACTGGAGTATAAAATCTCGGAATTGCAAAGCGACATTGACCTTGCCGAGGCGGAAGCTTTTTTCAAAGACTCAGACCCCTACCAAATTTTTAAAAAAGCCGAGGCGGAGCGTGAAGCGGCGAAATCTGCTCAGCATGAAAATGACACCGACCGCTCAGATGCTTCCGCGCAGGCTGAAGCCGAAAGCCAAGCTCAATACGAGCGAGAAGCCCAATTTAGTGAAGAAGAACAGGCATTTCGAATCTACGTGCGCTTGTCAACCGGGCTCGAGCCGGACGCCCTTAGCGAATACCAATATGGCCGACTCTTTGAGGAATACCGCGCATGGCGCAAGAAAGCTGATTCAATCAAAAAAATAACGCGAAAAAAAACCACCGATATCCCAACTCAAATTAAGGAAATATATAGGATTCTCGTGCGCCGCTTGCATCCGGATGCGTCAAAATTTGGATCTCATTCACAAGCCCGCACGCTTTGGCATGAATTGCAGCGTGCTTATGGAGCGCACGATCTCGAGCAGCTTGAAGTCCTCCTTGCCATCACAGACCTTCATGAAAATGGAACCGCATCGCGATCCACGATCTTCCACATCCGAAAGGTCGCAAATAAAATGAAGCGTACGGCCTCGAGCCTCAAATCGCGCCTTGGTGAAGTCCAGAAAACTCAAGCTTGGATTTTCTGGCATGCGAAGGACCGTGAAAAAGCTGGGTTAAAAATCCGTCGCTCCGTTGAACGGCGCATCAGGGAAGCCAGAAGTTACCTAGCAACTCTTGATGCTGAAATCGAGGGGTGGAAGCTTCAGTCTGAAAGGCAGCGGCCTGCAAAGAAGACTCTCAAAAAGCAAGAGCCTCCTCTTCCTCTCAAGCGGAAGGCATCCCCAAAAATCAAAAAAATGGACGCGCCTGAACAATCCACTTTTGATTTTTAATCAGCACCACGCTTCCAATGAATCCTTTTGAAAAAATGAATGCCGCCATCCTTGTCGCCGCCGGTTCGAGCGTTCGCATGGGTTTTGACAAGCTCATGGCTCCACTTTGTGGGAAGCCGGTTCTGGAATGGTCGCTGCGCGCCATCGAAGATTGCCCCGGCATCGACCGCGCGGTGCTCGTTTGCGCCACGGCTCGCATGGCGGAATTCACCGAACGCGCGGCCGCATTCCCCAAGTTTCGCGACATCGTCGCGGGAGGAGCCGAGCGCAGCGTCTCGGTGCTGCGTGGCCTCCAAGCCCTCGCCGCGAATCCGCCGAATCTTGTCGCCGTGCATGACGCCGCCCGCCCACTGGTTACTTCGGCTCTCATCGAGAAAATTCTCCTTGCCGCCGCAAGCCACGGGGCGGCTTCAGCGGCCCATCCCGCCACCGACTCGCTTCATCGGGCCGACGCCACCGGCGCTCTTGTGGAAACGATTCCCCGCGTCAACCTCGTTGCTATGGAAACTCCGCAGGCCGCGCGCTACGAACTTCTCTTGGGCGCTCTGGAGGCCCACCACGCGGGAGCGACGGATGAAGTCTCCGCACTCATTGCCAATGGCATCCATCCCATTCCTGTTCTTCATCAGGAACCCAATTTCAAGATCACCTTCCCGCGAGACCTCGCGCTGCTAGAATTTTTTCTCCAAGCATCGTGAGCGCAGAAAATCCTTCACCCGAACCCGCCCAGCGAGCCGTCTCCGGCTTCAAGCGTCTGCGATACCAACTTGAGTTCATCGGCCTCCAGTTCGTTGAAGCCTCTCTTCCACGACTGCCCTACGCTGCGCTTCAACCGCTGGCCAACATCCTCGGGTTTGCCTTTTTTCACTTGGACTCCCGCTCCCGAGCGGTGGCGATAGATAATTTGCGGGTGGCATTCAGATCCACCTACACCCCGGCAGAGCGAGCCCTCATAGCCCGCAAGTCGTTTCAGAATTTCGCGCGAACCATGCTCTGCCTTTTCTGGTCGCCAAATCTCACTCCGGAAAATTATCAAAACTACATCCGCATCGAAGGCCTCGATAACCACCCAATCCATCGTAGCAAAAGCTCGCCCGGCGTTTATTTCCTCACCCATTTTTCAAACTTTGAGTGGATCAGCCTCGCGAGTTCCTTCGCCGTCACGCCTGGCCTAGTCATCACTCAGACCTTCAAAAATCCTCTCCTCGGTCCCATATTCGACAGGCTCCGCGCCAGGGGCGGCCACACGATCATTCCTCCCTCGCGTGCTCTCATTCGGATGATCAAGCTCCTTCGTGCAGGGGGGAAAGTCGGCGCTGCCGCCGATCTGAGTATCAATCCGAAACATGGCGCTGTCGCCGTGCGCTGCTTTGGACTCTGGACGTCCATGAGCCCCATAGCTGGTATCCTCGCCGAGCGCGGCAGTGCAGGCCTCGTCCCAAGCCAGATTTTCCCCGAGCCTGACGGCCGCTTCCGGCTCGTTTACCATCCCCCGCTTGCGTTGCCGGATGGCGCCACGCACCAGCAAATCGCTCAAGCTTGTTGGGATGTCATGGAGCCCATGATCATCAAAAATCCCGAACTCTGGCTTTGGAGCTACAAACAGTGGAGGTACAAGCCCTCGACCGCTCCAGAAGGCCGTTACCCATTCTACGCCAATTCGACCAATCGCTTTGACGAAATGTTAGACGGCCAACCTTCGGCTCTTTGATTTATTTGCCTCCAGCCTTCGGCAAACCTTGGAGTCGTTCGCCGGGCCAGATGTTGTTTTTCGTAAACCACCCGCGCGGCATCTCAAGGGCGAACGCAATTTGAGGGAATCGGCTCGGCACGGGACGTTCGTTAAACGGTTCGAGATCGTGAATCTCCATGATCGCGCCGTTGGGAGCAATGTAGGCGATGGTGAGCGGCAGCTCGGTATTCCGCATCCAGAAGGCAACCGGGCCGGTCTGAGGCATAATGAAAAGCATGCCGGCATCGGCTGCGAGAGCCTTTCGGAACATCAGCCCCGCTGCTCTCTCGTGCTCTTCATCGGCGATTTCCGCGCGGATAGTTTTGCTCCCGATGGAGAGGTTCACTGATTCCAATTCTGGCTGCGCCGCCGTTTGAGCAGGAGCGATTGAAGCCATTGCAAGAAAAAAAATGGCAGTGAGCCACGCACGCCAAGCAAAAGAAAATCCACCGAATTTATTGACAGTTTGGTTGGAATTTGGAGACATACCGGACTTCCAAAAACATGTATTCGAACAGTAGCCTCCTCGTAAACATCTATCGCCCCAGTCTCACGATCGGGCTTTTTCCAAAATGGGGATGCAATTCTGGAAACACTGAATCAAAACTTTCAATTGTGACGCTCTGATCAATGGCGAATCTTTTTCCAAAATGGACAAACTGGCTTCCCTTGAAGCTGGTCATTTGCGCCGGCGCGCTGGTCACGACGATAGCCGGTGGTCTCACTTATTACTTCACCCCGAAATACACTCGCGTCGGCTACGAGCCCAACCAACCGGTTCCTTTCTCCCACGTCATCCACGTCCAGCAGCTCGGCATGGATTGCCGATACTGTCACAGCTTCGTCGAGGTGGCTTCGCACTCCAACGTGCCGACAACTCAGACCTGTATGGCCTGCCACACTCAAATCAAGGCCGATAGTCCTAAGCTCACCGCCGTGCGCGAGAGCTGGAAAACCGGTGAACCAGTCAACTGGGTGCGCATCCACCAAGTGCCCGACTACACCTATTTCAACCACGCCGTTCACGTGAATCGTGGCGTGAGCTGCTATAGTTGTCATGGTGCGATCAATGAAATGAAGGTCGTTTACCAGCACGAGCCGCAGAGCATGTCCTGGTGTCTCGATTGCCACCGCGCTCCGGAAAATCACCTCCGCCCGCCATCGGAAATCTACAACATGGCTTGGAAGCCGCCAGCGGATACCACCCAGCGCGAGATCGGCCTGAAGTTTAAAGAGGAGTGGGAAGTGAACCCGCCCGTCACTTGCGGAGGTTGCCACCGATGAAGAAAAATTTAAACCACCCTGCCCCGGAGACAACTCCTCGCATTTGGCGTAGCCTTCGCGAACGTGAGAACGATCCAGAATTTTTAAAACACCTCCAGACCGAGTTTCCGCGCGGAGCAGGTATCTATGAGGATAGCGGGCTCTCCAAGCGCGAGTTCATGAAGCTCATGGGAGCTTCCATCGCCCTCGCCGGAGTAGGGCTTGCAGGTTGCCGTCGACCAGAGTCCTACCTTGTTCCTTTTACCAAAGGCGTGGAATATGCCATTCCAGGCAAGTTTCTGTTTTATGCGACTTCGATGCCTGCTCGATATGGCGCGGTCCCGCTCATCGCAACGACAAGCGATGGACGTCCCACCAAGCTCGAAGGAAATACCCTGCATCCCTTCAGCAATGGGGGAACGGACAGTTTTGCACAGGCTGAAATCCTCAACCTCTACGATCCACACCGCTCAAAGCAGATCACGGAAAAAGGCGCGCCCTCCGACGCTGCCGCATTTGATGCCTTCGTTCTCTCCCTCGCCAGCGGTAAGGGGGATGGGCTCGCGATCTTGGCCGAGGCAAACAACTCTCCAACGCGTAATCGTTTGCGCGGTCTGCTCGAAGCAAAATTCCCGAAGCTCCTCTGGGCAGAATACGATCCTCTTGCTTCTTCAGCCGCCACCGAAGCCAATAATGCTTCCTTTGGCGCCAATACGCGACTCATTCCGGATTTCAAGCTCGCGGACGTCGTTCTTGCGATCGGCAGCGATTTTCTAAACCCCATAGAGACCGGCATTGGCTTTGCTCAAGGCTTTGCTGCCCGACGTAATCCAGATCAGGACGGTTCCTCGATGAACCGCCTCTACTCTGTCGAAAACCATTACACTGTTACCGGAGGCATGGCCGATCATCGCCTTCGCTGCAAGGCTTCCGAACTTGGTGAATTCACCCGCCAACTCGCACTTGCCGTTGCCGAAAAAACAAAAGACACAAGCCTCGCCGCAGTCGCCAAGGCATTCCCCGAGGCAAAAACCAGCCTCGCTGCCAATTGGGTTCAAGAATGTGCCGCCGATCTGGCAGCGCACGCAGGCCGCTCTGTCGTTATCGCTGGCCCGCTCACTCCAACCCCTCTTCAGGTGCTCGTCAATGCGATCAATAACGCGCTCGGCAATATCGGAACCACTTTGAAATTGGTTAAAACCGATACCCTTGACGCCGCTTCGATCGAAGACCTCGCCGCATCCATCAGTAAAGGCAGCGTCAAAACCCTTTTCCTTCTGGGTGTTAATCCCGTGCAGAACGCTCCGGCTAACTTGGATTTCCCTGCTCTCTTAGCAAAAGTCCCTGACACGGTTCATCTCGGTCTCTTTGAGGATGAAACCGCTAAGGCCACCCGCTGGCATGTGCCTGCCGCCCATTTCTTGGAAACCTGGAGCGACGTCCGCACATTCGATGGGACGTACACATCGGTCCAGCCGATGATCCTCCCCTTGTGGAATGGCGTTTCTGAACTAGAACTCCTGAACAAGCTCACCGGAGCCCCTGCACCTGAGGGCCCTGCCTTGGTTCGAGCCACGTTTAATAAAATCGCCAAGGATTCCAGCAATGAATCATGGAATGCCTTTTTGCGTGATGGATTCCTCCCGAATTCAGCCTTCGTTACCGCCAAGGTTTCCTTCAATGCTGCATCCGCAGGCGCCTTGGCCAAACAAGCCCAACCCGCCAATTCCGATGCGCTGGAACTCGTCTTCCTCCAAAGCTCCAGCGTGGACGATGGACGCTATGCCAATAATTCTTGGCTCGTCGAAACACCCGACTTTGTGACCAAAGTCACTTGGGACAACGCCGTCATGGTCAGTCCAGCTACCGCGAAAAAGCTTGGCATCAAGGCAAATAATTTCAATGTCCTCGGCGATGTTGCTGAGAAGATGGGCAACGATGTCAACTATGACCTTGTCGCCGACATCGTGGAAATTTCTGATGGGAAAAAAACCATCGAAGCTGCTGCAATCGTCGCCCCCGGCCATGCCGACGACTCGCTCTCGATCGCCCTCGGCTACGGACGTAAAGGCGTTTCAGCTCTCATGGAAAATGTTGGATTCGATGCTTATCCGCTTCGTTATTCCGAGTCCATGTTCTTCCTGAGCGGCGTCACGCTCAAAGTCACAGATCGCAACTACCCGCTGGCTCAAACCCAAGAGCACCGCAGCATGGAAGGCCGCGACCTCGTTCGCGAGGGAACTCTCGAGCGCTACGATAAAGATAACGCTTTCGCCCAAAAGATGGGCATGGACAGCCATATCCCGCCAAACATTTCGCTCTACACCC
Organism: Spartobacteria bacterium; assembly: GCA_947499885.1. Taxonomy (GTDB): domain Bacteria; phylum Verrucomicrobiota; class Verrucomicrobiia; order Chthoniobacterales; family Terrimicrobiaceae; genus UBA967. Next base: position 16,993 of record CANMQB010000024.1, read on the forward strand.
ATCCCGAACTGACCTCCAAGGAACAGTGGGGAATGACGGTGGACCTCAATACCTGCACCGGCTGTAACGCTTGCGTAGTTGCCTGCCAGGCCGAGAACAACGTACCTGTCGTCGGAAAAGACCAAGTTCGCAAAAACCGCGATATGGCTTGGATTCGACTCGACCGCTACTTTGCAGGTGATGCCGAGGACCCCGAAATGCTTTCGCAAGCGATCATGTGCCAGCACTGCGAAAACGCACCTTGCGAAACAGTTTGCCCCGTGAACGCTACCGTCCACAGCGAGGACGGTCTCAACCTGATGGCTTATAACCGCTGCATCGGAACTCGCTACTGCGCGAACAACTGCCCTTGGAAAGTGCGCCGATTCAATTATTTCGATTATAACCAGCGTCCGATCGATCAACTTTACTGGGGCCCGCTCGCCAAAAAAGGTATGGCCGATAGCCTCAAGATGGCCAAGAATCCGAATGTCACGGTCCGCATGCGCGGTGTTATGGAAAAATGCACCTTCTGCATTCAACGCATCGAGGAATCCAAAATCTCCCGCCTCGTGGAAGCAGGTCCGACCCCAGCCAGCAATACGCCCATCGCCTCTTTTAAAGTCGCTTGCCAACAAGCCTGCCCCAACGACTCGATCGTTTTTGGCGATATCGCCAATCCAAAGAGCGAAGTTTCAAAAATGCGTAAAAGCCCGCGCCGCTATGAGATGTTTAAATATCTCAATGTCACGCCGCGCGTCCTTTACTTGGCTCGTATCAAAAACCCAAATCCCAAAATGCCTGGCGCCGATCAGGTTGGAATGGCTAACGGTTCCGGTCACCATGGCGATGCCCACGGTGCAGGTCACGATTCGCACAATGCCCAACCGCCACACGGCGAAACCCACGCGCCCGCTGGCCACTAACAGCTTCCTGACCAATGTCTAACCCGACAGCTACAGCCGAACACAACGAGCCACTCACGGCCGAGGACAAACAACTCGTACGTCCACCGCTTGTGCTCAACCAGCGCACGATGGGCTGGATCAGTTCTTACATCAGCTCGATCGTCGAAGGAAAAACACCTACTTGGTGGTATGTCTCCATGGCATTCACCATTCCGCTCACGCTCCTTTGCTTGGCACTCCTCGCTTATCTTATTTCCACAGGTGTAGGTGTCTGGGGAAATAACCACCCGGTCGGCTGGGCGTGGGATATCACAAACTTCGTGTTCTGGATCGGTATCGGCCATGCCGGAACGCTCATCTCGGCGATTCTCTTTCTGACCCGTCAAAAGTGGCGCACCTCTATCAACCGCGCAGCCGAAGCGATGACACTCTTCGCCGTGGTTTGCGCCGGTATTTATCCTGCTCTTCACGTTGGCCGCGTCTGGATGGCTTGGTGGCTGGCTCCAGTGCCAAATGCCAATGCTATCTGGCAAAACTTTCGCTCACCGCTCTTGTGGGACGTCTTTGCCGTATCCACCTACTTCACCGTCTCCGTTCTCTTCTGGTATACTGGTCTCATTCCCGACCTAGCCACTTTGCGTGACCGCTGCACGACAAAAATCCGGAAATTCATCTACGGCGTTCTCGCTCTCGGATGGCGCGGAGGCAATCGCCAGTGGCGCCACTACGAAATGGCCTACCTCATCCTCGCAGGTCTCTCGACCCCTCTCGTGCTCTCCGTGCACTCGGTCGTGTCTTTCGACTTCGCGACTTCTGTGGTTCCTGGTTGGCACACAACGATTTTCCCGCCTTACTTCGTGGCAGGAGCGATCTTTGGTGGATTTGCCATGGTGCTGACCATCATGATTCCCGCCTGTGCGATTTACAAACCGCTCCATGACCTTGTGACCGTCAACCATGTGGACAAGATGTGTAAAATCATCCTGCTCACCGGCTCGATCGTGGGCTACGCCTACCTCATGGAGCTTTTCATCGCTTGGTATGGCGCAAATCCTTACGAGCGTGCTGCCTTCTGGTATCGCGCTTTCGGTCCCTACTGGTGGGCTTATTGGGCCATGATGTTCTGCAACGTGATCTCGCCGCAGTTCTTCTGGTTCAAATACTTCCGTACGCACCTCGTGTGGGTCTGGATCATCGTTCAATTCCCGAACATGGGCATGTGGTTCGAGCGCTTCGTCATCATCGCCACCACATTAGCTCGTGACTTTACCCCATCTGCTTGGGGAATGTTCCATCCGACTTGGGTTGATATTTGTACATTCATCGGAACCTTTGGCCTATTCGGCACCTTGTTCCTGCTCTTTATCCGTTTCCTTCCAATGATCTGTATGTTTGAAGTTAAAGCCGTTCTGCCAGAAGCAGATCCGCATCACGGGGAGGCCCACCACTAATGAACGCTGTCGGCAACACATCCGCTCCAGTTTACGGCATCGCAGCCGAATTCCAGTGCGCTCGCGACCTCTATCTCGCAGCTCAAAAAATCCGCGACGCTGGATTTCAAAAATGGGACGTATTTTCCCCATTCCCGATTCACGGCATGGATGAGGCCATGGGCATGAAACGCTCTATTCTTGGAAAAGTTGTCTTTCTCGGCGGACTGACTGGCTTTCTCACCGCTGTAACCCTGGAATTCGGCACCTCGTCGTTTCTCTATCCGCTTATCGTCGCCGGAAAACCCACGAATCTCTTCACCGTTCCGGCTTTCTTTCCGATCATGTTTGAGTTGACCATTCTGCTCTCGGCTTTCACGGCTGTCTTTGGAATGCTCTTGCTGAACGGTCTGCCCCGTTTGAACCATCAACTTTTCAATTGGGACCGATTCAAACTCGTTACGGAAGACAAATTCTTTGTCGCCATCGAGGCGAATGATCCTCAATTCTCGTCCCGCTCGGTGAGTGATTTCTTGGAATCCCTCGGCGGCACAAACATTACCACCATCCATGACGATTAAACGATCATGCTAAAATACTTCTTTTACACATTCGTTTTGCTCGTCATCCTCATCGTAAGTGTTGCAGGATTCCGAGGCCAAAAATCCACGAAACCGCCATTTGAGCTTTTCCCAGATATGGACCGTCAGCCCAAGGTAAAAGCTCAAGTCCCGAGCAACTTCTACGCCGATGGACGAGGCAATCGCGAGCCCATCTCCGGTACTGTTCCGCTCGGATATGCCATGCCTCAGCACAAAGAGGTGGCTGGATCAACTGGGGAATCCGAAAGCCCCTACAAACAAATTCATTTCTCATCGGGTGTCTCTTACTCGAGTACAGGGAAAATGGGTAACCAATGGGGAACCGGAATGCCACTTGAAGTTACCC
>CANMQB010000025.1 GCA_947499885.1 Spartobacteria bacterium
GAATGATCTCGCGGACGACTTTCTCTTCGATCACCGTTTCGATGGCGACCCATCCGGGTTGGGCCAAAGGCGAAACAGTAGGATTTCGTAATGCGGGCAATGTCTCAAGCAATTTTTTTAACCCCGCCTCAGGAAGGTTCATTTTCAGGCCGACGAGATCCCTTGCAGCAAGGGCTCCTTTTAGCAAAAGCGAGAGGCGAGAAATCTTCTCGCGTTTCCACTCATCGGTCCATGCCAGGCGGTTTGCGAATAGGGCGGGGTAGGACTCCATGAGCGTGTCAACGATGCGAAGATTGTTCGCGCGTAGTGATGATCCGGTCTCGGTGATGTCCACAATGGCATCCACGAGATCGGGGACTTTGACCTCTGTGGCACCCCAAGAAAATTCGATTTCGGCATTCACGCCGGCGCGTTCGAAGAAGCGGCGGGTTATACCAACGGCCTCTGTCGCGACACGCTTGCCAGCGAGGTCGCGCGTGGTTTTGATTGGAGAATCTTCGGGAACGACGAGTACCCAGCGCGTGGGATTTGCGGTGGCTTTGCTGTAGGGCAGCTTGGTGACTTCCTCCACATCCGATCCATTTTCTTCCACCCAGTCGTGACCAGTGATGCCGCAGTCAAGGTAGCCATGTTCGATGTAGCGGCTTATTTCCTGAGCTCGGAGAAGTCGGATGCGAAGTTCGGGGTCATCCACCGAAGGGCGGTAGGAGCGGCTGGAACCAGAAATTGCGTAGCCTGCTTTTGCAAAGAGGGCAATTGTTGGCTCCATGAGACTGCCAGACGGGAGGCCAATTGTGAGAATTTTTTGTGTCATGAGAACTGGGACTTTTAGTGTTGCTGCTGGAGTATTGAAAAGAGCGCTTTTGCTCGCGCCTGCCTGTGGAGGTTTTTTAGATCGTCTGGGAGAGGAAGCCGCCGTCGATGCGGATATCCGTGCCCGTAACAAAAGAACTGGCATTGGGACTGGCCAGGAAAATGACAGCGCCTGAGAGTTCCTCAGCCTCGCCAAAGCGTGCCATGGGAGTGTGTCCAAGAATGGCTGCGGCTCGGGGAGTGGTTGAGCCATCGGGATTGAAGAGGAGGCGGAGATTCTGTTCGGCGGGGAAAAATCCAGGTGTGATCGAGTTCACGCGCACTCCGGCAGGAGCCCATTCGCGGGCGAGGAAGTTAGTTAGATTCAGGACGGCTGCCTTGGCTGCAGAGTAGGCTACTACGCGTGAAAGAGGAATATGTGCCGAGGCACTTGCCACGTTGATGATGCTGCCGCGCCCGGCGTCCACCATAGCTTGGCCGATGACTTGACATGGCAGCAAGGCACCGCCCACGAGGTTGAGTTCGAAGCTTGCGGCCCAATCCTCCGCAGCAATTTGAGAAAAAGGGTTTTCGGGAGTTACCGTGACACGCGGGTCGTTTCCACCTGCTGCGTTCACCAGCACGGAGGGAATTCCAAATCTTTCTGTGGTCATCTTGAGGAGTTCTTCAAGGCTCTCGCGGTCGGTTGCATCGCATTCGATGAAGGCGGCTCGTCCCCCATTGTTTTGGATTTGGGCGGAGCGCTGGGCTCCACGTTCTGCGTTTCGCCCGGCCACTATCACAGTGGCACCAGCAGAGGCGAGGGCATCGGCAATACTCCCGCCTAGGACACCCGTTGCGCCAATGACCACAGCTACTTCTTCAGAGAGATTAAAAAGATGAGATGACATATCGGACTCACTAAAAACAATGCCGCTCCTGCTCGCACGGTTTTTTTTAACTTGGAGTCGCGGATGGAGCGGTAAAAATGTACCCATCATGTTGAAGGATACCCAAAATGAGCGCGATGAGCGGCGCATTCCGATTGATCGAGTGGGAGTGAAGTCGTTGCGCTACCCGCTTCAGGTGCGTGATAAGGAGCATGCGGTTCAAAGTACGGTAGCAACCATTCAACTCACGGTTGACTTGCCTCACCATTTTAAAGGAACCCACATGAGCCGTTTCATCGAGGTTCTCGCCGGTCATGGACCTGTGGTTCACGTTGAAAACATTCGCGATATTCTTGAAAAAATGTGTCGTCGTCTGGAAAGCGATTGTGCGCACCTAGATATTGAGTTTCCATTTTTTCTGGAGAAAAAAGCTCCTGTTAGCAAAGCCGTCGGGCTCATGGACTACATGGTGCGATTCAGTGCCACGCTTGAGCAGGGGAAAATGGACTTTGTGGTCACAGCTGTCGTCCCAGTAACGACGCTTTGCCCATGCTCTAAGGCGATTAGCGCGGCGGGTGCGCACAACCAGCGTGGGCATGTGACACTTTCGGTTCGCTGCAACAAACCGATGTGGATCGAAGACATGGTGCGCATCGCCGAGGAGTCGGCCAGCGCTGAGTTATTCAGCCTCCTCAAGCGCCCTGATGAAAAATATGTCACTGAACAGGCCTACGAGAACCCAGTCTTTGTTGAGGATTTGGTGAGGAATGTCGCCATGCGTTGCGAGGCGGATGCGAATATCCTCTGGTATCGCGTGGAGGTGGAGAATTTCGAGTCCATCCACAACCATAGCGCGTATGCGCTGATCGAGAAAAAAGGTAACTGACGCTCAGGCTTCCTTAATTTCTCTCGTCCCGAGTTTGGCAGTGAGGAGTTGAAGCAAACCTACCCCGGCGACCGCGCCGCTCATGTCTGCGATCCAATCCTCAAGACTCAAACCGGAGCGCCCTGGGATGAATTGCTGGTTGTATTCGTCTAGCGCGCCGAGAACTCCCATCACCAGTGCCACGGCCACGAACAAACGGACGCCTTGCAGCTTGGCTAAAAGGCGCAGAGAGGCCGCCAGAACGACTCCGCCGCCGAGAAAGAAGACGAAGTGTAGAATCTTATCCTGCTGCGGCACCAGCATCTCCGGCATCTCCTTCGGCACACTGTTCGACACTTGATAAAGAATCGCCATCCAGATTCCAAAAAGCGCCGTCGGCACGGCTGGTCGGTTGAGGGTGAAATCCAGAAAGCGGGAAAGGGTGGCCATGCGAATGAATGAGGTATTTTTACCAGTTGGCGAGCAAAGTGGAGTTTTTTCAGCAGCGTGTTGGTTTTCCGCTTTTGCGTGCCATTGGGATTTTTTAGAATAAATTACCTAATTTAAAAGTTTGAAGGGAAAAGACTTGATAGAAAATTACTTCGCTTGGCAAATCAAATTTTCGCTACCCTCGAAGACTTGGCACAGAGTTTGCTGTATTCTTTTTATAAAAAGCAGCCCAGCCGGAGGGGAATCAGTTCACATAACTTGGGGGAGGGAGTGAGCTGGGGACGGCTGGGTTGTTTTTTTATCGATCTTACCAAAAAATGATCATTCCCAAGACCTAAAGTAATTTTAGATCCATATCATCGATTTATTGTCGACGCGGGCTAACGAGTCTGCAACCATAGGGACGATTTTAAACATAGTAAAGGTTTCTCAGAATTAAACCTTACTAAATTTAGTAATATTGATAACTTAAAACAAAATTGTACGGATCTGCGACTCTTTTATCAATTTTCTGCAATTCAAAAAAGTTCAATTGCATTTGATTTGTTATATTCGATCTCTGCTCTATTAAAGTTTCTATTTTAGATGCATCCACGCTCAATGTTACAGTGCGTCCGCTGTTATAAACTCGATCACCTTCATATCTGCGATATCCTTTAGATTCCCTTTCGCGAGCAGCTTTTTCAATTCTATTCGTTATGTTATCTCTCGCTATTTTATATCTATTTAAGTTATCTTTTAATATTTCTACTTTGGGATTTGGCGTGGGACTAACTTGAGGGACTCTAATAGGCGTTGGTATCGGCGTGGGTATTGGCCGCGGTTCCAGTAGCTTTTCTATTTGATCAATGTTGTTCGTAAAAAAATCCTCTTCTTTGTTGAAAGTGAAATTTTTTGCAGAAATTGATAATGGAGTTGCTTTTTTATCTAAAACCTTCACTTGGTCTCCAATTTTAAACCCAATAATACTTGACTCGGTTGTAATACTAAATGGCTTGATTACATATAATGTGCCTTCAGGCGCCAACCTCGGAGTTGGAGTCGGAGTTGGAGTTGGAGTTGGAGTTGGAGTTGGAGTTGGAGTTGGAGTTGGAGTTGGAGTTGGAGTTGGAGTCATCTTCCGATCCTCACATGATGAACATATTATCAATGCTAATAACGCAATTAGCACAGGAAGAGAAAAGATAACTTTCACAAATTTCATAGGATTCGTTAAAATTCTAGTTTTTTTGACAAACTTTCGTCAAGCAGACTTTTGACGCCTCATGCAATGTTTCTTGGTTGATATGAGATGGAGGCGCGTTAAGGCCTTTTTTGAATAGGACTCTGGCAGATGATAGTGGAGTGAGCTGGGGACGGCTGGGTTGTTTTTTTATCTCGCCTCGGCTTCCATTTTATTCAGTGAGTTATCAATGATACTGCCTTGGTCCGGAGTCAGTTTTCGGCGGACCAAATCAATCGTTCGCCGGGCCTCGCTTTTATCCCCATTTTTGATGAGCAAGTTGATGTAGGGAGTGGCCACGTCGTAAAAAAAATTTCCTCCCCCAGTTTCACCAAGCGATTGAATTTGCTTTCGGAATAGGATTTCTGCGGCCCGAATGTTTCCCGCCTCTAAGTGCGTGTCGAGTTGCTTAGCGGCGATATTCACGCTCAGGTCGGATCTTTTATGCCGATTTTGCAAAAGGATTTGGCGTTCGATTTTTTGTGATGATGAGGAGTCGCCCTGCTCCTGATAAATTGCTGAGAGTTGTTGTTGGTGAAGCACACGCAAATCGGCCTGGGTTGAAAACTGGGTTGCAGCTTGTTTATGGAATAGAATTCGGTCTTGAGGCGACACGCCGCTGCGCTTCAGAAACGCACCTCTTGCCTCCCAAGCGCTGGAGTTCTTTGGGCAAAGTTCAACGGCTTTTTCCAGAGCTCGATCTGCAGGTTCGCTTTCGCCGGCTTTTTCCAGAATTTCCGCAACGGCTAGCATATTCTCAGAAGCAGCAAACTCCGGTTTATCGCGGAAGCGGGCAGCGAGGAGTTCCATTTCATGGTCACTGATCGGTTGCCAAGTTTGAGGGTCCAATGCCTCGCCTACTGCATAGTTCTGCTGTGAGTACCGTCCACAGTCAATTTCCCAGCGATCATCGCTCCGCATATACCCGAACCATGCATGCCCTCCATCCCGGCCTTGGCCTGTAAAAAATAGTGTGGGTAGTCCATTGGCTTTTCCCGCGATGGAAGCGTAGTAGGCTTGATCTACGCAGATGCCTCCATTTTTGCGGATTTCTTTCAGTGTGTAGGGACCTGAATTCCAATCATACTCCTGGGCTGTGAGGCGGTCGTTACTATAGGCGACTTGGAAATATGCTTGGTCGAACCTCGTGCGGCTGAGGCGTACATTTTTTCTGGCCCATGCAAGTTCCTCATCTGTCACAAAAGCATCCACTACGAACTTCAATTGCGAGGGCGAAAGTTTTCGCGGATCGAGCTGAAGGTGTCTTTCTTCGTTCGCTGAGACCCATCGAGAAAATTGCTCCTCCACCGGAAGAATGCTGATTGGAACAAGTGCCGTTTGGACTTGATGGTGAGGCCATGTCGAAGGAATTCGGACATCGTTCACAACCGCTATTGCGATGGCCAGGCTGATGTATTCGCGCCACTTTTGTGGATGCGCCTCGCGGATCGAGCGGATGTTTGCAAGCACCCGGGGAGCAGCGTCCTGAGCGGATAGGGTGGCAAAGAACATTCGTGAAAGCGAAGAATCGGAGAATAATTCCTTGGCGAAATCCCCATCTAAAAGCTCGGCGGTATCCTTTTCGCTCAGTTGGGTAAAAAGTTTGCACCAGCGCCAGAGGTCTAACCAAGCGGTGGAGGCGGCGTTTTGGGAGTTGAGCGGCGATGCTGCGGTCACCGACTTGTGATTTGTCACAAACATTGCTTCCAGACGAGCAGTTGATGCCGCAAAGCCTTCTTGAAATACTAATGCTATATCCTCTTTTTCAGGCGGTTTTTGAAAGTCGGTTGTGTGGGCAATAGCCGTAAGGACACCGATCAGGAGCGCAGCTAAGTAAAGACTGACGGAAGGGTTTCTTTGTTTTCTCACAGGCGAATATTTTGTTTTACAAAAAAGATGCGCCTTTATTGGTATCGCAAACGGACTTTTCTGCGATCTTGACTATGCGTGATAGGGATCGCCACGATGCGATTGATTTCAAGAATAAAACCTCTCATGGGAACTTTTTTTGGCTAGTCTTGAAACCATGAAACAAATGTCAGTAGCGGTGATCGGGGCTGGGATGGCGGGGGTTGGTGCTGCTCGGGTCATGGCGGAAGCAGGTTGTCGGGTGGTTGTTTTTGAGAAGTCGCGAGGCTTGGGCGGGCGTTGTGCGACGAAGCGCTGGGAGGGGCATTTGATAGATCACGGCGCACAGTATTTCACGATAAAGAATGAGGAATTCTCAAAGGCCGTTCGAGTGTGCTGCGGCGCGGATTTGCGGGAAATCTCAGCACCGATTGTGGACGAGACCGGTCGGGCCCTTCCGGATGCGGGGCGTTTTTTTCATGCTCTGGGAAATAGTCGCCTTGCAAGGGCTCTTGGCGAAGGACTTGAGTTCAGAACCGGTTTGGCTGTCGCCGATGTGAACTGTCGTCGTATTTCCGGTGAGGACTTTGATGTGATTATTAGCACTGCGCCATGGCCTCAGAGTGCGAAGCTGGCCGGGCTGTCGGAATGTAAAAATCCGTATGCCCCGTGTTTGGCTTTGCTGCTGCTGTATCGTGAAGAGTGGCTGGGAGTGACAGAAGGGCAGTATGCCGTGAGTGATCGCTCGGGCCACGCGCTGGCTTGGTCGGCTTGTGAGAACCACAAATTCGGCAGAGTTGGCAAGGGAGTCACGGCAATGGTGGTTCATGCCTCGGAGAAATTTAGCAGGGAGAGGCTTGAGGAGGATTCTGTGGGATGGTCAGAGGATTTGCGCCGTCTTGTTGAAGAGCGTTGGGAAATTTCGCCAGCAGCGCTTCTTGCGATGCATCCTCATCGGTGGAGGTATGCCCGCATGATGGAAAAAATCGAAATTCCTGCGATGCCGCTTGGATGGTTCTTCGCGGGCGATCTCCTCACCGAGTCGCGCGTTGAATCCGCTTGGCTCGCTGGGCGGGAGGCGGCTCTACGGATTTTAAAAGGCGCTTCGGATAGGATTTAAAACCTCTGGCGTTCAGGCTGATTTGAGCGCACTTTGAATATATCATGAACATCGGTGTCATCGGAGCAACGGGTTACGTGGGAACTCGATTTTGTAGCATGGCGGAGGGTCTTGGCCACAGCGCGGTGCGGTTTTCCCGCCAAAGCCGCTCAGGCTTCCGCCGGATTGACTCGAGCAGCCCATTGGACTTTTCCGGTCTCGATGGCGTGGTGAATCTTGCAGGTGAGCCCATTCTCGGATTCTGGACACCCGAGAAAAAGCAGAAAATTTTGCGCAGTCGAGTTGAGATCACTCGAAAAGTGGTATCCAGCATGAGGGAAAATGTTCACGTATTGGTCAATGCATCGGCGGTGGGTTTTTACGGAAATACGGGCGAGTGCGAGGTCGATGAATCGACCCCAGCGGGAAGCGGATTTTTGAGTGAGGTGTGCCAAGCTTGGGAAGATGCGGCAATGCCTGTGGAAAAGGTGGGTTGTCGCTTGGTGCGCTTGCGGATTGGATTTGTAACCGGACCGGGTGGAGCAATGAGGCTGGTGCGGCCGGTTTTCAAACTCGGGCTGGGAGGGAGCCTCGGCACCGGTCGGCAGTGGATGAGCTGCATTCACGTGGACGATGTCGCCGGCATGATCCTCTGGGCGATGGAAAACAAATTGGTGAGCGGCGCGCTGAATGCGGTGAATGCTGAGCCAGTCAGGAATGAGGAATTCACTCGCACGCTGTCCCGGGTATTGAACCGTCCCGCCATTTTACCCGCTCCCTCGTGTGCCTTGAAACTGGCGCTAGGCGAACTTTCTCACATCCTGCTCGATAGTGTGCGCGTGCTGCCGACGGTCGCGCAGCAAATGGGTTACTCATTTCGCCATCCCACGCTCGAATCTGGGTTGCGTGCTGTTTGATACTGCTTTGCACGAGTTGGCCGTTTCGCTAGCTTCGGGCCATGAATCGAGAGGCTAGGATTTTTGTTGCGGGGCATAGGGGTATGGTCGGCAGCGCAATTGTAAGGCGCCTCCAAAAGGAGGGCTTTAAAAATCTTCACACACGCACGCGACAGGAACTTGACCTGATGGATCGCACCGCAGTGCGTGCTTTTTTTGAAAATGTGCGCCCAGATTATGTGGTGGATGCGGCGGCGAGGGTGGGAGGGATTGCGGCGAATTTTGAGAAGCCGGTGGAATTCCTCATCGAGAATCTCACCATCCAGAACAACGTGATCCAAGCTGCGGCTGATTTCGGCGTGACAAAGCTTTTGTTCCTCGGGAGTTCGTGCATTTACCCGAAATTGGCTCCGCAGCCTTTGTGTGAGGAGGCCTTGTTGACTGGTCCGCTGGAGCCAACCAACGATGCCTACGCGATCGCAAAGATTGCCGGTATCAAGCTCTGCCAAGCCTATGCCCGCGAGTATGGGAAAAATTTCATCTCGGGAATGCCAACAAATCTCTACGGGCCGAATGACAACTTCGACCTCCACACTTCTCACGTGCTTCCCGCACTCATCCGCAAAGTGCATGAGGCGAAGAGGGCTGGTTCAAAAGACGTTTCGGTATGGGGAAGCGGTACTCCTCGCCGCGAGTTTCTCCACGTGGATGACCTTGCCGAGGCCTGTTTTTTCCTTTTGGAAAATTACAATTCTCCAGAAATCGTGAACATCGGATGCGGCGAGGATGTTTCGATCCGGGAGCTCGCTGAGATCATTTGCGACGTTCTCGGCTACGAGGGCGAAATTGTTTTCGACGCCTCGAAACCCGATGGGACGCCCCGCAAGCTGATGAATGTCGGGAGGCTTCTTGCTTCGGGCTGGAAACCTCGAATCGGCCTTCAGGATGGAATCCGAGATACCTACGAGTGGTTCTTGAAAACTTGCTGAAGCTGAAGCCTGCTCAAGCGAGCAGGCTGTTGATATAAGCCGATGGTTCGAAGTTTTCGATCAAAACCACGGTCTCTCCATGGCGGTGCATACGGGCCTGCGTGACGAGGATCTCAGGTGTTTTGTGCGGGGCAAAGAGAATGTCATCGTGTGTGGCATTCGCGTGTTCCGCGAATTTATCTGGAGTCAGATCACCTCCGAGATGGTCACTGCGGCCGGTGGCTACGTGGATCGTTCCACGGACTTTTTCATCCTGAATATCGCGGCCGGAAACTGGGAGGATTTGCGTGCCAAATCCGAGTTCGCCGAGTTCGCCTGTCACCGGATCTGACACCAACTTGGCATTGTGGGCCTCCACGACGGAGGCATCCCCGCTCAGGAGTTCAGCTTTTTGAATGCGGCCTTCGGAGACATGCATGAGGCCGATCGTGCCGTCTTCATACCGCATGGGAAACGCTCCTGAAGCACCTGTGGGTACATAGTAAATCTCGCCAGCGGGAAGGTTGGCCACATCCGGTTCGTTTCCTCGGCAGAGACCGTGGCTCTTCTGGGCTTCTTGTCCGTCGAGTTCAAGTCGGAGAGTGTGGGTTTTTCCACTGAACAGAAAATCTATCTCCACCCAATCGGCGTTGGTCATCCCGAGGCGCATCTTCTCGGCATCCACACTCACATCGTCGTAGCTTACAGAGAGGCCGGTGCGAAGGATGGTTTGATTCACTCCATGAAGTGTGGCCCCGCGGAATCCGTATTGCTTGGCGAAGGCGGTCAGCGGTGCAGTGGCGGAGTAGGTCGAGATACAGAGGATGATGTCGTAGTGGGGATAGACATCATTTTCCAAACTCACTACATTCCCTTCTGGCGTGTGGGCCTCATCGGGTAGGTCAAGGTTACTGCCGCCTGTGATCTTGTATGCAAACATCTCGCCGCCGCTGAGCCCAAGCTCTGCAAGAGATCCATCGCGGAGTGGCTCGAAGAAAAACTTCACAGCGTTCTTCTGAATCGTAAGTTCCGGATTACCTAAAAATCCAAAATCTTTGACGAGCTTCGGATCCGGAAGATCAATGAGAATACAAATTTTCTGCCCTTCCTGTGGCTCAAATGTACTGCGGATGAGATTCGTGAGTCGAAAGGGTGGAAAAATCCTGCGCGCGGCCTGTGTTGAAATAGTCATGGGATGTGTCGGAATTATCTCTACGCACCAGAATCTGCTGGCGATTCAAAAATTCTTTTTCCCCTGTTTGTAAAATCCGTATTTCTGCCGCAAGGGAATTTGGCTTATGGATAGGCTGGTGAATTATGTGACTGCTGTTCTTTGCGGCTTAGCTCTGGTAGTTGCCCAGTATTTTGTGGGACGCGGGTCTTATCCATTCCTGCCGCTTCCAGCCTACGGGGTACTTTGTCTCGCAGCCATATCGAGTATCTGGAGCTTGGCGCGGCGAAATTTTTTCTTTCCGCGTTGGGCATGCATTTCCTCTGCTGCGGCTCTGGCTGCTTGGATTGCCCTACCGATGGCAAGTGAGCCCGATCTCTGGTTGGCTGGTGGGGTCTTGCGTTTGATGCTCGCGGCTTGGGTTGTTTACTGTCTGGTTTCTTTTGTCATCACCGGCAGCGGTGAAAGACTTTTATTGATCTCGATCCTAGTCGCGGCAGCCTTTGCTCAAGCGGCTTTGGGGATTTTTCAATATACCTTTCCGGAGGCGCAACCTTATCTCGGTTGGGTCTCAGATCTTTGCCCTAATCGGATGGAAGGTCATTCCTTTAGAGCGCGGGGCTTTTACTACAATGCCAATCACCTCGCTTGGTTGTTGAATTTCTCTGGCGCATTTGCCTTGGCAATTGGCGTGTGGGGGCGTGTGGCGCTCTGGCCCCGTGTGATTATGTTCTACTGTGCGGCGATGTTTTTTGGTGCGGGTGTTCTCACTCAGAGCCGAGGTGGACTGCTAGGCGCTGGGGTAGCTCTCCTAGTTTTTGCTCTCCTGAGCGCAAGGGGTGTTTTTTTGGGGGCTTGGGGACATCGAGGACGAATGTTCGGTTTGGTGGCGTTGGCTTTGGTCGTATGCTTTGGAGCGGCATGGCAAGCTTATGAGGCCAGCGACCTCGCTCAATATCGTCTCCGTCAAGCTGCTGACGAAAGCTATCGGCCCGTAATTTGGAAAACCGCCCTTCGCCTTTGGCAGACGGATCCTATTTCAGGATCTGGTATCGGCTCATTCTCCAACGCCGCACGCCAATATAAATTCCGCTCAGATGGTCTCGACGATGTTTTTGCCCACAACGATTGGATTCAGGCGCTGGCTGAAGTTGGTTTAATTGGGGTAGGCCTCGGTTTTTGCACTTTGCTATTGCACATGGCTGCAGGATGCAGGGCTTTTACGTTTGATCTGCGGCGAAGAATGGCAAGTGGATCTTCGCCTGTTAGCTTGAAGGCCGCGTTACAGCTGGGAGCAATCGCATCTTTGGCTGCCTTTGGCGTGCATTCTTTCTTTGATTTTAACATGCAGTTGCCCGCTAATGCTCTATTGGCATGCGTATCCCTCGGTATCCTTGCATCTCCGAATCAACGAATTACATCTCATAATCTGTCACTCTGGGGATATCGCATTGGACTACTCAGTGCTTTGGTATCCGCCACTTTTCTCGGTTGGCTTTCATGGAAAAGTTTCCGCTCGGAGTTTGATTGGATTCGAGCAAATGTGGCGTTTATGGAAGGTAATTCCCAGTCAACCTTGGAACTTGTGGATGAGGGCCTCTTGGCCAATCCCAAGCATAGCGGTTTGGCAGCGTTGGGCGGACGAGTTGCTCTTAGCCTTGGGAAGCAAACCCATCTTTCAAATACTGAGCGTCTCGAGTTTTTAGAGCGCGCTGTAGAATTCGGCTCGATAGCCACTAAATTTGATCCGCGAGAGGCTTGGCACAAGATCAACCTAGCCCATGCCTACGATAATTTTGAGCGCTTCGAATTAGCCGCTCCTCTTTATCTTTCAGCTATGACTTACGCGCCATTTTACGCCACACCGTACGAGTTTTACGCCCTCCATCTCGAACTCCAAGGCCATGACAAGGAAGCGGTGCGTTTTTATGAGTTGGCGCTTCAATTTCCAGGGGCCACGTTTTCCGCTCAACGCCGAGATGCTCTGCTAGGACTCAGAAAATGAGCCGTCCTAGCTTGAGCCATTTTTCATTCAATAAAATGTTACGAATTTGTAACATCTACTCCGTTTTTTTTCTTGCACACGCAAATATCTAAGAATATAAAACTCGGAATCCCTCGCTTCAGAAACCTAACACTAACCATTATGATCCCACACTTCAAACTTTCCGCTCAGCTCCTTGCTGCCCTCATTTTTGTTTCGCCGGTAGCTCTCCAAGCTCAGAATCAGCCTTCGAGAGTTTCTACGGCGCTTTCGGCGGCCCTCCAAAAAGGCGGCTCCAAAGCCCTCGTGAAAGCGGTTGCTGCGATGACCAAAGCAAATCCTAATCAAGCAGCTGCCATTGCTGCTGCCGCTGCTGCACTTGCTCCGACCTCCTCGGCCGACATCGCAGCTAGCGCAGCCAAAGCTGCTCCCGCACAAGCCGCGGCAATCGCAAGTGCTGTCACGACAGCCTCTCCCGCTCAAGCTGTGGCAGTAGCCAGCGCTGTGACAACAGCAGCTCCTGCTCAAGCCGCGGCAATCGCTAGTGCCGTTACGACCGCTTCTCCCACTCAAGCTGCAGCAGTAGCCAGCGCCGTCACGACAGCTGCTCCCGCTCAAGCAGCGGCAGTAGCTAGTGCCGTAACGACCGCTGCTCCGACCCAAGCTGCAGCAGTGGCCGCGGCGGTTGCCACGGCTGCTCCCGCGCAAGCTGCAGCAGTTGCCGCAGCGGTTTCTAAAGCGGCCCCAGCATCGGCTCCTCAAGTTGCAGCAAGCGTATCAGCTGCTG
The DNA here is from genome assembly GCA_947499885.1 of Spartobacteria bacterium. Classification (GTDB taxonomy): domain Bacteria; phylum Verrucomicrobiota; class Verrucomicrobiia; order Chthoniobacterales; family Terrimicrobiaceae; genus UBA967. The sequence continues at coordinate 12,973 of CANMQB010000025.1, forward strand.
TGCCTGCTTCTGCGGTTCAAATCGCACAGAGCGTCTCTTCTGCGGTTCCAACTCAAGCCGCCGCCGTGGCTGCAGCCGTCATAGCTGCGGTACCGGCTGCCAATCCAGCAGCCGTTAACGCAGCTGCACAGACCGGCTCTCAAAATCCATCTCAGGCGCCAGCTCAAGGGTCGAATCAACCTGCCAACACCGGGGATCAAGGATCCTCAACTGCAGGCCAGAGCCTGCCGGGTTCGAACGGAAGCGGCACTGGTGCTGGAAGTGGCACGGCTGGCACGCCGCCACGTGCATCCAATTAAAAACCTTCTAGGAAGTCCTGTTTTGTAACTTTTAATTTATAAATGCATAAGAAAACTTTTTCTCTATTAGCTTGCGTGGCCCTCGCCCCTTTGATTGCCTCCGCGCAGCAGTCCGCCGAAGAATTTTATGGCACGCCGGCCCCAGCCGATTTTCCTCAATTGGAAGGACAGGCGGTTGATGACAACGCTTCTGCCTTAATACAATCGCAGCCGGATGATTCGGGAGGTTCTTTCGAGAAAAAACCATACACGATTTCGGCTGCTGTTCGTGAGGGTTATGATGACAACCTTTTCACAACGGAAACAGATCGCGACTCCAGCTTTTACACGAATCTGGCAGGTGGTATTGAATACAAGATGGAAAATTCTCGTCTTCAGTTATCCTCCGCGCTGAATGGCGGTATCACTTACTACTACACCCGTCCTGGTACTAAAAATGATTATACCGGCGCCCTCAATCTCCAAGGCGTGTACAAGCTCAATCAACGACTCACCATCAATTTCTCAACTAACACGGCCTACCTATCTCAACCAGATTTGGAAGTCGCGGGCACTAGCGCGCGAAACAATGGCGACTATATGTTTTCCTCTACCACAATTGGAGGAAGTTACCAGTGGTCGGAGAAATTCTCAACCGACACGAAATACAATTTCACTCCATTTGTCTACGTTGAAAGTTCTTTGAATGACGATCAAGGGCGTATTGAGCAGACAGTAAGCCAATCTTTCAGATGGCTCGTCGTGCCAAAAACCACAGGGGTGGTGGAATATCGTGTGAATCCTGTCAACTACTACAGCGCACCACTAGACAACCTCGGTCAATTTTTCCTGCTCGGTGTTGACCAAGTGTTCGGCCCGAAATTCAAGGTCACCACGCGTGGCGGTGCTGAGTTGCGTTTCTACAACTCGGATAACAACAACCCTGATTACTTCGGCCCTTATGCAGAACTCAACGGAATGTACGAGTATCAAAAACTTTCCAGTGTGAGCATGAACCTTCGCTACGGTACAGAGGCTTCAGGCTTAAATGGTAGTGCAACTCGCAATACCTTCCGAATCGGAGTAAATGTTGTGCAGGGACTCACGCCCAAGCTGTCACTAAACCTTGGTGCAAATTACCAAAACAACTTTTACAATCAATTTGATGACCAAGTCTCAAGCCCAGATTTCTACGAAAATGTCGTGGAATTTGCTGTCGGCGCAAATTTCAAAATCAATAAAAATCTTATTCTGCAAGGAGGCTACACTCGCACAGTCGATGCGGCTCCCGCATCAGAACAACTCAGCTACACACGCAATGTTGCATTCCTTGGTTTGAATGTGACTTTTTAGTTTTTAGTCAAAGCACTTAATCTTGATTAAAAAATTAGATTCGCGTTGTACACTTGGAGTCTTAGGGGGAGTTGATTCATTGGTGCAAGGTACAGGCTTATGGCGTATGCTCTTTCTGGGGCAAGTGCGCTAACCGAAGAAAATTCATCCACGATGCAAGACACCAACGAAATCCAACTGCACTTTCTTGACTATTGGCGTGTTATCCGTATTCGTTTCCCGCTGATTATCTTGGTTTTCTTACTGGTCGTAATCACGACTGGGGTTGTCACTTACTTCTTGCCTAAGCAGTATGAGTCGAGCGTGACGATGCAGGTCAATCAAAACGACACCTACATGAAGGTGTTTGATGAGCGCTCAGGTGGTGGAGGTTTTGATCCGCGTTTTATTACGACCCAATTTGAAATCATCCAGCGTAAAGAAATTCTTTACCCAGTGATTGAGGCCCTTGGCCTAGAGCAGGAATGGAAGAAACTCTATGGGATTGTTGGCAAGGAACAGACTCTTTTTCGCCTGAGAAAAATGATCGATGTCCGGGAAATTCGTAACACCGAACTGATCCAAATTAGCGTGCTCGATCAGGATAGAAATGAGGCCTCCGAAATCGCTAATCGTATTGCCGAGGAATATCAGCGGCGCCGCATCGGTGAGCAGCAGGGCACTGTTAATCGATCACTCATACAACTCAAGGATGAGGTTTCCAAACAGAGCCGCCGGGTGGATGAATTGCGGGCCGAGGCTCAAAAGATTCGAATCGAAAACGAAATTCAAGACCTAAACCCGGATAGCGTTGTTGACCCGATGCAGGCCGCCAACGAGGTTCTTCTCTCCGTCGAACAACAAGTGAGCTCAGAAAGACTCAGAGTTTCCACACTCAGAGCCAAATACGAACAGATCAGTAAGCTTTCCGATGACCAGATCATGCGAAGCATAAGCACGCTCGATGTGGCTGACCCTACGATTATCCAGATGTTGCCACAATACCAAGAAGTGGCCTCCGAGGAAGCTCGTATGCTTAATAGCGGTCTCGGAAGTAACCACCCGACCGTCAAATCCATCCGTGCTAAAAAGGAAGTGATGTCCTCGCAACTGACTTCACAAATCGCATCACTACGCGCCAGCATGGAAGCCAATATCCGCATCGGGGAAGAGTCGATCAAAGAACTCGAAAAGCGTCTCGGTGAGTCTCAAGCTAAACAACAATCTTCAAAAACTCGCGCTTCCGGTTACTACGAGTCAAAAAACAATTACATCCAAGCTAAGAAAATTCTTGAAGCAGCCGAGATGCGTCTCTCAACCGAAACGATGCAGCGTACCATGCCTCAAGATCCCACCGTCATCTGGGAGCGCGCAGAGCCTGCGGGCTATCCTTCGCGTCCCCGCGTCTTGTTGAACATGATTCTTGGAGTGGTAGTGGGTCTTGGTTTTGGCGTTGGTTTGGCATTTTTTATTGAGTATCTCGATACGAGTGTAAAAACTTTAGACGATTTGGAATCAATTATGAAGGTTCCAGTCCTTGCTGTGATTCCTAAGGGCATTTCTTTGCTGATTCGGGGAACAGATGACAATCCCGATGCGGAAGCCTACCGCATCATGCGGACCAATATTGAGTTCAATCGTAAATCACCTACGGCGAGCTCGATAACAGTTGTGAGTGGAGGAGCTGGTGAGGGCAAATCCACAACTCTTAATAATCTCGCTTACACATTTGCCAAAGGCGGTTACACCACGCTTGTCGTTGATGCAGACCTAAGGCGCCCATCGCAGCATCGACTTTTCGGCTCTGAAAATACAATTGGCTTGAGCGATTATCTCACTAAGAAATCTGAGTTGGAGGATGTTGTCCAGACGACAAAAATTGAGAACCTCTTCTTTCTACCAAGTGGTCTGCTTCCAAGGGATGCCGTCGGAATTCTCAATTCCCAGCGCATGTTGGATTTGATTCAAGATGCGAAGAGCCGGTTCGACATTGTTTTCTTTGATTCCCCGCCGATTCTCGGAGTCAGCGATGCGTCTGTGCTCTCCAGTGAAATGGACCTAACCATTATCGTCGTACAGCACAGGCGGTTTCCCAAGGCCATGCTGCAGCGCGTTAAACAGTCTATCGACAATGTGGGTGGCACGACACTAGGTGTTGTTCTAAACAACGTTGACGTGCGTCATGACCAGTCCTACGAATACTATACAAGCTACTATGGTTACTATGGGGCGCCTCAAGAAGAGTCAAAGAAACCCGTGAAAGAAGTTAAAGCGCCCTCTGATGGAGCTGTAAAAACCCAAACTAATCCCGGTGAATATTAAACTTTTCATTGGAGCAATAGCTCTTGCTTCTCTTCCCATTGCCTTATTGGCCCAAGACGCTGTCCTTCGTTCTGGAGATACGCTTGAACTCCGGCTTGGGGGAGTTCCCCCCGAGGAAGTTCAGCAGGTTTCTGGAACTTATACAATTGATGGAGATGGGTTTGTAAATTTACCCCACATTGGTAAGGTTCGTGCGGCACAAGCGACCCAGTCGGAAGTCCAGCGTGCTATCGAGACAAGTTACATCTCGCAAAAAATTTATACAAACCCGTCAATTACCCTTACTGTTCCTAACTTGGCCCGTTTTGTAAATACTGGCGGTGAGGTGAAGGCCCCGCAGCGCGTTCCTTTTACAGCAGATCTCACCTTGCTCGGCGCCATTAGTGCTTCGGGTGGTTTCACCGAATTTGCAGACCAAGGAAAAGTCCGTCTCCTCCGTGATGGGAAAGTGACCATTGTGAATGTGAAGGAGGTTCGGAAAGATCCCGACAAAGATATTCGCCTCAAGCCGGGGGATAGAGTTGAGGTTCCTCAAAGCTTCTGGTGAGACGGCTTAAGTACGGCACAATTCGATGGCTGAATTCGAGAACAATGAGCTCCATTGGTTTTGTATCAAGTGCAAACCTCGTCAAGAATCTGCGGCCAAGCGTAGTATTCTCAGAGACCTTGGCGTAGAGGTTTTTTGTCCGATGCTCCGTTTTGATCGGGCGCGAAGTAGCGGTCGCGTGCGCGTCACGGAGGCCATGTTTCCTGGTTATCTCTTCTCACGTTTCAATTACAGGAGCCAGCACCGACATCTTGGATCCTGCCATGGCGTCTCTCAAATCGTAAAATTTGGGGGTGTTGCTGCGGTTGTGGGCGATGACATCATTCGAACTCTCCGTGAGGCCGTGGTGCAAGAGGAGATCGTGGAAATCCATTCTCCTATTGAAGTTGGGAGTGAAGTGCAGGTTCTCAGTGGACCGTTCAGTGGAATAAAAGCGCTTGTTACACAAGTTCTTCCTGCGCAGGCCAGAGTGAAAGTGCTTCTCGAGCTTCTCGGCATGGAACGCGAAGTTGAGATCGAGGCAAGCGGGGTGCTCCCTGATGTCTCTCATCCACTTGCTCCTGGTTAGACCGGCGCGACCTTCCATTTGAGAATCGCGTCAATCTCGATGTCAGTTGATATACAGTCTATTGCCTAATAAATACATCCATCTGCTGGCCAACATAAACAGGGAAGTCGGGGTTCTTGAAGCGGAATATGACTTGAAGGACACGAGTGTCCACGCGTTCGGTACTTTCCCCAGAGAGGGACTTTTTGGGAAGAATGTAGGGATCGATACGGAGAAATTCGAGTGGAACGGATTTGTCTCTAGAGCCCTTGAGAAACGCAATGCCTGCGCATCCCTCACGGATCGATGGGGCATCGGATTCATCCACATCGACGCGGAGTTGGAGCTGGGAAATATCTCCAAGAAGTATGGCCGGCTCTGCCGCATTCACCATCACGTATTCGCCAGGTCGAATATTGACTTGGAGCACGGTGCCATCGCGGGGAGCGCGGATGGTGAGCTGCTCGAGGCGCACGAGGGCATCAGCTAGGCGCGCGCGTGCGAGATCCAAATCGGCAATAGTACTTTGGAGTTGGTGGTCCGCTACTTGCCAAGCGAAGAGGTTGCGCTTGGCTTCATCCTCGCTCGAGACGTTTTTTTGACGGAGACGCGTGGTGCGGTCGAGTTGGTCGCGGCGGTCGGCTAGGATTGTTTGTGATGTGGCAACTTGAGCCTCGAGAACGGCTACTTGGGCCTGTGCAACCTGCACGGCGGAGCGGTCCTCCCGATCGTCCATCGAGAAAAGGATATCGTCTTTAGATACGCGAGACCCCACTTTTACCGTAACATCCCGAATAAGTGCCGAGGTGGCAGGCGCAATGCGCACGTTCTCATTCACACTCTCAACTAGGCCTCGCCCGCCGATCGAGTCGGCATAAGGCGATTGAGGAGGTGGAACCAGAGGCTGAGGCACAGGGCCGCTCTGGCGCAGGCGGAAGACAAGCAGTGTGACGGCGATGATCCCTGCGAGTGCGAGATAGAAAGTGAGACGCTTAGGCATGATTGATTTGGGTATGATCCTTGAAGTGGCCGACCACGTGTCCATCGTCCATCTGAACGATCCGATCGGCAAATTCATAAATCCGGCTGTCGTGGGTGACGATGATCACGCAGCGGTCAGGTTGCAGGGCACTGGCTTTCAGAAGCTCGAGAGTTTTGTGTCCGCTCACAGAGTCGAGGGCGGCCGTGGGTTCGTCGCAGATAATCAAGCGCGGTTCATGCACCAAAGCGCGGGAAATTGCCACGCGCTGTTGCTGGCCGCCGGAAAGTTGGTGTGGAAAGGATTTGAATTTATCGCTCAGCCCGACTTGTTCAAGAATGGTGCGGGATCGTCTCTCCGCCTCGGCGGTGGATTTGCCCTGAAGAATGAGTGGGATCGAAACATTCTCCACGGCGGTAAGCGTCGGAATGAGGTTGAATTGCTGGAAAATGAATCCAATGTTTTCTCGTCGGAAGCGCGTTATTTCGCCGTTGCGCATTTTTCCGAGGTCCTTATCGAAGACCGTGATATTGCCCTCTTCGAATTTGAGCGTTCCACAGATTACGCTGAGGAGGGTTGTTTTTCCACACCCTGACGGACCTACAATCATAAGAATCTCGCCGAATCGCGCTTCGAGGCTTGCTCCTTTGAGTGCAAACACGCGTGAGTCGCCCCCGGTGAAGCTTTTCACGACATTTTCGACACGAACTGCGAGTTGGTGCGTTTCGCTCATCGGAAGACGACTGCCGGTTCGAGGCGCATCACTTTGGTCAGGCCGATGAGGGCGGATATGGAGCAGATGAAGATGATCACTCCAGCGACAAAGGCCGGCACCTGCCAAGGCATGAAGAACGGAGGCGCTTCCTTCGCGAGTACGGTGTTTCCAAACCAAGCGGCGAGTCCCACCCCG
>CANMQB010000026.1 GCA_947499885.1 Spartobacteria bacterium
CGGGCTGGATTTGCCCAACAGCGGATGAGTTTTCTCAATCCTTGCGTGACTTGGTAGCGACCGAGGGGTGGGGGAGAGCGGCGGTTGCTGGATACTCTTTGGGTGGGCGTCTGGGGCTTCATACGGCTCTTTCTTTTCCCGAGGCCTTTCCTGTTTTTCTCGGAATCTCCACCACGGCTGGAATGGAGGATGAAGCAGAGCGCGTGCGCCGGGTGGATTCTGATTCAGCCCTCGCCTCGCGCCTCCGCTCCGATACCGACTTTCCCGGCTTTTTGCGCGAGTGGTGGGAGCAACCAATCTTCGCATCTCCAGCGCATGATCTGCGAGGTCTGGAAGCATTTTTGGCTTCTCGGTTGCAGCGAAATCCTGCGTGCATGGCATCCTGCCTTGAGACTTGGAGCGCCGGTCGTATGAAGCCGCGGTGGTCTGCTTTGTCTGATTATCCGGGATCTGCGCTTTTGCTGAGCGGCGATGCCGACATGAAATACACGTTGGCTGCAAGGCGAATGAAGGCCTGCTTTTGTGATGCCGATCACGTTGTCATTCCTCAGGCTGGTCATCAGTTGATTTCAGAAAAACCCGACTCTGTGGCGCTTGCCATCGCGAGGTTTCTCGAAACTCATGCAATCACAATGCTGTGAGGTAGGGAAAAGCCTTCAGATCCGGGGCAATGGACATTTGTTTGGTTGTTTCCAGTGGTTTGAAGTTTTTCTAAAATCGTCGCCATCGCGAGTGTTGGGGAGTTGCAGTCCTCGCTGAGGTGTGCCAGCAAGACGTGCTTGAGATCCGGGCTGGCGATTTCTCCGATAAGGTTGGCAGCGGCCTGATTTGAAAGGTGCCCGTGGCGTGAGAGGATGCGCTGCTTCACGGACCAAGGACGTTTTTGGTCGTTTTGAAGAAGATCCTCATCGTGGTTGGCTTCCAGAAGAACCGCGTTCACACCCCGAGTCGCGTTCACAACTTGGCGTGGGGCGTGGCCGAGATCTGTCAGAATGGCGAACGAAGAGGCAGCGTGTCTGAGTACAAATCCCACGGGATCGGCTGCGTCGTGAGGGACAGAGAACGGAAAAATCTGAAAGTCTCCGAGGTCGAAGGCCGCTCCACTTGAAAAGAAGCGCCACGGCGCTTGAGCGTTGTTTTTGCGGAGGCTGTCTGCAGTGAGAGGATTTGTGAAAACGGGTATCTGTTGCTTCACGCACAGGCCGTTCAGCCCACGCGTGTGATCCACGTGCTCGTGTGTGAGCAGGATTGCTGAGAGTTTTTCCAGAGGAGTTCCAAGGTCGGCGAGCAACGTTTGCAGTCGCTTTGCACTCAGTCCGGCATCGATTAAAATCGAAGTATCGCCAGCTCTCGCAAGTATGGCATTTCCAGAACTGCCGCTGGCGAGGATGGTGACATGGATCATGAGTTTTGTACCTTATTCAAAAGCAGCCCGCGTTTGCGAGTTGAAGATGGGCGATGTGACAGCAAAAAGCTGTAAGTATTGGGATGAATCACGGACTTTTTGGCGTAGTGTCCAGCAGTTTGTCATTTGAAGTTTGCCGTGTCGCTCGTTGGCCTATCAAACTAAAACTCTGCTGGTATAAGACAGGACTTGCAGAGGCCTTGTTGCAGGGATAGAGCCTTGCTGTATGAAAATTTCTTCTACTCACCGCACCAGCGTGAATGAGACCAAGGCTGTGGCTATTGTTGCCATTTTCATTCTCTTGCTTGCAGCCTTCCGAGTTCTGCGGGCGGGCCTTCTTCCTGAGTTGCCGAATTTTTCCCCTATCGCTGCAGTAGCATTTTGCGGCGGGCTTTTTCTGCCCGGTCTTTTGGCCTGGATGGTTCCAATCGGCGCTCTCTTTGTTTCGGATTTTGCTCTCTCACTTCTCATCGGCTACCCAGCCTTGAGTTCCGCGCAGTTGGTATCTTGGGTTTGTATTTTTGGAATTGTCGGATTCGGTCGTCTCGCAGCTCAGTTTTCTTTTTCACTGCCTCGATTTTTTTCGTTTCTGGTCAGTGGCGGGCTGTTTTTTTATCTCATGACCAATACGGCCGCATGGATCGTAAATCCTGCTTATCCAAGGGGAGTGGGCGGCCTCTGGATGTCGCTGACTACTGGATTGCCCGGATTTCCCCCATCATGGATTTTCTACCGCAACTCTCTCGTGTCGGATGTGATATTCGGTTCCATCCTCTGCGCTGTGTGGGTACTAGCACGACGGACTACGCAGGGGGCTCGGCAGCTCCAAAGCGCTTAGAAATCGGCTAAATCCGAACAGCTTGGTGCGATTCGGGTTTGATCTTGCAATGGAGTCGGCCCTGATGTTGATGAGTCTTTAGCGAGGATTGCGAGCCTTTATTACAGCGAATTATGGACAAAATTTGCCGGGGTCACATCTTCAACGAATGTGAGCTGATCGAGTCCAGCAGCGAGATCAAAATACTCAACTAAATCTTTGGGAATATGAGTTTTGCGCGTTGATTGTAGTAGGGTTATGCTAAACCCCATTAGGAGGATGGCAAATGCAGCGGCGTTCATCCAACGAAGGAGGCTGGCAGGCACCGCGCTCTGAGGATTCAGGTGCCTGACTGTCCGCAAGACATTGCGCGCAAAAAATGGTGACGGCTCAGTTTTGCGAGCATGGTCAAGGAGATTCCACAGGGCATCATTCTCTGGAAGATCGTTCATATCAAATGAAACCTAAGTCCGTAAGAAAAGTTGCGTGAAACTTTTAGGTTTCGTGCGCATCGAGGAAGCCCTCGAGTTGACGGATGCGGGTCGGGTGGCGCATCTTTCGAAGGGCCTTGGCCTCGATTTGACGAATGCGTTCGCGGGTGACTTTAAATTGGCGACCGACTTCCTCGAGCGTACGGCTGTAGCCGTCAACAAGTCCAAAACGCTGTTCCAGAACTTGGCGTTCGCGCTCGGTCAGGGACTCAAGGACGTCTTTGATTTTGTCTTTGAGCAAGACGATCGCCGCCATGTCCGCTGGGTTTTCAGCGCCCTTATCTTCGATGAAGTCGCCAAAGCTCGTGTCGTCGCTGTCACCCACAGGGGCTTGTAGTGAAATCGGCTGCTGGGCCATCTTCAAAACGGCGCGCACCCGTTCAACGGGGAGTTGAATTTCGTCGGAAATTTCCTCAGGAGAAGGCTCGCGTCCGTATTCCTGAACGAGTTGCTTTTGAACTCGAATCAATTTGTTGATCGTCTCAATCATGTGCACCGGGATACGAATGGTGCGTGCCTGATCTGCGATGGATCGTGTGATGGCCTGCCTGATCCACCACGTGGCGTAGGTTGAGAATTTATAGCCGCGGCGGTATTCGAATTTTTCGACGGCCTTCATGAGGCCCATGTTGCCCTCTTGGATGAGGTCGAGGAATGAGAGACCACGGTTGGTGTATTTTTTGGCGATCGAGATGACGAGTCGGAGATTTGCCTCCACCATTTCGGTTTTCGCCTTCAGCGCACGGCGGTGCCAAACTTTGAGTTCTTCATGCTGTGACTTGAGTTCATCTGGCGTGAGCCAGAACCGAGCCTGCATATCTTTAAGTTCAGCAGCATGCTGCCGGCGCAATTTTGGGTTAGCATCCTTGGCATGCTTGGCGAGTTCCTTTTGAACATTCACCACGGCACGAGTGTTTTCTTCGACGAGAACAACAAAATCTTCCACGACTTTTTGTTTGAAGAAAAATTTGGGATAAAATTGCTGAAGCGCCTTGAGTCCGCGATCAAATTTTTTCCTCTTTTCCGCGTTGCCGCTGGACTGGCATATCTCAATGTAAATTTTTGATACCGAATCGGTTTGACGCTTTACCTGCTGGCAGAGGCGTGGGAGGGCTTTCATGTAGCGCTCACGGCTCTCGATTTTTTTGTCGAGAATGACGCGGTCAAATCTCTCGCGCTGGTCTATAAGTTTTTGCGCCAAATCAATGTGAGCGCGCGCAACAAAACCAAACCCGTAAAGAAGTTCTTGCACCTTCAGTTCGGCGTCTTCGATTCGCTTGGAGATTTCTACTTCTTGCTCGCGTGTCAGCAAGGGGACTTGGCCCATTTGCTTGAGGTACATGCGAACGGGATCGTCTAGAATGTCGAGTTTGGAATCGGCCTTTTCTTCTTTTTCCTCTTTTTCTTCCTTTTCGTCGTCATCGTCGTCTTTGCGGATTTCTTTGACTCGATCGACGTCTGATGCCTCGATGATCTCGATTTCAACGCCTCGAAGCTGACTGATGATGGCATCGAGGTGCTCTGGGTTGCTGACGCCCTCGGGCAGATGTTCATCCAGATCCTCGTAGGTAAGATACCCCTGCTCTTTGGCGAGGCGGATGAGATCCCGGACTTTCTCTTGAATCATCTTAGGAATGCTCAAGGGCAAGGCCTCTGACACCGGTTCGTTTTTGGAGGTTGGATTGGTCGGTTGCTTGAGAGGTTTCTTCTTGTCCGAGCCGGGGTCCTTTTGCGTCAGCTGCTTTTTATTTGTGGAAGTGGGGGGAGGTGTGGGCTTGGAAGGAGGCTGAGCTTTTGCTTTGGTTTCCTTTTGGGCAGGAGATTTTGTCTTCGTCTTGGCAGGCAGCTTCGAACTGGTCTTTGGCTGCGTTTTTACTGCCTTGGCAGGAGCCGTTTTTTTGGAAAGTGGTTTTTTTTCAACTTTTTTCTCTGCAATTTTTTGAACTTTGGCAGGGGCCTTTTTGGCAGGAGCTTTTATTGCCTTCGCTTTAGGCAGCATCTTTTTAGGGGCTGGCTTTTTGGCGACGGTTTTCTTAGCCAAAGGTTTTGGGGGTTTGCTGGGCACCTTGGGAGAGGCAGGCTTTTTAGCGCTTGGCTTGGCGGCTTTCTGAGGCAGCGCCTTGGCGAGCTTAGAGTGGAGCTTGGCAGCAGGCTTGGAAACCTTCGAGGGCTTCTTTGTTGCTGTAGTTTTAGCCGCCGGACGGGACGGGCTTTTTGAAGAGGTAGTTTTTGTTTTCAATCTGCTTTCCGTTAGGCTTGGAGAAAAGGCCGACGAACATCCGCCACACGGATCGTGAGGTCAAGGATTTGTTTTTGGATTTTTTGTCGCTCTTGGGATGGGATGTCTGGATCTGCGATCCGGCTTTTGAGGCCCTCGATTTCGCGGGTGAGTTGCTGCACTTGGAGGCCTTGGAGCAATTGTTGAGTTCGATCGAGTGGGTCGGGCGTTGATCGGTGGATGTCCATCCCAGATATTAGGCGTTCTTCGGGCTCTGTCAGTTGAGCCAGGAGAGTGGGTGGGGGAGGGGCCCCATCTTCGTAGGCTCCTTGGGAAAGTTTGTTAATCAAAGCGCCTCCTGGCTCGAAATCTGCCAGCGGAGGTTGAGTGCGTAGCCATGTCCTCACTTCGCAGCTGCTGAGTACAAGGCGGCAGAGCATTTCCATGCCGGCGGAGAGGACGAGATTTTCCGTATTTCGGGGCGCCGGCGTTTCCTCTTGTTCAATAGCAGGGGCCTTCATGGCAACGCGGATTGCTGGCTGGGGAAGTCCGAGTCGAGACGCGATGCGCCCAAGAATGGTCTCTCGCAAGACTTCATCCTGAATGAGTGCAAGCGGCGGGGCGATACGCTGTACGAGGCGTGATTTTCCCGAGTTTTCGTTGAGTTCGCCGGACGCGAAGGCCTCGCTGAGGCTGTGGTCGAAAAAGTCTTCAGCCTGATTTACAACCTCTAAAAATGCTTCTGGTCCAGAGCGCCGGATGAGTGAGTCGGGATCTTCGCCTTGGGGAAGCGTTACAATTTTGACGAGTAGTCCTTGGGAAAGCAGGGCAGGCAGCGAACGACTGGCCGCTTTTTTACCCGCTGTATCCGAGTCGAAGCAAAGCAAGACGGTATCCACGTAGCGTTTTAGGAGGCGTGCTTGATCCGCTGTGAAGGCTGTGCCCTGCGGGGCAATGACGTTTTTTACCCCTGCTTCAAATGCAGAGATCAGATCCAGTTGGCCCTCGCAAACAATGGCAGATTTTTTTTCGATGAGTTCGCGCTTGGTTTTATCGAGTCCGTAAAGCACGCGTCCTTTGCTGAAAATCGGGGTTTCAGGGGAATTGACGTATTTTGCGGCCTTGGCATCCGCTTCAAGAATGCGTCCGCTAAAAGCGATGACCTCGCCATAGTCGTTATGGATTGGAAACATGACGCGGTTTCGAAATCGGCTGTAGATCGTACTTTTCGAACTTGGGGCTTCCTCCTTGGATGAAGCGAGGCCGCTTTGAATGATTTCCTCGGAGGAAAATTTGCGTTGGCGAAGGTGAGTCAGAAGGGAGTCCCACGAGGATGGGGCAAAGCCAAGTTGCCAAGACTTTGCAATCTGCGAAGTGATGCCTCTCGATTTCAGGTAATCGCGCGCTGGAGCGGCATCCTGAGATTTCAGCAGTTGATCATGAAACCAGGTGGCTGTCTCCGCATGCAGGGCCAGAAGGCGCTGGCGAAGGTTGTGTTTGTGGTGGTCATCTCCCGTTGATGTGTCCTCGACGATCGGAATTCCGACACGCTGGGCGAGGCGACGCACGGCGGAGGGGAAATCTAAGTGCTCATACTCCATGACGAATCGGAGGACTCCTCCTCCGGCCCCGCATCCGAAGCAGTGGTAATTCTGTCGGGCGGGGTTCACATGAAAGGAAGGTGACTTTTCGCGGTGGAATGGACAAAGGGCGCGGAAGCTCGTGCCCGCACGCTTGAGCGGAAAATACGAGCCGATCAGGTCAACGATGTCATTGGCATCGCTGACTCGCTGGATTGTTTCCTCTGAGATCAGTCCCACATGTCGAAAATACCTTGCGGCGCACTGGGGAGCGAGGGAGATTTCTGATATTATGAAATGGTATCTTTTGGGCCTCGTTTGCATCGCTTCTTTGCTGCCTTTGCAGGCGGCTGAAAAATCGATGTCCACCGGTGCGGTGGTAGTCCTGCCATTGAAGGGAGCTGTGAGCGAAGCCCAGTTTTTCTTTTTGCGCCGGGCCTTGAAAAATGCGGAGGCTGTCGCGGCGGCTGCTGTTGTTTTGGACATGGACACTCCGGGGGGCGATCTCAAGGCGACTGAAAAAATCGTACAAATGTTCTCCGGCAGTCCCATTCCCGCCTACACCTACGTGAATGCGAATGCGGGTTCCGCCGGTGCGCTCATCGCCCTCGGGACCAAAAATATTTTTATGGCTCCTGTGAGTGCTATCGGCGCTGCAGCACCGGTTGCTGGAGGTGGGCAGGAAATTTCTGAAACGATGAATGCAAAGATTGTGTCTTATTATTCCGGCTACTTTCGGAGCGTGGCACAAAAAAACGGCTACTATCCAGAGCTGGTGGACGGTTTTATGAATCTTGATAAGGAGGTGAAGATTGGCGATGAGGTGATCAATCCCAAGGGGGCTCTACTCACGCTGAGCGCGCAGGAAGCAATTCGTGATATTGGAGGGAAGCCACTTCTGGCCAGTGGCATCGCTCCCGATCTTGCTTCCATGGTCACAGCTTGTGGCCTTTCGGTTGACCGCATCACCAAGATTGAGCCTTCCGGATTCGAGAGTGTCGCCCAATGGATCACCATGCTCGCGCCTTTGTTTTTGCTTGGAGGCATCATGGGGGCTTATTTGGAATTCAAGGCCCCTGGCTTTGGGGTCGCAGGCGTTCTTTCGGGTGTCTGCTTCCTTCTTTTCTTTGGTGGTCATTACATCGCTGGCCTCACGGGATTGGAAATGGTCGCCCTATTTTTTATGGGTGCTCTATGCATTTTGATAGAGGTCGTATTCTTTCCCGGTGTCTTTTTCTTGGCACTGGGCGGGGTTCTTATGGTGATTGCAGCAGTTTTTTTCTCCATGGCGGATTTGTACCCTGCCCAACCGTTTCAGTTGTCTTTTGAAGTGCTTCGGACTCCTATGCTGAACATGATGCTCACAGTGGTTGCCAGCGTGGTTGGGATTGGTTTGCTGGCACGATTTCTTCCCAGTATCCCACTTTTTCGAGGTTTGTTTTTATCATCCAGTTCGCCGGCGGGACCATCTATCGCGCCGATTGTGACCGAGCTCGGTGCAGCGGCACGTGTCGGGGTTGGTGAAACTGGAAAGGCGCTTTCGATTCTGCGGCCCTCTGGGCGGGCTGAAATTGGCGATGGTGTTTTCGACGTCCTGACGAATGGCGAATTTCTTGAAGCTGGAACAAAAATTCAGGTTCTGGCAGTGAACGGCCAAAACATCATCGTTGGTCGTGAGGTTGTTTGATCCAAGCCAATGCCGACTTGGCTGCAAGCGTGCCTGTGGCAAAGCATCCCTGTAAGAGATAGCCGCCAGTGGGCGCCTCCCAAGCAATCATTTCTCCTGCAAAAAAAAGGCCCGGTAGCTTCTTAGCCATGAGGTTGGAGTCAATTTCGCTCCAGCAAATCCCACCCGCGCTGGAGATGGCTTCCTCCAATGGGCGAGGTCCCCTCAAGGTCAACGCGCAGTTTTTCGCCCCAAGGGCTAGAGCATCCGCATCTGAGCAATCTTGTCGCGAAAGCAATGCGAATGCTGCATCACCGAGTTTCCATCGTTGGCGTGCTTCGGTTGCGAAATTTCGCCGAACAGATTGCATTTTTGCCACAAGCTGGGCGTGGGTGTGCGCCGGTTTCAGATCGATAGTTATCGTTGGTGGGGTCATCTCGCGGAGGGTTTTTCCCAGAGCATAAATTGGGCCGCCCTCGATGCCGTAGCGGGTGATCAGGAGCTCTCCTTGGAAGGTGTAATTGCCAGCGCTCACAGTCACATTTTTCACGGGTTTTCCCTCAGCGAGGGCCAGAAACTCTGGGGTCCATGATGATTCCCATCCACAGTTGGCTGGCACAAGTGGGCGTGTGGAGATGTCAAAACTCTGCATCAACTCAGCCCATTGGCCGTCGGAGCCCGTTCTGGGCCAAGAACCGCCTCCTAGGGCGAGAATAACGGCATCCGCTTCGTGGGTGGATCCATTGGAGAAAACAAGCTCGAGAGCATCGCCCGGCCGAATTGAGATGAGGCGGTGTCGCATCTCAAAGCGAACCCCAACCGAGCGCAACCTTGCGACCCATGCGCGAAGGAGTGTGGCGGCCTTGAGGTCGTGCAGATAGATCCTGCCGCTGCCCGCCACGAACGTCTCCGCTCCGAGGCCTAGCGCCCATTCGCGAAGTGCGAGCGGGGAAAAGCTCGAGAGTGCCGAAGGCCAGAAATCGGGGCACTGTTCCGGTCCCGAATACCTCTTGGCGAACGTTTCGACCGGCTCCGAGTGGGTAACATTCATGCCCCCCTTTCCCGCCACAAGGAACTTACGACCCACGGATGGCTTCGCATCGAAGAGCACGACCTCGGCATTTTCCTGCGCAGCGACCTCGGCGGCGCGGAGGCCAGCAGGACCACCTCCGATGATAGCGATCCGCTTCACTTTGGAATGGCCGGGGTGAGTTTTTTTCCGGCGAGATTTAAAATGGTCATCTCCACTCCATCCCTTGCCCAATCGAGGAACGTCGTGGTTATGAGAGTTTGAGCATCGCTCGGCAGAGCGTGTAGGAATTGATTACGACGCGTTGTGTCGAGTTCTCCAAAAACATCGTCCAACAGAAGTACTGGCGATTGGTTGTGCGTATCCTTGATCCGGCGCGCTTGAGCGATCTTGAGCGCGAGGGCAATGGTTCTCTGCTGTCCCTCCGAGGCAAAGGATGCCGCTTTGAGAGAGTTGAGATGCAGCTCCACCTCGTCCCTGTGAGGCCCGCAGACGGTTTGCCTGAGACGCTCCTCCTCGGGACGCGAGGCGGTAAGTGCTTCTGGAAAAGATCCGTTGCAGCCCGGTCGGTAGTTCATTTCAAGGACATCGGATGTCGAGCTGATCTCCAAACATGCTGCTCTTGCCAAGGGAGTGAGTGCTGCGGTGAGCTCCGCACGCGCTGTGAGCAGCACATTTCCGGCATCGAGAAGAGGCAGATCAAAAGCGGCGATCTCGCGTCGAGGGCGTCCCTCTTTGAGTAGGGAATTGCGAGATCGCAGGGCGCGTTCATAGTCGCGCAGAGCCTTGCGATAACCCGTCACAGATTGCGTTCCAAGAAAATCTAGGTACCTCCTTCGCCCGGAGGCCGCTCCTTTTACCAAATCCAGATCGGCATTGGAGAACCATGTGACGCGAGCTGTGGAAAGATAGTCATCGGATTTGCTTTCGACTTTTGAATCCATCGAAATGGTTCTGCCATCGGTTGTCTGGCGGTATTGGAGGCGGGTGTCTGCAAAACATCCCTCGATAGAAAACCCTTCTGCTCCGCTTCGGATCAAATCTGCGGTCGCCGAGCTGCGCGGGGATTGAAGGCGGAGAAGCACGCATACGGCCTCCAGAATCGAGGTTTTACCTTCGGCATTTTGTCCAACGATACACGTTCGTTGGGGGGCTGGAAAAAAATCCAGATTTTCGAAACAGCGAAACTGGTGGAGTCGGACTTCCCTGATCACGCCATCTTCTCCATGCGATCGGCCTCACGGGCTCGCGAGGCATCGAGAGCCCAGATGGGAAAATCTGGCGAGAGCGTGGCGGCATAATGCACGCGCTTGCCTGTGAGCGGGTGCTTAAACGCAAGCTTCCAAGCATGTAGGAAATGCCGCTCGTGAGACCCCCTCCTTCCGTACTGGGGATCGCCGGTTACCGGGTGGCCGAGGTGTTTCAAATGAACGCGAATCTGGTGTGTCCTTCCTGTGCGCGGACGGCATTCGATGAGCGCCTTGCCCTCATGGCTGGCAAGTACACGGTAGTGGGTAAGAGCATCGCGACCGCGATCGACAACGGCCATTTTTTGACGATGCACGGGGTGGCGGCCGATCGCCGCATCGATTTTTCCGTGAGGCATGCGAGGGGTTCCATCGACGAGTGCGAGGTAGGATTTCTCCACCTCCCGTGCTGCAAACTGAGCTGAAAGCGAATTGTGTGCCGCTTCGGTTTTGGCCACCACTAGGCACCCAGACGTTTCCCTGTCCAATCGGTGGACAATCCCCGGCCGGCCTTCACCTCCGACAATTTCCAATCCCCCACAATGGTAGAGCAAGCCATTTGCAAGTGTGCCCTCGCGGTTTCCTGCTCCGGGGTGCACCACGAGACCGGCCGGTTTGTTCAGTACGATCAGCGTCTCATCCTCAAAAAGGATATCTATCGGAATGTGCTGAGCGGCCAATGGCGATGGAATGGTTTCCTGAGGAATTTCAAAGACAATGATATCTCCGGCACGCAGAGGATAAGAGGGCTTGGCTGCCACTTGGTTTACGAGGGCATGGCCATCGCGAATAAAGCCTTGGAGGCGGACCCGTGAAAAATCGGACGCTTCTGTTCCGAGGAATTTGTCTAAACGTTGTCCGGCTTGTTCAGGTGTGACGAGAAAGTGAAGTGGCATGCTTGGGGCCTCTCCGAACGATTCAAGTGAGGCTGAGTGCACTTTGGCCGTATCGAGCACCCAACGCAAGGAGATCGGAAGACGAAGCCCGATCCATCACTGTGCGAATGGCGTGTGTTTGATCACGAGATCCTTCAGCATTTTTTCGTACTCGTGGCGTTGGACCGCATATTCCAACTCCTGTTGCGCTCCATTGAATACAAATAATGCAATCAATATCAGCATAGGATTCCCAAAAAATCCCAGCACTGCCAAGGCGCATGCCAAGACTTGGCCGATCCTTCCGGCAATTTTCGTGGCCTTGAGATGGCTGAGTTTCATTGCCAAGAGCGCTCTGAGGACACGCCCACCATCCATCGGGAATGCGGGAAGCATATTGAAGACAATTAATCCACAATTCACGATAAGCAGATTGTGAAGCATGATCCGCCCCGTGCTATCTGGGCCAGCTAGAACCCCCCCCGTGAGCGCCAAGATAGCGGTCAATATGAGTGCGATTGCCACATTCACAGCGGGTCCTGCCACCGCGATCACGAGTTCGGTCAGGGGTTTGTCTGGGATGCTTTCCATGCGCGCCACGCCGCCGATTGGCAACAAGGTGATATCCGGCGTGCGAATACCATATCGTCTTCCAGCCAGTGCGTGTCCAAATTCATGAAGCAGCACACACACAAAAAGCGCTGCGATAAAGGAAACCTCGCCAACTGCGCCCGGCCACCCCGCATCTTTCCAGCCAGAGTATCCAAAAAGAGCAGGGAGAAGCAAAAAGGTGACGTGAATTCTCACATCAATCCCCGAAATTCTGGCTATGCGATAAGACCATTTCATAAAAAATTGATTTGCGGATGCTTGGAATCTCATAAAATCCATTTGGGCGCGTTTTATTGCGCCCGCATTCCACAATCACAATTCACTATATCGAAAGAAAAGAAAATGTCCCTTTCCACTCCCAAAGTTCTCGTGGCTGATCCGGTCTCCCAAAGCGGGGTTGACGAACTCTCCGCTGGTGGCACGCTTGAGGTCGTCGTTAAGACGGGTCTGCCTGAAGCCGAGATCATCAAAATCATCCCTGAGTTTTCTGCTCTTGTCGTCCGCAGTCAGACCAAAGTCACGGCTGCCGTGCTTGAAGCTGCAACCAATCTCAAGGTAGTCGGTCGGGCCGGGGTGGGGGTTGATAATGTGGATGTGGACGCCGCCACGCGCCGAGGCGTCATCGTCATGAACACGCCTGGTGGGAATACCATTTCCACCGCTGAGCATGCGTTTTCGCTCCTTGTCAGCATCGCGCGCAGCATCCCTCAGGCTGATGCCAGCATGAAGGCTGGTCGCTGGGATCGGAAAAAATTCGAAGGTGTTGAACTCTACAACAAGACCCTCGGCATCCTTGGCATGGGACGCATTGGCACGGAACTCGCGCGCCGCGCCATGGCTTTCGGCATGCGGGTGCTCGCTTATGATCCATACCTTTCTGTGAGCCGGGCCCGAAGTCTCCAAGTCGAGCTCATCGAGGACATCGACACGCTTCTTCCTCAAGTTGATTTCATCAGCATGCACATGCCGCTCACCGATGAGACGCGTCACATGCTGGATGCGCGCCGCTTGGCACTTTGCAAAAAAGGGGTTCGTATTGTGAACTGTGCACGCGGTGGCCTCGTTGCCGAAGCAGCCCTTTACGATGCCCTCAAGTCCGGCCATGTCGGAGCTGCTGCCCTCGATGTTTTTGAAGTCGAGCCACCGCCTGCCGAGTTTCCGTTGCGCGAGCTTTCGAACATTGTCTTCACCCCGCACCTCGGCGCCAGCACCGCTGAGGCTCAGGAAAATGTCGGGATCGAGATTGCTCAAGCAATCCGTGCTGCTCTGCTCGATGGCGAAATTCGCAACGCCGTGAACATGCCAAGTATTGACGCCAAGACCGCAGTCGTCGTGAAGCCTTACCTCACTCTCGGTGACAAATTGGGTCGCTTCGTGGCCCAGCTCGCTCCAAAGCGCAATGACCGCGTTGTGATCACTTACGGTGGCAAGGCGATCGAGATGCCCACGGACGCAATCAGCCGAGCTATCCTCACTGGATTCCTGAAGCACGCCGGCGGCGAGGAGGTGAATAGTGTCAATGTTCGCAGCATGGCAGCAACCATCGGCCTCGATGTTCAAGAGGTCCGCTCCAGCGAGCAGACAGATTTCAATGAGTGGCTTCACGTGGCTGTCTTCAGCGGAGACACCAAGGTCTCGCTTGGTGGCACATTCTTCGGGGCAAAAAATGACCCGCGTATCGTGCGGGTCAATGGCAATCCTGTGGAAGTCACGCCCTCTGGTGTTGTCCTGATGCTCGAAAACTGCGACCGCCCCGGTATCGTTGGCCACATTGGTACGCTGCTTGGAACCGAGAAAATCAATATCGCCAGCATGAGTCTCTCCCGCACAGAGCAGGGTGGGCGAGCCCTCACGCTGTTAAACCTGGACAGCATGCCGGGAGCGGATGTGCTCGCCAAACTCTCGTCGGATGCGGACATCTACAGTGCCCGCGTGATTGCTCTCTGATTTTGCAAAAGCGGGCGAGGCCGCCATGGAACAAACCGAGGCCATTCTCATCCGCAAGCAAGCCTGGAGCGACACCAGCCTCATCACCACTTGGCTTACGAGCAGTCATGGCAAAATTACCGCCATGGCCCGCTCGGCCCGGCGCCCAGGAAGCGCCTTTGCTGGACGTCTGGATTTTTTTCATAAGGCCGAGATCGGCTATGCGCATCCTAAGCGCGGATCGCTACAAACCCTCTGTGAGGTGCGGCTCATCGAGGTTTTCGCCACCACCTCTGCGGCGAATCTTTTCCTGTGTGGTTATTTTGCCGAGCTCATCGATCTCGTAACCGAACCGGGTGAACCATTTCCTGAAATCTATGATCTCTTCGCGCGAGCTACGGCGCACCTCAGCAAGTCGCCTGCCACACCACGCGCTTTGGAATTTTTTGAGAGCGAACTCTGTCGTCTTCTGGGAATTCACGATGGCACGACGTGCGCGAAGGCTGCGATTGAAACCTATTGCGGACGCATCCCTTCATCGCGTATTGCTGCAGTGCAATTGTTGAACTCTCGCACCATGCCGTGAAAAGAATTTTTCAGCAAACCCTGCTCCTTGCGGCCATCGCCTCATTCTGCCTGCCGCTCACCGGCTGCCTTGGCCCGAATATCCGAGGCTATAAAACAAAGGCTTACACGATCCGCGGTATTCGTTATCATCCGATGCAACCGCACGAAGCACTCGGCCACTTGGAAACCGGCGTGGCATCCCATTATTCCGAACATTTTCTGATCTTTCCCGGCAAGACATCCACCGGTGAGAATCTCTGGCCATGGACCCGTGTCGCAGCTCACAAGACACTCCCTATACCCTGCGTCATCCGCGTGACGAATCTCAAAAATGGCCGGAGCACCAAAGTCCGTGTCAACGATCGAGGGCCATTCATCGCTGGCCGCATGCTCGATGTCACCAAACCCGTCGCCGATGATCTCGGTTTTACGAAACAAGGCCTCACGAACGTAAAAATTCAAGTCCTCAGCGTCGGGGACGGTTCGTATCGAATCAGGTAACGCACACTAGTTCAATCAAACCATGACAAAACCCAAAATCGCACAAAAATCCCCCGCTCCCGTCCAAGTCGTCGCTGGCAAGACCTACTACTGGTGCTCCTGTGGAGAAAGCAAGTCGCAGCCTTTCTGTGATGGCTCGCATAAAGGCAGCGGCTTTAGTCCAGTGCCCTACACTGCAGAAAAAGACGGAGTCGTTTATTTTTGCGCCTGCAAGCAAAGCTCCAGTGGTGTGCTTTGCGATGGTTCACATAAAGCGCTATCCTAAGAGCAGCAGGATTCACTTTTCTCCAGAGCAACTGGGCAAAACTTGCCCCTTTATTGCTCCTAAGGCAGTCCGCGCCTCACAAAAACAGGCTGGCACAGCGGATGCTACGTATTTTGTATTATGGTCGAAGGAATTTATACTAACGCCGCTTCGCTTTCGTCTCTAGAGCGCTGGCAACAAACTATCTCACAGAACCTTGCGTCAGCAAATGTGGCTGGCTTCAAAAAAGCCAACTTCGCCATCGAGAGCGATGAGAAAAAGAATACGGAATACTCCCCAGACGGCGTGACCGCAGCCCGCCACTCGGGAGGCATTCCCTCCCAAACGACGAGCGTCAATTTCTCCGCTGGCGACATGAAGGCGACAGGAAAAAATACCGATTTTGCGATTGAAGGCCCTGGTTTTTTCCAAGTTCAAAATTCCAATGGGAAGAACCTCTATACGCGCGACGGCGAATTTCATATCAATCAAGATAATACATTGGTAACTAAAGAGGGTCTCCCTGTTCTCGGCGATGGTGGTCCGATCACGGTTGACCCCGAAAAAGGCGCTCTTGTGGTTGCGAGAGATGGTTCCATTTCCCAAGGCGACAACCTTCTGGGGCGCCTAAACCTCTATGATTTTGACGATCCGGACCAACTCACCCGCGTCGAGGGCGGTTTTTTTGAACCCCCGGAAAGTGTGGGCAACCCACAAGCTCTGGAGCAGGTCTCCATCACCCAGGGTTCCATCGAATCCAGCAACGTCATGCCTATGGCCGAACTTGTGAACCTCATCGCCGTTTCGCGTGCCTACGAGGCTTCTCAACGTTCTGTCACGTCCCACGACGATCTCATTTCCAAAGCCATCAATTCACTCGGCGCAACCGCCTAACCCTAAAAGACTATGTTACGAGCCCTACAAGCCGCTTCCACAGGAATGGAAGCCCAACAGATGAACCTGAATACGATTGCGAATAACCTCGCAAACGTGAACACGACCGGTTTCAAAAAGAACAAAATCGAGTTCCAAGACATGCTCTATCAAAAAAAGCGCGAAGTCGGCGCAGAGCAGGGAGCTGGAAACCTCACTCCGACATCGGTCGAGGTCGGTAACGGAACACGCGTCGTTTCGACGGCAAAAATCTACACCCAGGGTCAACTCAGCCAGACCGGTGAAAAAATGGACGTTGCGATTCAAGGTGATGGATTTTTCGAGGTTCAACGACCCGACGGCACCACCGCTTACACCCGCGATGGCGGTTTCAAACTCGGATCCGATGGTCGTGTGGTGACCAACGATGGATTACCCGTTCTGGGTGGCTTCCAGCCGATTCCGGTGGACGCTCAAAATGTCACGATTTCATCTACCGGTCAGGTGACCGTCGAGACCCCCGGTGGTCAGCAGAATTTCCAGCTTCAGCTTGTTCGTTTCAACAATCCTGCCGGTCTGCGCAGCGCGGGTGGCAATTTATTTGATGAGACACCTGCAAGTGGCGCTCCAAACCTCGGTAATCCGAGCGAGGCGGGATTCGGTTCGCTTTTGCAAAACCACCTCGAGACCTCCAACGTGAACGTAGCCGAGGAAATGGTGAATATGATCACCGCCCAACGCGCATATGAGGTGAATTCGAAGGCGATCCAGTCCGCAGATCAGATGATGGAGCAGGCAAATAACCTCAAGCGTTGATGAATTTTCTTTCCGTAATTCTATTCGTGACCACGGCTGCCGCCTCCGTGCAGGCTGCCGATCTCGGGGGGATTACCTCACCGCTGGCCAACGCACCGGTGAATCCGATTACGGCGACTTTTCAAAAGCCCGCCCAAGCCGCTCCCGCCGTGGTCACCTCGGTTGGCGCGGTCACCATCGGCGAGCGTGAAATTCTTGCCGCCCTGCAGCGCGAACTCATCGCTCGATATTCGCTGGAAGGTGATCTCAAACTATCCCTCACCCAAGAGTGGAAGCCGATCGAAATTCGTCATGGTCGCGACTGGAAACTCCTCATCGACCAAGCTCCCCAAGGTGGCCTTTCCTCAAGATCCCAAGTTCGTTTTCACATCGAAGCCGGTGGTAAACAAATCGGCTCTTGGCAGGAAAGCCTACGCGCCTCTCTCTGGCGTCCGGTCTGGATTGCCACCCGCCGCCTCGACCGTGGAGCCATCCCTGATTCCGCATCCTGCGCTTTGAAAAACATAGATACATTGGCGGAAAATCTTTCCTTCCTTCCTGCAGATACCGACCTCTCGATTTATGAAATGGCTCAAGGCGTTGGGCAAGACCGACCGCTCACCTCGCGCGATCTCGTGCTCAGGCCCCTTGTGAGGAAAAACCAACTCGTGGATGTGATCGTATCCGAGGGGTCATTGAATATCTCTATGAAGGGTCTTGCACTTGGCACGGCTGGTGCTGGGGAAACGGTAGCCATCCGAAATGTTGATAGTCGTAAGGATTTTCAAGCAAAAGTCGTCGGAGCCAATACCGTACAAGTCAAATTTTGAGTCCAACCATGAAATTTTCTTCCGTATCCCTGCTCTGTGTCTGCTCTTTTTCCGCCCTTGCTTTGACGGGAAACACGGCTCGCGCCGGCTCGCTGTGGCTCAAAGATGGGTCCACAGAGCAGAGCATGTTTACTGACAAAATTGCGCGTAATATTGGTGATATTCTCACGATTGTCGTTTCGGAAGATACGTCTACCCAACAGACCGCCCGAATCAAGACTTACGAGAACACCCAAGGAGGAACGGGCATTTTCCCTGCACTCAACGCGACATTGAACGGCTTCGTCCAAGCCCTCCCAAGCTGGCTGAGCAAGTCAACAAGTGGAACCGTGGACGAAGGCGACGTGACCATTCCGACCCTCGACATCGCGGCCAAAAGTGAATGGAACGGCGGTGGCGATACACAAAATACCCTCACGATTACGAACCGCACAGCTGTGACAGTGGTAGATGTCCTGCCAAACGGTAACCTTGTCGTGGAAGGGGCGAAAATTATTCGCGCCGGCCAAGAGTCCCAGTATGCCTACATGCGTGGCATCGTTCGTCCTATCGACATCGCATCCGATAATACCATTCCTTCGACTAAAATCGCCGATGCCCAGGTCGAGTTCATTCCCGAAGGTGAGCTGACTGATGCCCAGAAGAAGGGGTGGCTCGTCCGTATCTGGGATAAAATCAGGCCGATGCCTTAATTTTTTAAAATACCGTGAAAAAGCTCGCTTTCATTTCCCTATTTTCAGTCCTCTTGTCCAACCCTCTCCCAGCGCAGATTGGAGACTCCTCGCCCATCACGTTGAACTACTCCGGCGGCTCCCGCATCAAGGACCTCATTGATGTCGAAGGGGCGCGGGATAACCAATTGAATGGCTATGGCCTTGTCGTCGGCCTTGCCGGCACGGGCGATAGCAAAATTGACTCCACCCTTCAGAGCATTGCCAATGCCTTGAAATCCTACGGAATCAATGTGCCTCGCGATGCCATCAAGTCAGGCAATGTTGCAGCTGTGATGGTGACGGCCGATATCGGGCCATTTGCGAAACCGGGCTCCCGCCTTGATGTCACAGTTTCCTCGATGGGCGATTCCAAGACCCTCCAAGGCGGCGTTCTTCTTCAAGTGCCACTCCAGGGTGCTGACAAGACGGTTTACGCTGTGGCTCAAGGTCCGATCGCTGTTGGTGGCTTCCTTGGGGGCCAAGGTGGTCCTGGTGGCGCCACGGTGCAAAAAAACTTTCCGAC
>CANMQB010000027.1 GCA_947499885.1 Spartobacteria bacterium
ACGATCGGTGATCTGTCCGCGAGGCGCGGGAATGAGAAGCGAAAAAGTGCGGGCCTTGTGTTGGGTTTCCCAAGTGGGCTTGGGATTCTCCACAACGCCCGTATTGTCGATCATCGTCTCGCGAGCTATTAGGCTCGCGGAAAAAAACAGTGTGGCAACCAGACAATAAAAATTCATCGTCCAATAATAGCAAAAGCTGGCTATCACTCGAATGGAAATCTTAGAGGTCGAGGTCTTCATGGGTGTTGAGGCTCAATCCAACTGCGAAAGCAAGCGGCGATTGGTTTGTTGAGGTCGAGTAACTCAAGTTTTGGCTTCTGCAGAGCGGAGTGCACATGTGCAACCCAGTAGAAGGCTACGAACAAAAGAATGATGGGCGCGATTTTGCGGGTGCCTTTCCAGACGCGAGGCCAATCGACGAGTGCTTGACCGAGGAGGATTTCTGCCACGCAAAGTATGGCGGCAATGAAGCCTAAAGATAGGGCAGCGATCGAGAGCGGATTGAGATAGAGCGCGTGGGTGAAATTGCCTTCGAGAACCGCACAGGCGGAGCGGGTCCCTCCACAAAACACACAAGGGAGGCCGGTTACGCTTTTGAAGCCACAGGGAAGGGACGGAACAGGAAAGGAATGGATTTTTAAAATCAAAAGCGCAAATGCGAGAGCAACCGTTAGGAGTATCGTGGCGCGGATGAGGCCACCTCGAAGGTTCAGCAAATACATGATCAGGGCTCGAATTCGGAGTCGTTATCCGCAATCGCCGAGGTCGATTCGGAGGGTATGACAATCGTGATCTCGCCCTTTGGCGGGTGTTTTTCAAAATGCTCTAGGAGTGCGGAGGGGGTATCTCGCCGGTATTCTTCGAACTTTTTTGTGAGTTCGCGCGCTACGCATACTCTGCGCTGCGGACAGATCTCATTCAATGCGGCAAGCGTTTTGAGAATGCGATGAGGAGATTCGAAGTAGATGCTTGTTTCGCCCCGGGTCGCAGCTGATGTGAGTTCATTTGCCCGGCGACCACTCTTCACGGGCAGGAATCCGCCGAAGAAAAAACGGTCGCAAGGAAACCCAGAGCCGACAAGTGCGGTGAGCACAGCTGAGGGCCCCGGCAATACGCTCACAGGCAAGGCTCGATCGATGCAGGTTTTGATGAGGCGGTAGCCTGGGTCAGAAATACCTGGCATACCGGCATCCGTTATCAAAGCGACATGCGTGCCACTCGCGATCCGGTCAGCCACGTCATCGCAGCGGAATGATTCGTTATGTCCGTGCAGGCTGAGAAATGGTTTCTTGATGCCAAGATACTGGAGGAGTAGCCCGCTGTGACGCGTATCCTCAGCGGCAATTAAATCAGCAGACTTCAGAACCTCAACGGCCCTCAGCGTGATATCTTGGCGGTTGCCAATGGGAGTGGGAACAACGCTGAGCAAGGGAACAAAGCTGTTTTACCAACCCTCCGCGACTTGCGTGGCAAGATTGTTGGCTAGATCAGCTGCAGCGTTAGACATGGCCTGGCGTTCGATTGTTTGGAGATCATTACCGCTAAAGAAAGATGTTTTTCCTATCGCTGTCCCACTCATGAGGGTGGCCCCGGTGTTTTGATCAATGACGGTGTAAAGAACTTGTACAGTCATGCTGAATTCACTGGTAGCAAGGACATTGTTTTGAACCGAACGCAGGGCTCCGCGGTCTATTTTTGTGATGGTGCAGCTCAAAATGGCATCTGCCTGGTTGGAATTGACGATTTGATATGTTCCTTCCTGCTGGAGACGCTTCACGAGCGTATCGGCAAACAAAACTTCGATACGAGATTCGTAGGTATTATTTTTAAAAGTCGGCACCGAGAGCGTTCGTACCGAGCGCATCGGGGTGGGGCGAATCTCGCCAAGCTTGTACCCGCAACCCGCAAGGGTGAGGACAGCTATAAGAACAATGGCTAGGAAGTTATTCATGGATTTGGGAGGGCGGGTTCCACTGCGGGCATCGGAGCAACATCTCGGGAGTCGGTGCGAAGCTTGGGACTGGATACGACAGGCAACTCGTCGGCCACGATATCCTTTCGGGGAGGCCCATTGAAATCTGCCAGGGAGGAAGTTTCCACTTGAGCCTGCAACCTGCGGCGAAGTGCAGCAGTCTCTCCCGTCTGGGTCTGCTCTGGCCCCGTTCGGAGCGCCTCGTCACCCGCTTCACTACGGATTTCTTGGACTCGGTCGCGGGCGACAATCGCTTCTTTTGAATCTGGCGAACGGCGAATGACGTCGTTGTAGTAGATCGCCGCTGCGCGGTAGTTTTTGAAGCGGTCATAGAATTTTGCAATGTCCATGAGATCACCCGATTCTTTCGTTCCGAGGCTGGTCACGTTGTCTTTTGCTTGAGCGGCTTTTTCGCTCGATGGGTATTGAAGGAGGAAATCCTCGAATGTGTTTTTGGCGGTGATCAGAGCCGAAAGATCCTGTGTTTTGCCTGACTGGCCAAGTCTCATGTAGATGTAGCCGATTTGATACATGGCATCGTCCGCAATCGAACTGCTTGGGTATCTGTCTAGGACGCCTTGATACGCTTTTGCAGCATCTTGGACGCGATTTTGCCGTTCATAGGTGAGGCCCAAATTGAATTGGGCTATGGGGGCGTTTTTGCTGTATGGAGCATTTTGGATAATTGAGGCAAACATTTCCTCGGCGCGGTCGGTCCCGGATAGAAAGGCCATGCCAAGAAACTTTACCTTTTTCCCCGCGAGGTATTCGTTGGCGATGACAACCTGACGATTCACAGCACGCTCGAAATCCGGAGTGTCTGGATATTGAGTGACGAGTTTTTGGTAGGCATTGAAGGCTTTTGTGCTGTCTCCAAGGTTTTCATACAGTTCGGCGATGCGGAATTGAGCCTGCATGGCGAGTGGCGATGCGGGATGGTCTTTGATGAAGCGGCGATAGGCAGCAAGGGCAGTCGAAGTGGAGTCCGCATCTTGAGCTGAGGCGGCTTCAAAGTCGGCGCGTTCTTCGGGAGTGACATCTGAGTTGACCTGTTGTCGCTTCGGTGGCGGTGCAGTTTCGGTTGAGTCAGGAGATTGAGCGGTTGCCAGCGGGGATATTGCCAGAAGCGCAGCCAAAGAAATCAGTAAAAATCGGAACGACATCACGAGAGTCCCACCCTAAGGGAGCAGGCTTCATCGCGTCAAGATTTCAGGGGGCTCTCCCAATTTCACCCCCCTTGCAGTGAGGGCCCCACGGTGTTAAAAAAAACATATGAAAACGTCACTGTTGCTTTTGTCTGTGATCACGCCATCTATCTTGCTGGCGCAGGATTTTGTGGCTCCTCAAGGTCGTCAAATTGATGTCGTGAGGGGGGCTTCGGTATTGAGTCCAGAGGTCGATGGAATCGTAAAACAGATTTTCGATGTTAAAAAACCTTGGCAGCTTTTGAATCCAGCGGCTCCTGCGAGTCTGGGCACTGGCGAGCAGAATGTCTCAAAGGATACGGTGACCGGCACAGCACACCATGCCGTCACACTGACTGTGGTCGGCGTGGAGTGGTGAGACTCTACCACCAGAGCAGGGACGCACTGAGGAGAACTGCGCCATAAACAAGACCTGCAAGCGCTGCTGATCGCCAGATTAGATGGCTCGAAGAGAGGATTTTGATGGCATCTCGGAGCAGGTACGGCATTCCAACAAAGAAGAGTCCGCCAACAATCCATCCATAAGCAAGTATGACCAAGAGGAGTCGGCTTGGCTCGGTGCGAAGCATGGCCGACTCCAACGTGGGTTCAGCACAAAGGAGGAGCAACATTCCGAGTGCACGAACGGCAAGAAATTCCTCGACATAAATCCAAGAAAGTACCGCGCCTGCGGCAATCCCAATAAGCATAACCCCTCGGAGTTTGGAAAATTCTCCGAGGTCAATTTCCCTCACCAGCAGAAAGCTCCATGCCGCCGCGATGAATAACAAAATGGTTCCTGCTGGACGCGATCTGGGGAATCCCCGGACTGCCTGAATTGATGCGGGGACGTTGATCAAGCCCGCGGCATGGAAGATCACGAGTGCGAGGCCGGCAGCGACTCCCATTGTTTGCAGTGAAAGCTGGTAAATCATGTTTTCTTTTTTTTCTTGGGTGAGCGGGCTTTGATCGAAGGCTCCCAGAGTTTATCGGCAAGGGCCACTTGAGCAGCCGCCACTTGGGCTTCCTTTTTGCTGCAGCCACATCCTCGTCCCAATTCCATACCGTTCCAAAAAACACAACATATGAAAACCTTCGAATGTTCGGGACCTGTTTGTGATAAAATTTGATAATCGGGCGCCGTGGGTTCAATCGCCTGCAAAATTTCCTGCAGATAGCCCTTGGGATTGATTTCATCCGGTTGGTTCGCGATTTCTGCAAAAACGGGTTCCATCTGGCGCAGAATAAAAATTCGGGCCGCATCAAATCCTCCGTCTAGGTAAATTGCGCCAACGAGCGATTCAAAGGCATCGGCAAGAGTGGACGCCCTTCCACGTCCTCCGCTGGCTTCTTCACCGCGTCCCATCATAATGAAACTTCCGAGATCCAATGCCATGGCACGGTCTCTTAGAGCCGGTCGGGAGACGATGCGAGTCCGGAGTTTGGTGAGCTGTCCTTCTCCAAAGTCCGGAAAAATTCGGAAGAGATGCTCGGTTACGGTGACCTGAATGACCGCGTCGCCAAGGAATTCAAGTCTCTGATTATCAAATGGATAATTTTTTCTTTCCAGCGAGATGCTTGGATGGGTGAGCGCCTCTGCAAGGAGTAGGCCATTTCGAAACTTGTAGAGAATTTTCTCCTCAAGCGGATTCATCACGGATGGTTTGGTCGGATCCAAAATCATGCGACTCGCGAGAGTGGTTTTTTTATCGATGAGTTGGTGGCTTCTCTGTGCATGGAAAAAATGGAAACCTTACTGGGCTGAGGACAGCGTTTGAGGCTTCTGAGACTTCATGTCCGAGCCAAGATTCGGTGGAAGTGGGTTCGGAGTGATCAAAATTTTTGAATTTAAACCCACTGTATCAAATAATTCGATGACATCAGCCGATCGCATTCTGATGCAACCATAGCTTACTGGGCGTCCGATATTGCGTTCTTCGGGGGTGCCGTGAATATAAATGTACCGACGATAGGAATTCCGATTTTTCTCATCGGTGCCTTCCAGCCAAAGGATGCGCGTTACAATAGGATCGCGACCGGGCGCATTGACTGGCAGGACTTCCCCAGTCGGTTGGCGGCTTTTAAAAACCGCTCCCGCAGGGAGTCCGTGGCCAATTTTATCTTTCACTCGCAAAACTCCAAGTGGTGTTGCGTGAGAACCCGGTCGGTCTCCAACGCCAAACTTGGAAGTGGAAACAGGGTAACTTGCAAAAAATTGGCCATCGCGAAGTAGGATCATTTTTTGATCGGCTATGCTGATGATCATCTTGTGGCGGTTGTCCGTTGCGCAGCCTGAAAGCAACGCAATTAACGCTAAAGAGATGCAAGCGATGCTGCCCGGCATCTTCGATGAGGACAATATTCGTCCCGCAAGGCGGATTGTGCAAAAAAATCGTTCAGTCAAAGACATATTACCTCCACAAAACCCCAAAATGAACTTCTCACGGGGGGCTGCGTCAAGGCTAATTGCTCTGGTAGGTTAGTTGGTTCTATCGGACGCTGGAGTTCGAGTGCGGTTCCTGAAGTGACAGCGTTTTCCATTCTAGCGAGGAATTCCGAAGGCGTTCATACGTCGCGCGAAATTTTTTGTTCTCTGAGTTGGTGGTTTTTCCCGATTGAACTCTCCCGTCGTAGCGAATAGGTAAGGACTCGAAATGCCATCAGATATTCTGCGTTCTAATCCACTCCGTGAAGGTCTCGCCCAACGTTCGATTCCCGATCCGTGCACTCTTGTTATTTTTGGTGCTACCGGCGACCTCACACACCGCAAACTTGTTCCAGCGCTCTACAATCTTGCTGCTGACGGGGCTCTCCCGCCTGCAATCAGCGTCGTAGGTTTCGCACGCAGAGACAAATCGGACGACGTTTTCCGTGCCGAGTTGGAAGAAGCCGCAAGAAAATTTTCCCGCCAAGCGATCAATGACGATCTCTGGAAAAACTTTACCTCTAGCATTTGCTACCACCGCAGTGAATTTGACAAACTCGAGGGCTACGAAGCTCTCGCGAAGCGTTTGGATGAGATGGACGCAGCCAGAGGAACGGGGGGCAACCGACTCTTTTACCTTGCGGCGGGTCCGGATCAGTTCGAAGTCATCTTGGAAAATCTCCGCAAGAGTGGGCTCAATAAGGCTCGCCCTGGTGCTTGGAGCCGTGTGATCGTTGAAAAACCCTTCGGCACAGATTTGCCAAGCGCCAAACGTCTCAACGATCTTGTTGAAAATGCCTTCGATGAATCTGAGACATTTCGTATCGATCACTATCTCGGCAAGGAGACCGCTCAAAACATCATCGTACTCCGATTTGCCAACGCTCTTTTTGAGGCGATGTGGAATTCTCGCTACATCGACCACGTCCAGATCACCGCTAGCGAGCCACTGGGTGTCGAAGGCCGCGCGGGCTATTACGAAAAATCCGGCGCCCTCCGCGACATGGTGCAAAACCACCTTCTCCAACTCCTTTGCCTCACCGCCATGGAGCCGCCAGCCGGTCTGGACGCGGATTCGATACGCGATGAAAAGGTGAAGGTGCTTCGCTCCCTTCGCCCGCTCACCGGTGAAGACGTCTTCAAACACGTAGTCCGTGCCCAATACGGGGCAGGCTCGATCAATGGCAAACGCGTGGCAGCCTACCGCGACGAACTCAATGTGAATCCCGAGTCTGTTACAGAGACGTTTGTCGCCATGGAACTCAATGTTGATAACTGGCGCTGGGCTGGAGTGCCATTCTTTATCCGTGTTGGAAAACGTCTGCCCAAAGCCGCAACCGAAATCGCAGTGCATTTCAAAAGTGTGCCACCCGTTCTTTTCCGGGCCACCGGTGAATCGATTGATGACAACGTGCTGGTGATTCGCATTCAGCCGGATGAGGGTATATCTCTCCGGATGAGCGCAAAGATGCCAGGCTCCAGCCTCAGGATTGAGCCGGTGAAAATGGATTTCCACTACGGCACTAGCTTTGGAAAAGCAACGCCCGAAGCCTACGAGCGGCTCCTCCTCGATGCCATGAGCGGAGATGCCACTCTCTTCGCCCGGCGAGACGAGGTGGAACAAGCTTGGAAATTTGTCGATGCCATTCACGAGGCTTGGCAGCATCGCAGCGATGATCTTGCTGTTTATACATCAGGATCCTGGGGCCCAGGGGAGGCCGATGAGCTCACCAAGCGCCACGAGGCCGCATGGAGGCGCTTGTGAACGACGCCGCATTCATCGAGCTTGGCATGCCTGTCGAAATCGGAAAAATCGACAAGAAACTAGGCGAACTTTGGGATTCGAGTGATGACACGAAGACCCGTGCTTCGCTCATCAATCTCGTGGTTTACACGGAAAACGATGCCACTCTTGCAGCCGACAATGCAGTCCTTGCTGCTGTGGCTGGGCGTCACGCTTGCCGAGCCATTCTCATTTTAGGAAATCCCTCCGCACCGGTTTCCGAAGCCAAAGCTTGGATCAGCGCCCATTGTCATCTTCTGGGAAAGGGCACCCGGCAGATTTGCTCCGAGCAGATCACGTTCCGTCTTGACGGGGATGCTGCAAACGCCCTGCCGAACATCGTTTTTTCTCATCTCGATTCCGATCTTCCTCTCTGCCTCTGGTGGAAGGCCGATTTCCCTGAGCCGCTCGATGAAAAACTCTGGGCATGGGTAGACCGCCTCATTTTCGACAGCGTCTCGTGGCACAAGCCGCACCACCAGTTTTCGATGATTCGTCATATTTCCTCATCAGGAAAAAGTGCCGCTGTTCTTTGCGATCTCAATTGGACCCGCCTCCACGCTTGGCGATTCGCCCTAGCTAGCCAGTTTGATAACGCGGCCGCTTTTCCTCATCTGAGCCATGTTGAATCGATCACCCTTCGTTGCGCCCCGCACTCTCAGATCGCTGCCCTCCTTCTTTTGGGATGGCTTGCAGGTCGTCTGAAATGGACGTTGGACGTGGAGAATAGAGTGTTCCGCACTTCTCGCGATGCCGTCATTCCCTTCCACATTGAGGAAACACCTGGCCCGAATCTGTCTTTTGTTTCCATCAAAGCCTCCGACGCTCGCTTCGAACTCAAGCTGGCTGAAGGGTCTGATTTTTTTGAGTCCAGTATTCAAACGCCCGGAATTCCTGAAATCTGCCAAATCCTCCCGGCCCCACGTGAGCGTCTCGAGGAGACATTGCTCGCCGAGCTCAGTCGTGCAGGTCGCCACACGCTCTACACAGAGTCACTCGAAATTATTCTTCCGCTCCTCAAGAGCTAGGGCAGCCCAAAATAGATATGCAGGTTTTTATAAGAGTCCTTCCCTACGTTCGTCGATACCCCGCGCTGGCCTTTGGCACGCTCTTCTGCGCCGTGGCAGGCACGCTCATGGTCATCGTCTTCCCGGCGATCACGCAGAGGATCGTTGACCAGGTCATCGGGCAGAACCGCCCGGACCTCTTGCTCCCCCTCGTGGCCCTCGGCTTCGTTGCGTTTCTCGCTCAGAACGGCCTGAACTCGCTTCGCATCTTCTTCAACAATCACTTCGAGCAACGCGTTATTTTTGACCTTCGCAGCCAACTCTACGCCCACATCCAGCGCCTTCCACTCACTTGGTTCGATAACCGCTCGACGGGCGATATTATGACTCGGCTGAGTGAGGATGTGACGAGTGTCGAACGCGTGCTCATCGATGGCATCGAGCAGGGGACCGTTGCCGTTCTCCAAATCCTCATCGTGAGCGGCGTGATGATGGCCTACAGCCCTGCACTCACAGCAGCCGTGCTTTTGCCCATTCCACTTCTTGGAGCCGGGGCGCTCATCTACACGCTCACTGCGCGGACCCGTTACCGCAAGCAACGCCAAGCCGTGTCAGCCCTCAACTCTCTCCTCCACGATAACATCGCCGGCATTCGCCAGATCAAGACTTACACCAGCGAGAAGCGGGAACACGTCCGTTTTAATGAGGCCAGTAACGACGTCCGCCTAACTACCCTCACCGTGATGAAGGCATGGGCACTCTACCAGCCGGGTATGGAATTCATCTCATCCTGCGGGCTGCTTCTTGTCGCAGGCTTCGGGACATCCCAAGTGCTCTCTGGGGCGATGGATATCGGTGCTCTAGTAGCTTTCTTCGTTCTTACCCGCTACCTTTACGAGCCGGTTGGCCGCCTCCACCAACTCAACCAAATTTTCCAATCCGGACGCGCCGCTGGCGATCGAGTTTTTGAAATTATGGACTCGGAATGCGAGCCCGACGAAGGGGCGGAAAATCCAACATCCCGTGTCAATGGTCAAGTTTCCTATCGCGATGTTTCTTTTTCCTACGATCCCAAGATGCCTGTGCTGGATAAAATAAACCTCGAAGCCAAGTCCGGTGAGATGGTGGCGCTCGTGGGACCGACTGGTGCCGGAAAATCCACCATCGTTAATCTCTTGGTTCGTTTCTACGAGTTCACAAGCGGAGAAATCCTCATTGATGGTATCCCGCTACGGAATATTTCCAAATCTCACCTTCGCCACAGCATCGCCGTCGTGACTCAAGAGAGCTTCCTCTTCAATGGAACCACCGCTGAAAACCTTAGGATCGGCAAGCCCGACGCAACCGAGGATGAACTCTGGGAAGTCCTTCGCGCCGCAAACGCCGCCGATTTCATCAAGCGCCTTCCGAAAGGCCTTCATACTCCACTCGGAGAGCGTGGTGTCAAATTGAGTGTTGGTGAAAAACAACGCCTCTCCATCGCTCGCGCCCTTCTCAAAAATCCACCGATTCTCATCCTCGATGAAGCCACCGCGAGTGTTGACACGGCCACCGAGCGTCTCATCCAAGAGGCCCTCGACCGCCTCATGCAAAACCGTACCAGCTTCGTCATAGCGCACCGGCTTTCGACTGTCCGCCATGCCGATCAGATTCTCGTGCTCGAACGCGGCAAGATCACCGAGCGGGGAATCCATAACGAACTCCTCGCCGCCGGCGGCCTCTACGCCGAACTCTGCCGAAGCAGTTTCTTGCACGACACAGAGGATTGAAAAAACGTCGAAACTCCGGTGCCAAAAACTCTAATCTGAATCATGAATCAGGTTTGCATCGACTTGGACACTTGTGACGTAGTAAAAGAATGTCCCATAAGTCATGATTAAATCATCCGCCTCCCTCACTCGTTCTGGTCCGTGCCCGGCTCATCTTTGGATTTTTTCATCCTTAGGAAAAAAAACCATTGTGGCAGTGACTGGCATTTTACTGGTGCTCTTTGTGATCGGCCACTTGCTCGGCAACCTGACGGTCTTCATTGGTCCAGAAGCTTTGAATGCCTACGCGGAGAAACTTCACAGTCTCGGCCCCATCCTCTGGGTAGTACGTCTCGGCTTGTTGGCCGTGGTTGGCCTCCACATCTTTTTTACGATGCTTCTTTGGAAGGAAAACCAGAAGGCACGTCCCAAAAAATACATCGCCTCGAATCCTATCGGCACGAACGTTTTTGCCCGCACCATGCGGCTCAGTGGTCTCATCGTACTCGCCTTCGTTGTATTTCATCTCGCCCACTTCACGGCGCGGGTGGTTGATCCCTCCTATGCAACCATGACAACCACTCTGGATGGGCGTCAGGTTCATGATGTTTACTCCATGGTTGTGAAGGGCTTTAGCAGCGCGCCGATTGTGCTCATCTATGTCGTCGGTCTCTTCCTTCTCACGTCCCACCTGAGCCATGGTTTGAGCAGCCTTTTTCAGACCTTGGGTATTACAAACCTTCGTATCCGTAAAAATTACGAACTGGCCGGGCGCTTGATCGCGTGGCTACTCTTCGTCGGTTACGCTTCGATCCCCCTCTCAATCCTTCTTTCAGGACTTGCAAAAGGAGCCGCACAATGACACTCGACGCCCACATCCCCGACGGTCCGCTTGATAAAAAATGGACCAATTACAAAAACAACGCGAAGCTCGTCAGCCCAGCTAACAAGCGGAAATTCGAACTCATTATTGTCGGATCCGGCCTCGCCGGTGCCTCTGCAGCAGCCACGCTCGCCGAGCAGGGTTACAAGGTGAAATGCTTCTGCTTCCAGGACAGTCCCCGCCGCGCCCACTCGATCGCCGCGCAAGGTGGCATCAATGCCGCAAAAAATTACCAGAATGACGGCGACAGCGTTTACCGCCTTTTCTACGACACCATCAAGGGCGGCGACTTCCGCTCCCGGGAGGCCAATGTGCATCGCCTTGCTGAAGTCAGTGTAGACATCATCGACCAGTGCGTTGCGCAAGGCGTGCCCTTCGCTCGCGAATACGGCGGCTTGCTCGACAACCGCTCTTTTGGCGGCGCTCAAGTGTCGCGCACTTTCTACGCCCGCGGCCAGACCGGCCAGCAGCTTCTCCTCGGAGCCTACTCCGGCCTCAGCCATCAGATCGCCACTGGCGCAGTCCAAATGTTTCCCCGCACGGAAATGCTCGACCTCGTATTGGTCGACGGCCACGCGAAGGGCATCATCGTCCGCGATCTGAATACGGGCGAAATCACAAGCCACTCGGCAGATGCCGTCCTGCTCTGCACCGGCGGCTACGGCAATGTTTTCTACCTTTCGACAAATGCCCGAGGCAGCAATGTCACGGCCACCTTCCGCGCGCACAAGCGTGGAGCGCTGTTCGCCAACCCCTGCTTCACGCAGATCCACCCGACCTGCATCCCCGTGAGCGGCGACTACCAATCCAAGCTTACGCTCATGAGCGAGTCGCTCCGCAACGACGGCCGCATCTGGGTTCCCAAGAGCAAGGAGGATTGCGGAAAAGAACCCTCATCCATCCCCGAGGCGGACCGCGATTATTTCCTTGAGCGCAAATACCCAAGCTACGGCAACCTCGCCCCTCGTGACATTTCGTCCCGTTCGGCCAAGGAAGCCTGCGACGAGGGTAGGGGCGTCGGCCCCGGCGGGCTCGGCGTCTATCTCGATTTTGCAGATGCCATTAAGCGCCTCGGCCAAAAAACTATCGAGGAACGCTACGGCAACCTCTTCGAGATGTATCGAAACATCACCGGAGAAAATGCCTACGAGCGGCCCATGCGCATCTACCCTGCCGTTCACTACACGATGGGCGGTCTGTGGGTGGACTACAACCTCATGAGCAACATCCCCGGCCTGCATGTGCTCGGGGAGGCGAATTTCTCGGATCACGGGGCAAACCGTCTCGGAGCCAGCGCCCTCATGCAAGGTCTGGCCGATGGTTATTTCGTGATTCCCTACACCCTCGGCAACTACCTCACCACGCAGTTCGGCAAGAAAGTCGATGCCAACCACCCGGCCTTCGAGCAGGCTCTCAAAGAAACCAAGGCCCATGTGCAGCGCCTCATCGACATCAAAGGCACGCGCCCGGTCGATAGCTTCCACCGCGAGTTGGGCCTCATCATTTGGGACTACTGCGGCATGGCCCGCTCGGCGGAGGGTCTCACCGAGGCGATTGGAAAAATTCAAAAACTCCGCAAAGAGTTCTGGAGCGACCTCAAGCTCATTGGCGGCGCCGATGGTATCAATATGGAACTCGAGCGCGCCGGACGCGTTGCCGATTTCCTCGAGTTCGGCGAACTCATGTGTCTCGACGCCCTCACTCGCGACGAATCCTGCGGCGGACACTTCCGCACCGAGCATCAAACGCCCGACGGCGAGGCGCTCCGCAACGACGAGCAATACTCCTTCGTTTCCGCTTGGAAATACGAAGGCGAGGGAAATACCTCCACGCTCGTCAAAGAACCCCTCGTTTACGAGCAGGTCAAACCCTCCACACGCAGCTACAAATAACCCGCAACCATGAAATTCCACCTCAAAGTCTGGCGGCAAAAAGATTCCCACTCCGAAGGAACGCTCGAGGATTACACGGCTGAAAACATCCCCGCCGACGCCTCGTTCCTCGAGATGCTTGATATCGTAAACAACAGCCTCACGGGAAAAGATGTGCCCCCCATCCAGTTCGACTCCGACTGCCGCGAGGGCATCTGCGGCAGTTGCTCGCTCACGATCAACGGCGTTCCCCACGGTCCGGGCCGCGGAACGACCTGCCAGCTCTACATGCGCAATTTCCGCGATGGTGACACCATCACCATCGAGCCCTTCCGCGCCGACGCATTTCCCGTTCAGCGCGATGTGGTGGTGGACCGCTCCGCCTTCGACCGCATCATCCAGGCCGGCGGCTACATCAGCGAGCGCAGCGGGTCCGCGCCGGATGCCAACTCCGTTCCCATTTCAAAAACCATCGCCGACAAAGCGATGGATGCCGCCGCCTGCATCGGCTGCGGTGCCTGCGCCGCCGCCTGCCCGAACGGCTCCGCCATGCTTTTCGTGAGCGCCAAGGTCACCCACCTTGGACTCCTGCCTCAAGGCAAGCCCGAAGCCGACCGCCGCGTCCTCGGCATGGTTCGCCAAATGGACAAAGAAGGCTTCGGCAACTGCTCAAATTACTACGCCTGCGAAGCCGTCTGCCCCGCCGGCGTCCCCGCCGCTTTCATTGGCCGCATGAACCGCGAATTCACCGCCGCCTCGATGAAAGAAATGGCGGGAATGACCGTGTAAGACCAGTGCAGCTTGCCTTTAAACTTTGAAACGTTGCGTGGGCGTCCTCGCATTCCGAGTCCCAAGCTACAAGCTGTCGGCCGATCTCCCGTGCGTGATCGCGTAGCATGGGAGGCACCAACCAAACCATAACTGGTCTGACCATTCTCGGATCGACCGCCTCCGCTATCGAAAACCAGGGCGGCGGCAACGGCACGCTCACCATTCAGATCGCCAATGGCCAAAGCAGCTCCTCGGCCAGCAACTTCTCATTCCGCGATCAATCCGGCGGCAACGGCACTCTGGCTCTTGTTAAAACCGGCGAGGGAACACTTGATTTCTCCGCCTATAACACAATGGGCTACTCCGGCGGCCTGACTGTGAACGGCGGCACCTTCGCCTACACCAATACCATGGCCCTCGGCTCGGGCACACTCGTCCTTGGCGGAGGTTCCCCATCCTATGCCGGCTCCTCGGCGGTCACGGTTTCGAAAAACATCACCCTTTCGGACGCCACCTCCAGCACGCTCAACAATGCCGCTGGCACACTCACCTACTCTGGCGTCATCTCAGGCTCCGGATCCCTGATCAAATCCGGCGCGGGCAATGCCACCCTCTCCGGAGCGAACACCTTTACCGGGTCAACGACACTGAACGGTGGCACGCTGACCTTGGCCAACCAGAACGCCATTCAAAACAGCACCCTTGTCATGACCGGCGGGGGCAATGTGTCCTTCTCCTCCGCAGTGGTCGCAAACGCCTTCACGCTTGGCGGTCTCTCCGCGTCCAGCGCCGGTTCTGGTTGCAACATCGCCCTCACCAACAATGCCTCCACCCCCGTCGCCCTGACTGTGGGCACCAACAACGCCTCCACGACCTACGCAGGCGTTCTCAGCGGTTCGGGCTCCCTCACCAAAACCGGCACTGGGACACTCACCCTCTCTGGTAACAACATATTTGCAGGAACTACGACGATCAGCGAGGGAATGATCTCAATCAGCAACGCCAATGCCTTGGGCACCACCGGCAACATCACCTTCGGCAGCGGCACTCTCCGATACGGCACGGGGATCACCGCCGACCTCTCCTCCCGCATCAAAAACAGCGGCTCGGCGATCTTGATCGATACCAATAGTAATAATGTCACATTCTCAAGCGCGGTGTATTCAACAAATATCGGTGGACTGACCCAAACCGGCTCCGGAATCCTTACGCTTTCTGGCAACAGCACCTACACGGGCACGACAACCCTCGCCGCAGGCACGATCTCGATCAACAGAGCAGCCGCCCTCGGCACCTCGGGTAATGTCACCTTTGGTGGCGGTGCGCTTCAATACGGCACGGGGATCACCGCTGACCTCTCCTCCCGCATCAAAAACAGCGCATCAACCATCTTGATCGATACCAATAGCAATAATGTCACTTTCTCAAGCACGGTGGATTCAATAAATGTCGGTGGACTGACCAAAACCGGCTCCGGCATCCTCAAGCTTTCTGGCAACAGCACCTTCACCGGCAGCACCACGGTTTCCAGCGGCACACTCCAAGCCGCCGCAACTGGCGCCCTCGGCAACACCTCCCAAGTCGTGCTGAACAACGGAGGTTCCTTCTTGGTCACAGCAGAGAACGCCGTCAACGACGACGCTGCCATAAATCTCAATGGCGGTCGCATGGCCATGAGCGGAAACTTCAACGAAACCGTAGGCGCGCTCACTCTCAGCGCCAACTCCACCCTCGACTTCTCCGGCTTCGTCGGCACCCTCCGCTTCGGCAGTATCGCTTATTGGGCAGCCGGAGCCAACTTGGCCATCTGGAACTGGAGCGGACAAACCCAATACGGAATAAACTACGGCACTTACCCGAACAACAGCAACCTGGTCTTTACAAACAACTCCACCCTTTCCTCCAACCTCGCCAATATCAGCTTCTACAGCGACTCCGGCATCACCTCCATTGGAAGCGGGTTTGAGCGAGGATTCACAGGCGGCGGAACCGAGATCATAGCCGTCCCCGAAACCGAAACCTACCTCTACGCCGTCGCCCTCCTCGCCGGCATCGTCGTCCAATACATCCGCCGCAGAGCTAAACGAAAATCTTCGGAGCAATATCTTCCCGAATTCGCGACTCGCGCCACCGCGCCACCGCGATCGTTTGCCAGGGTAGGGAAGCCGCGCCGTCGGGGTCCGACTTACGCGGCAAGGCCGCCATTGCATCCAGAAGAAACGCCGCTCCGCGGCTGAAGAATGGGTCATGCGAGGACGATGAACCCTCCCAGGTTGCGAAGCGCGCTGCCGCGCGCCACCCCATTCAAAAAATGATTTTGCTATCCATGATTTTGTCAAAAAGAGTCGAGAGTCGAGAAACCAGTGTCGAGGGGCGCTAACAATTCCCGGCGCTCATAGAGACGCCGCTGCAGAACCCTCCTGGCACTTGAATATTGTCAAAATCGTCACATTCCACCCGTTGATGCGGTAAGGCCCTTTTCCGAATCCTGCTATCATGCCGTCTCGCAAGGCCACGATCCACCACCCGCACGACAAACTGGTCAAGTCGACCTTTTCAGACCCCGACAACGCCCGCGCCTTTCTGGAAGCCCATCTCCCGCGCAAACTCACGCGCCGCATCGATTGGAGCACGCTGACCCTCGTGAGCGGCAGTTTCATCGACCCCGAGTTTGCCGCCACCTCGAGCGACCTTCTCTTCACCGTAAAAATCGACGGCCAACCCGCCTTCCTTTACATCCTCTTTGAGCACCAAAATCAGGAAGACCCGCTCATCGGCCTGGCCTGCTCACCTACATGGTCCGCATCTGGAACGACTATCTCCGCAACAATCCCCTCGCCACGAAACTCCCGGCCATCCTGCCCCTCGTCCTCGCGCAGGACAACAAACCTTGGAAAAGCTCCACCCGCTTCGCGGACTTGATCGACATTCCCGAAGGGGCAGGGGAGGACATCAAAAAACACATCCCCGACTTCGAATTCCAGCTCGTAGAGTTGTTCCGGATGCCTTTCGAAAAAATCCTCGGCACGCCGATGGGTATCCTGACACTGCGGGCCCTGAAAGCCGAAAAGCTGCAAGCCCTGCTGGACGACGTGGTCTGGGACGAATCGTTGCTGATCCAGTTGCCATCGGCGTCCTTCGAGATGCTGATGCGCTACATCCTAGACCGAGACCTTGACAAGCCCGCCTTTCGCAGGAGACTAAAAACACTGCACAGTCCCAAACTCAGTAAAAACGCCATGTCACTCGCCGAACAATTCCGCCAAGAAGGTCGCCAAGAAGGCCATCAGGAAGGTCTGATCTTCTCCAAGCAACAAGACATCCTCGAAGCGCTGGAAATCCGGTTCCAGCGAGTGCCAGGGGGCCTGCGTGAGGAGATCGGATCGATCGCCGACGCCAAAAAACTCACGCACCTTCACCGCGCGGCCATTACCAGCGCCGACCTCGAATCCTTCGCAGCCGAACTCTGAGTCGACCCCGCGCGGCAGCGCGCTCGTTGATTCAAGGTAGGGTCGGCGCGCTCTCCGAGGCGTAGGCTAAGAGCCGGAGACCGCCGCTGACTCATCTGCGCGGCAAGGCCGCCATTGCATCGAGAAGAAACGCCGCTTCGCGGCTGAAACTTGGGTCATGCGAGGACGATGAACCCTCCCTGATTACGAATCGCGCTGCCGCGCGTCAGCCTTTGCCGTGCTCGGGTTGAACGGGGGGGCATATACTCTGTATGGCTTTGAATGCGCAGGCTGGAGTCGATTGTGATTTTGCGAATGGCCGCTAAAAATGTTAAGGGGAGGTGGCAAGCGGTTTTCAAATTTCCTGAATTACTGTGCCGTCGGGGCCAGTTCCCGCCGGATGCGTGAGCCTGCGAAATCGAGGATGATCACGGCCGCCAGGATGCATGTGAGGACGGCGGCAAATTTGTTCCATTGGTAGAATTCCTGGTAGGTGTGCAGCCAGGAGCCAATGCCTCCGGCTCCCACATAGCCGATGATGGCAGCGGAGCGGATATTATATTCCAGCATCCACAGGACATGGCTCCATACGATCGGCCGCGCATGGGGCCAGATGCCGTATTGGAAGGCTTGTAAACGGTCGGCGCCTGTGGCTCGCAGCGCCTCGCTCACTCCTGGGTCGGCGCTTTCAAAGGCATCGCTGAAAAATTTTCCGAGGTAACCGATCGAGTAGATCGAGAGGGCCAGAACGCCGGCGCCGGGATTCGCTCCCAGGACGGCCACGGTGAGGAGTGCCCAGACGAGCCCGGGAATGGCCCGGATGGCATTGAGTAAAAATCGCATCAACGCGACGACGGGTGTCGGCGCGATTGTTTTGGAGGCTGCGGCTGCGACTGGTATCGAGAGGAGCGCGGCAGCTGTTGTCGCCAGAACGGCCATTTGAAATGTTTCCCACAGTGAGGGCAGGATCTGGGGCAGGATGGAAAAGTCCGGCGACCAGAATCGTGAAAGAAAGCGCGTGAGATTTGCCGCATAGTCGAGCGTGCGGCCGGAGGGGGCGATGACTGGCAGGGAAAAGAGGACTGCCAGAAGAAGAAGCAAAAACGCCACACGGGGCGCATCAAGCCGGGGCCTCAACAGGCGCCTCCCCCCGATAATTCCCAGTGGCCCGCGTTGAGACGCAGGGTGGAGTCTGCAAATTCCTCTGCGAGCGCGCGGTCGTGCAGGGCGCAGAAAACGGTGCAGCCATTTCGTGTGCACTCGGATTTCAGCAGACCAAGAACGCTGCGCGCGGTCGTGGGATCGAGGTTTGAGACGGGCTCGTCGGCCAGAAGGCACTCCGGCTCCGAAATGAGTGCGCGGGCCACGGCGACGCGCTGGCGCTCCCCGCCCGAGAGTTGGGAAACAGGCTTGGAGGCGAGGCATTCCAGGCCCAGTTCGGCTAGAAGCCGGTTGGCTTGCGAGCGGTCGGAACTTGGAAAGCCAAAAAGCGTTCTCCAGCCCGGGCGCGTTCCGAGCAGGCCGCAGAGGACATTCACCTCGGCGGTGGCATTCGCTGTCAGTCGCAGGTGTTGAAAAACCAACCCCAAGCGTTCCTGGAATTGGCTTGGCGTGTGGGCACCGCCTTTGCGGCAGTGGTAGGTGATCGCGCCGCTGGATGGCTTCAGCAGGCCCGCGAGGCAGCTCAAGAGGCTGCTCTTCCCGACGCCCGAGTGGCCCTCGATCGAGACAAAACTGCCTCGGCGCACGGAGAGATTGAGTTTTTCCAGAACGGGACGACCA
This sequence comes from Spartobacteria bacterium, assembly GCA_947499885.1. GTDB lineage: Bacteria > Verrucomicrobiota > Verrucomicrobiia > Chthoniobacterales > Terrimicrobiaceae > UBA967. The sequence continues at coordinate 18,876 of CANMQB010000027.1, forward strand.
CCGCGCGAGACCGTGA
>CANMQB010000028.1 GCA_947499885.1 Spartobacteria bacterium
CGAGCACGGCCTACAACCCGGCCGCAGCAGTTTCGGCTCAGGCCGCCGTGAATGCGAATTCGCTGCAGCAAATGAATATGATCACGGCAAACCGCAACGCATCACTGGCCAATCTGGAGTCGATGCTGCGCACTACGACCATCCCGCCCGGCGCTGCCTACGGCGGGAACATCGTTTTTAAGCTGCCCCCACCTCCCGGAAAGGCTCCGAGAGAAATCTTCGTTACGATCCAGACACCTATGGATACGCATCAAATCAAGGTCGTCTATCGCAAGCGCTGATTGGTAAATTTGCAGAGAATGAGCATGAAAATGGGTTCTCGACCTTGCTGGTTAGGCCGTCTATTGTCGGATTTTTAAAGTTGTCGCGCCTACCCTCATAAAATCCATGGGCTTCACCTATCGCAAATCTGTTAATCTCGGGCCGTTCCGAGTGAATCTGAGCAAGTCTGGCTTGGGCTATTCTGTCGGTGGTCGTGGATTCCGCGTTGGCACAACGGCGCGTGGAAAAAAATATACGAGCTTCAGCATACCTGGGACGGGAGTTGGCTATCGCAAATCTGGCGCGGGTTGCCTTGTCCTCCTCGCTGCTGTTCCAGTTGGGATCGCTGCCACAAAACTTCTCCTCACTTCATGAATCTTTTTTGGAAACGCACACTCCGCACGGCTTCATCCGAGCGCTTTCTCGCGCAGCGCGAGGGCAAGGATGTTGCCGCCGTCGATCTCCACTATCTCGCCAGTGGCACCGTGGCAGGAACTGTGATTTTGCTGAAAGACGCGGGATGGAAGGAATCCGATGTGCCTGCGCTACTCGGTTCGCTGGACGAGGATTTTCTGCCTGATGTGGACCTCGATCACGGAAATCTCAATTACACGGTTGTCATAGGCGAAATTCTCGGGAATTTCGAAGCCCAGAAAACTCCTGAATGAATCCAAAATTCATCATCCATAATCCAACATCAGCCATGGTGCTTGGGAATTATGAGGCGGAGAAAAAACCATGAACGCCCCTTTTTTTATCTGCCCTCAGCCTCCAGTTTGGAACTCGATTTATCAAAACCTCTGCAAATTCCATGCGAAGAACTGTCCGACTGATCCGACGCCACCTGTGCCTTTGATTTTGGCTGGATGGGCTTTCAGCACTGATGAGGAGAAAGCTAACCGCTGGCAAGACACTCTAAATTGGGCGAAAACCCATGGGGCGCTCAATTTGATTCCAGAACTTTCCGAGTCCGATTTTTACGGGGCATCTACGGAGCAATAAGGTCAGATTTATGAGCGAGCCAGAACCAGACAAACAAAAGCCACCAAAGGTCACCGAAGTTGATCCTGAGGTTTACAAAAAGCTCTGCGAAGTCGTTGAAGCAGGAACGTTTCGTAGCGTCAGTTTCAGCCCCTGGCATAAGGGGTGTGACACGGAATTAAATGCGACTTGCGACTGGGATGACCTACAAGACGAAATGGAGTCCTGGTATTACGATAACCAGGAGGATTTCGGAACGCATACCTACGCCACCGTAGTTCCCTACTATAATAACAAGAAGCTACTCTTTGATGTTTCTGCCCACTGGGATCGCAGCATGGATCAAGTGTCTGAGCTTAGCGAAGGCTGGGACGATGTAGCTTTTCAGGATTTCGTTTACAATCTTCTACCCTCGAAGTTGAAGAAGCAGACAAGCTCTGAAGATCTTTGGATTTCCGTGGATGTAGATTACGAGAGTCCAGATCAACTCTCTAATAGCGCGTTTTCTATCTCCGAGTCGGGAGATGAAGAGAAAGACTTAGCAGCCTCAATAACGCCTAAAAATGAAAGGCTAATCGCTGAATATGTCCTCAAATGGTGTCAGGAAAACCATGGCCCAGACGACAACTTTAGCATCACCATAGAAAATAATGAGGTCGGCGGGGTCGAATCTTCATGCCCCAGCGAGGAATTTTTAGTTATTCCCAAAAAACCTGAGGCAACAAAGCCGTGATCACCATCGAGCCGACAGAGGTAGATTTAATCGCATTCTCAAGCCATGTTCGTGATGTTAGACGGGCTTTCCCGATGATTTCTCATCCGCTATTTCAACGATCGATTTTGGGGATTAGCAAAATCGTTGAAGAATCTACCGAGAAAGGATTCATCGTGAATCTTCGGCCTTTTGGTGAGTTTAGAGCGTTTGGATTGGTTGAAACCATGCTCTTAGTTTTTACTGAGTTTCAGCGACAAGGTATCGGCAGGGCGGCAATTTCACTTTTAAATGCAGATGAAAAGCCAAGGTTCTTTGTTTCTGCCATCTCGAACTCGGTTAGCACTGCTTTTTTTAACATGCAATCCGGCCTGATTCTGGCCCATGAGACTCCCCGCTATAAGGTCTACAAAACAGCGTCTTTATAATCTCCCGCAACTCCCAAGCGACGGCCCTTTCCTCAAAGCCAATTTTCCACTATGAACGAACTTGCTAAATTAAACACCTTTGCCAGCTGCCCACGGCCAATTACTGACCTGCTTAATGGCAAGGTGCTTGGGAATACTAAGGCGGAGAAGAAACCCTGAAGCGAGAAATTGGACACATGAAATCCGAACTACCTCCTGATTTGAATATTCAAGCCATAGACCTCTTCTGTGGTGCTGGGGGGCTTTCTCATGGACTTATCAAAGCGGGCATCGGAGTGAAAGTCGGGGTCGACCTCGATTCTTCGTGCAAATATGCGTTCGAGAAAAACAACAACGCCGTTTTTCTGGCCAAGTCGGTTCAGGACATCGAACCAACAGAGTTGTTGGGTTATTTGGAATCTCCGAACTTTGTGCTCTTGGCTGGCTGCGCTCCATGCCAACCGTTCTCACTTTACCGACAAGGAAAATCCGATGAGTCGGATGGGAGATGGAATTTGTTGCGGTCGTTCCAATCGCTTGCCGTCGGCATGATGCCGGATTTTATCACCATGGAGAATGTCCCCCGCTTAGCGGAGCAGAGGGTTTTCTCAGATTTTAAGGTCGCTCTTGAGGATGCTGGCTACCATATCTGGGCCGAGGTTGTGGATTGCACCACCTTCGGAGTTCCGCAAGAGAGGCAGAGACTCGTTTTGATGGCCTCTAAGCACGGGGCGGTAGCTCTTCAGCCACCCGCGAACAAGTGCCGCAAAACCGTGAGGCAGACTATCGGTGAGTTGCCAAAGCTGCGTGCGGGAGAAAAGAATGACGAAGATCCAGTCCACCAGTCTGCTGGTTTGACGCTACTTAATCTTGCTCGCATTAATGTATCGAAGCCGGGTGGCACATGGCGGGATTGGCCGGAGGCATTGATCGCGGATTGTCATAAGAAAAAATCAGGTAAGACCTACCCGAGCGTTTACGGCCGAATGGAGTGGGACAAGCCATCGCCGACAATCACAACTCAGTTCTTCGGATTTGGTAATGGGCGCTTCGGTCATCCAAAGCAAGATCGGGGTCTATCTCTTCGTGAAGGAGCCCTTTTACAGAGCTTCCCATCAAACTATGAGTTTGTTGAACCTGGTAAGCCGATTGAGTTCTCAAAAGTTGGGCGGCTGATAGGGAACGCTGTCCCAGTAAAACTTGCCGAACATATTGGCAGAAGTTTTGCAAAACACGCTGCGGGTTTGGTGCAGGCGGTTCGTTAATTTTATGGCCGCTAAGGATCAAGCATCTGAAAATTTCCAATACCTCCCTAAGCAGGGGCAGTTGGTCGAGGTTCGTCGTCGCAAATGGGTCGTTGCGGAGGTTTCTACCGGAAGCCTGGTTTCCGACTCACCGAAAAATACCAACGCCCTTGTCCAGTTGGTCTCAGTCGATGAGAACTGCATGGGGGAGGAGTTGCAGGTGGTCTGGTCTCTGGAGCCGGGCGCAAGAGTTTTAGAGCGTGCCGGGCTGCCTACACTTTCAGGTGTCGATGATCCTGCGGTTCTTGAATCATTTCTCGATGCGGTGAGATGGGGGGCGGCTACGAGTGCCGACAAGAATCTTTTGCAATCGCCCTTCCGAAGCGGAATTTCCATTGAGAGCTATCAATTAGATCCGGTTGTAAGGGCTATCAACATGGCGCGGGTGAACCTGCTCATCGCCGATGATGTTGGCTTGGGAAAAACGATCGAGGCCGGGCTCGTGATTCAGGAGCTTTTGGTCAGGCACCGGGCCCGCACCGTGCTCGTCGTCTGCCCTTCCTCGCTGCAATTGAAGTGGCAGCAAGAGATGTTGGAAAAATTCGGCCTCGAATTTCGTATCGTCGATACCGACTACCTTCGCGCGATTCGTCGCGAGCAAGGAATCCATGCGAATCCATGGAATTCTTTTCCGCGCTTGATCACCTCGATGGACTGGATGAAGTCCGGCGAGGCCCTGCACCAGATCAAAGACCTTCTTCCTGCGAAATTCTCGCTACCTCGGAAGTTCGACCTTCTGGTGATCGACGAAGCGCACAATGTCGCGCCAGCCATGGCCACGCACTATGCGATCGAGAGTCAGAGAACGAGCCTCGTCCGAAAAATTTCGCCTCATTTCGAGCATCGCATCTTTTTGAGCGCCACGCCTCACAACGGCTACCAGGAGTCGTTCACATCCCTTCTTGAGCTGTTGGATGACCAGCGCTTCGCCAGAAACATCATGCCGGACGAGCGCCAACTTCAGAGAGTTATGGTTAGGCGTCTGAAGACCGATATTTGCGATGAAAGCGGAAAACCTGTCTTTCTTCCCCGCGAGATCAAAGCTCTGGAAGTGGCTTACACAGACGATGAGCGCAAAGCCCATGAGTTGCTCCGCCGCTATGCAAAAACCTATTCGGCCACGCCAGGCACTGTTGAAAAGGCGGGCAAGGCCGAAAAAGGCAGCCAATTCATTTTGAATCTGCTCAAGAAGCGGATGTTTTCTTCTCCTCGGGGCTTTTCCATTACATTGGAGGCCCATCGCGAGTCTCTGGCCGGAAGGGGTCGTAAAAAGGAATCCACAGATTTGGATGACCGTATTCTGCGCAAAGCCATTGCCAAGCTGGACGAGGACTCAAGCAGTGATGTCGGGTTGGAGACGGCGATGAATGAGGCGGTAGAGGCTGCTGCAAAAGTCGCCCGTGATCTTACTCCCGAGCAGGTAGAAATTTTGGAACAGCTTTCGCACTGGGCTTCTTCGGCAAAAAATCGACCGGATTCCAAAGCGCAGGCCATTCTGCATTGGATCGGAAGCCACTTGAAAACAAATGGCGAGTGGAACGATAGCCGTGTGATTTTGTTCACCGAATACCGCGCCACTCATTCGTGGCTCATGGAAATTCTCGCGGCCAGTGGACTCGGAGGCGACCGAGTGATGCAGCTTCACGGCGCGCTGGACCCGGAAGAAAGGGCCAAGGTCATGGCAGCCTTCCAAAGCTCTCCCAGCCTGTCGCCAGTTCGTATTCTTCTGGCAACCGATGCGGCATCCGAGGGAATCGACCTTCAGAACCACTGCAATTACCTCATTCATGTCGAGATTCCCTGGAATCCAAATGTGATGGAACAAAGGAATGGCCGAATCGATCGCCATGGGCAGAAGAAGACGCCCACCATTTGGCATCCGGTTGGGAAGGGATTTAGCGTCCAAGCGGCTGACAGGGATTTGAAGGTCGGCGAGTTGGATGGGGATCATGAATACCTCATGCGGGCTGTCCTAAAGCTTGAGACGATTCGTGAAGATCTCGGCAGCGTGGGGCCTGTGATCGCCACCCAGATTCAAGAAGCCATGGGTGGAAAGACCAACCGCTTGGATACACGCGAAGCAGAGGCGAAGGCTGCTAAAACTCGACGCTTCGTCACTGCGGAGAAAATGCTCAAAGAGAAGATTGCGAAGCTTCATGAGCGCCTCATGGAAGCACGAGAGGATTTCCACCTCTCTGCAGACAGGGTTGCAGCAGCTGTGCAAACCGGACTTCGCCTTGCAGGCAAACCAGCCTTGATCCGCGTGTCATGGCCTAGAGCGCCCGAGAATTCTGTTTTTGAGGTTCCTCAACTATCCGGCACTTGGTTGCAGGCCACAGTGGGTCTCAACCACCCGCACACTTTCAAAAGACGCCCCATCACATTCGATGGCGATGTGGCGCGGGGCAGGGATGATGTTGTTCTGGCCCACCTGAACCATCGACTTGTTCAAATGTGCCTTCGGATTCTAAGGGCCGAGGTTTGGAGTATGGACGACCTGAAGTCGATTCACCGCGTTGCTGTTCGCCGAACGGACGATCCGAGTGTTGTGAACCCGATCCTGATCGTGACCTCCAGATTGGTCATCGCGGGTGGGAGTCGGCATTTGGTTCACGAGGAAGTTACAATCTCCGGCGGGGAACTGAAGCAGGAGGCATTCGCTCGAATCCCCCAAATCGGGCGACTTGAGGCTTTGCTGGGCAGTTCTGCACCGACTCAAATGGATGAGGCTACTTCTGCGATGCTAAAGCAGCGCTACGAAAAATTTCAATCGGGTATAATCACCGCTGCTGAGGCACGCTCCAAAGAGCGTTTGGAATCACTCTACAGTTCGATTCAACGTAAAAAAGAAGCGGACATCTCGGATATCAGCACTCTACTTAGGGAGCTTGAGACCGCGTTGAAATCCGAGTTGGAGGATTACGGCAAACTTAAGCAGGCCGAGCTCTGGCAGCCCGACGAGAAGTTGCAGGTTCGTCGGGATGCGGATGCACTTCGTGCGCGTTTGGCTCGAATCCCTTCGGAGACCCAAGAGGAAATCCGATCTATTGAGACCCGCTATTCCAACCTCAGTCACCGCACTTTTCCGGTGGCTGTCACTTTCCTGCTTCCCAGTAAAAAATGAGCGCTGCACAACAAACCGAGTGGCTGAATTTGGTCGAGAAGATTGGCCCTTTCCTCGCACCAGGCGTCCTGGCTGAAACATTTCCTCAAGGTCTGGAGAGGGTGGAGACTCGCAGTCGCCAGAGAATCCGCAGTGCATACGAGGAATGGCGGGAGGCAGTTGATGCCGAAGACCCGGTCTTGGATGCGCTCCATGCCGAGTGGGTTCGCCTCGTCTTGGAAGAATTGCTGGGCTACGAACCCACAGTTCTCAAGAGCGGAGCGGATATTCCAAGCCGGTTTGTTCTTGTTGAGCCACACACGGGATGCCGCATGGAACCTAGCCATGCCGTTCTGTTGAATGACTCCGAGGCCAAGTTGCTGATCAAGGTTTGCCCTCCAGACACAGGGCTCTCATTGCCGATTCCAGGAGAAACCTGGGCGGCTTCTCCGATTGAGAGAATGACCCAGCTTTGCAAGGCGACTGGAGTTCCCGTCGGTTTGGTGACGGATGGCGAGCAGTGGGCTCTTGTGAGCGCACCACCAGATGGCGCTTCCAGCCATGGCATTTGGTTTTCGAGAATTTGGCAGCAGGAGCCGATTACATTGCAGGCGTTCGTTTCATTGCTTGATGTGAGACGGTGTTTTGGCGCGGCAGAGGGCACTCCACAGGCCCTCTTTGCGGCATCCTTGGAGCATCAAAACGAGGTTACCGATATTCTCGGCGAGCAGGTCCGCCGGGCTATTGAGGTTTTGGTTCAGGCTTTGGACAAGGCCGATTTGGACCGCGATCGCGAACTCCTCAAGGATGTCTCCCCAAGCGAACTTTATGAGGCCGGTCTCACGGTGATGATGCGTCTGGTGGTTCTGCTATGTGCTGAAGAGCGTGGGCTTCTTCTCTTGGATGACCCCACTTACCGGCAATCCTATGCCGCCTCGACTTTGCGAGCCCAACTCAAGGAGGAACACAGGCTCTGGGGCGGGGAGATTTTGGAGCACAGGCATGATGCGTGGGCTCGTTTGCTGGCTTTGTTTCGTGGAGTCTTTGGTGGAATTGAGCACGAGTCGCTGCGGTTGCCGCCTCTTGGTGGATCGCTCTTTGATCCCGATAGGTTTCCATTTTTAGAGGGGCGACCAGCGGGAAGTTGTTGGCGAGATGTGCCTGCGACTCCTTTGCCAATCGATAACCGCACCGTGCTGCTATTGCTGAGCGCTCTTCAGGTGCTCGAAAAAAACACGGGAGCGATTCACCTCTCCTACGAATTGCTGGATGTGGAGCAAATCGGCCATGTTTATGAAGGCCTGCTGGAACGAGCAGTCAGGCGGGTTCCGGAAACTACGCTTGGTTTGTTGGGATCACAGAAGGCCGTGAATCCAAATGCCAGCATTCGCGAACTGGAAGAAGCCCAAGCGAGCGGGCAGGATAAGCTTCTGAGTCTCCTTTTGGAGAAAACGGGCCGATCGGAAAGCGCCCTACGCAAGACTCTCGAAAAGCGTCCAGAAGAAGCTCTCCAACACGCCATCCTTGCTGCGTGCGGTGGAGATACCGCCTTGGCTTCCCGCATAGCGCCTTGGGCGCTTCTTTTGCGAAAGGATGCTTGGGGTGAACCTGTGATTTACAGGGAAAGTTCCTTCCAGGTTGGGTTCGGAACCAGTCGCCGGGAGACGGGCGCGCATTACACCCCGAAAATTCTTACCGAGCCCATCGTTCAACACACATTGGAGCCCCTTGTTTACGAAGGCCCGGCGGAGGGCGTTCCAACGGCAGATTGGAAACTAAAGGTGCCCTCGGAAATTCTGGCACTCAAGGTTTGTGACATGGCCATGGGGTCGGCTGCCTTCTTGGTTCAAGTATGTCGGTATCTTGGCGAGCGCTTGGTGGAAGCTTGGGATATTGCCGAGCGAAGCGGCAAATTTGTCTCGATTGATGGAAAGGTTCTCGACGCCCCAAGGGACAATGAGCTTCTACCGAAGGACGGCTCCGAGCGGCAATTGATCGCGCGCCGCCTTGTCTCCAGCAGTTGCATCTATGGCGTGGATTTCAACCCCATGGCGGTGGAACTCGCCAAGGTCAGCTTGTGGCTGGTGACCATGCAGAAGAACAAGCCTTTCACCTTCCTCGACCACGCGCTCAAGTGCGGCGATTCCCTGCTCGGCGTCAGTTCCTTCCAGCAGATCGAGAACTTCAGCCTCCGCTCCGGTGAACGACAAGTCACCTTTGCTACCGCAAACCTGTTCCGCTACGTGGACGAAGCATCCGCCAAACGCCGCGCCCTCGAAGACCTGCCCTCCAACGATCATACCCAGATCGAAACCAAGAACCACCTGCACGCCGAAGCCGAAGCCGACACCGCAAAAGTGAAAGCCCTCGCCGACTGCCTCATCGCCTTGGAGCTGCGCGGCCTCGACGGCGATTCCTACGAAGACCAACGCACCGCCGAAGCGGAGAAAGTGCAACTCCTGATGAAGCGCGACGCCGATGCTTCAATCAAATCTCAAACGCCAACTATCAACCAACTCACCGCTCACGCCCGCGAGCAACTGCGCGGACAACGCACGTTTCACTGGCCGGTCGAGTTTCCTGAAGTTTTTCAGCACAGCGGGTTCGATGCATTCGTTGGCAATCCGCCATACATGGGCGGAAAAAAGATTTCTGGTCGGCTCGGTGACGAATACAGGCAATACGTTGTAACTCACGTTGCACAAGGAATACGAGGGGTCGCCGATCTCTGTGTTTTCTTCTTCTTGCGCGTTTTGGAACTCATGAAGGCTGATGGCTGTTCAGGGATGGTGGTCACAAGTTCTTTGATCGAAGGAGACACTCGCGAAGTCGGCTTGGACAGATTGGAGGCTCTCAAGGCCGAACTGTTTCGTGCAGATACAACTCGCGACTGGCCCGGGTCAGCGAGCGTCACATACTGTTCGCTCTGGGTGACAAAGCCGAGTTGGCGAGGGAAGAAATATCTCGACGCCCAGCCCGTAGTGGGAATTTCGTCCGCGCTTACCGAATCACGGTCTTCAAACGAAACACCGTTCTACCTTCAGACGAATGCACCCCTGTCTCATCAAGGTTCGGTAATTCACGGCGATGGCTTCGTGCTTTCGCCGGCGAAAGCTTTGGGCTTCATCGAGAAAACTCAGAAGAATGCAGAGGTTCTGTGCCAATATCTTCGTGGTGGAGACTTCAACGATTCACCGTCGCTTTCGCCATCCGTCTGGGTAATAAACTTCCATGACTGGCCTCAAGAAAAGGCCGCTGAATACGAAGAGCTTTTCCAAATCGTCAGAGAGAAAGTCAAACCCGAGCGAGCTCTCGTTAAGCGACCTGTCTATCGCGACCGTTGGTGGCAATATGCCGAGAAGCAAAGGACTCTCTACGAGACAATCGCACCCTTGCGTCGGATTCTATTCCACTGCTTCACGAGCAAGTTTCTTGCTTTTGGCTTTGTTCCATCAACCTACATTTACGCTGCCCCTCACGTAGTCATTGCTCTTGAGAGAGACGAGCACTTCTGCCTCTTGCAGTCGGGAATCCATGAAACATGGGTTCGCCGTTACACTTCTTATTTGTCGTCCTCTTTGCGCTACATTGCGACGGATGTTTTTGCCACGTTTCCGTTTCCTTCGCAATTCGGGACGCTGGCCCAAGTCGGAAGAGCCTATCACTTACACCGGGATGAGTTGATGCAATCCCGAACCGAAGGCATGACGACCACCTACAACCGCTTCCACGACCGGGGCGAGCAGTCGGCGGACATCGCGCGGCTGCGGGCGTTGCACGTGGAGATGGATCAAGCCGTGGCCGCCGCCTACGGCTGGAGCGATTTGGACTTGGGCCACGGCTTCCACGCCACCAAGCAAGGAGAGCGATACACCCTCAGCGAGCCCGCCCGCCGCACCGTCCTCGACCGCCTCCTCGCCCTCAACCACCAGCGCTACGCCGAAGAAGTCGCCGCCGGTCTCCACGAAAAGAAAAAAGCGAAGAGCAAGGCATGGAAGAAAAACGAGGCTCAAGGGCAACTACTCTAGACCCCATGCCCCGCACTACTCCTTAAATTTTATGAGTGAATTACCTGAACCACAGCTTAATGCATGGCTACTTCGCTGCGATGAGCCAAAGAACTTATTTTGGGTAAGAACTCAATTAACTCCCAACCTCGCAAGTGGTGTTCGAGATGGGGACGGAGTTGCTGTTTATTCCGCACGGGGTGAAGACAACATATTAGTCAGTTTCGCCCGTATTCATCGCCTTAGATGCGAAAACGATGGCGTTGCCTTTTATTTTGATGCCGTATTGCCCGTTACCTCTCCGCAAAGTTTGAACACTCTCGGCCTTAAAAACTCTGGAGCCTCCCTGGAACGGATTGAGTGGAGTGATTTTGCCAAGGCTTTCCAAACTGTGGCAGGTAAGGAATTCAAGGACTTGCAGCCTTTGGAGGGGAAAACGATCGCGGAGCAAACCTACATCCGGCACTTGCTCCAAATCGCGACGGTTGACGATTTGCTTGGGCCTGCCAACGGGCCGGTGGAGGAGGTGGTGGGCATGAGTGTGCGCGACCGCTATCTGGTAGGAAAATTGGCTCCCAAGGATATCGGGATCGTCGAAGGCCAGCCTACTGGCGATGAGGAGGGAGAAGAGCCAGAAGATGGGGGTCTCCAACAAAAAGCAAATCCCGACCACATTCCGAATAAGAAAAAGGCTTCTTACCGATTGGCTGAAAAGAGTGAGGATGAGGATGACTCCGAGCAAGCCCCGGTCTTGTCGCTGGTCCCCTCTTCGATTGGTTTCACATTTTGCCTGGTTGGAGATGTTGCGGAAATCGAGGTCGAGGCGCGCTGGGGCAGATACGAGAGAAGACCCGACTTGGACCACTCCGAGGAAGTGGAAAGGGTGAATAAGAAGACGGGGAAGAGTGAAACCATCATTAAGAAGCATCGAGTTTGGAAAAGGGTTCCAACGGCTGGGGTTCAAAAACTGAAGATGGTGGAGGGCCGCTCGGCGCCAATCGTGATCGATCAGGCGTTTCCAGCAGTGCACCTCGACTGTGTGGTGCGTCCCAAGCTTCCAAAGGGTGACAGGCTGGTGACGATCTTTTTACGCAACAACCAAGAGAAGCCTGAGGAAAACCAAGATGCCGCATGGATTTTCCAACCGGAAATTATCGTAAGGGGGATTGAGGGGATGCCGGTTTTTCGCAGGCGTCCGGTATTGGATTCCGATGGTTTCGACCCGGAGCGTGAAGCCTTGGAAATGTTATACCGCAAGCGCGTCGAATTTGCCGTGGGCCATGGCGTTTCCGTAAGCGCAAAAACAATTCCCGACGACCCCGAAAAAGCGAGTGAAGTCCGCACCGTGGTCATGCCGGAATACGAGGTCGCTGTGACGGAGCCGCCAGGATTAGACCCGAGCGATCGCCCTGCCATGCAGCGAATCGCCAAAGAGGGGCTACTGGACATGCAAAAACTCGCGACCCTGCCGAGAAAAGAGCTTTGCGAGTCCTTGAATGTTCTCGTGGAAGACTACGCTGTATGGATCAAGGAACAGGGGGCGCGGATTCCCAAGGAATTGACGGGATTTGAATCCGCTGCTGAAGGTGCTCTGGAACGTTGCGAAACTGTGCTCAAGAGGTTGAGGGAAGGCATAGCGATGCTGCAGGACGAGAGTGATGAATCGCCTCTGGAGGCGTTTCGCTTCGCCAACCGTGCAATGGCTCTCCAGCGCGTTCGGAGCATCTTGGCCCTTAAGCGGAGGCGTGGTGAAAAGGTCGAATTTGCCGATGTCGATCTTCCGAAAAACCGGTCGTGGCGTCCGTTCCAGTTAGCGTTTGTTTTGCTTTCGATCCCAGCACTCTCGAATCCCAAGCATGCGGACCGATGCCAGCCAATGATGGCATTTGCTGACTTACTTTGGTTTCCGACAGGCGGCGGTAAGACGGAGGCCTATCTCGGTGTTGCCGCATTCACGATGGCAATAAGGCGACTCCAAGGAAATCTGGGGGGATATGATGCCAGTCGTGGCTTGGCGGTGATCATGCGCTACACCCTCCGGCTCCTTACCATTCAGCAATTCCAAAGAGCGGCGGCGCTAATCTGTGCGATGGAATACCTGCGGCAGGAAAACCCGCAAAGCACCACGAAATGGGGTGCCTCGCCATTCACGCTCGGACTCTGGGTGGGAAACAATGTCACCCCGGGCAACACTCAACAAAGCCACGAAGCAATACAGCAATTCCGAGACGGTCAGTTTGTAACTGGGGCAACACCCGCACAACTTACCTCGTGCCCATGGTGCGGATCATTGATCAGCGAAGGTCGGGACATTGATGTGGACCTGCAAGAGGGACGCACAAAGATTTTTTGTGGTGATGCACTTCAGCAGTGCGAATTTTCAAAGGCGAAAAGCAAAAATGGGCTACCAGTAATCGTGGTCGATAGCGAAATCTACCACAGGCCACCTTCAATGCTGATTGGCACGGTGGACAAGTTTGCAATGATGGCTTGGCGCGGTGAAACGCGAACGCTTTTCGGCCGAGTAAGTCACGAATGCGATCGCCATGGGTTGTTGTGGGCAGATGCCGATTGCAGTGGCAGCCACCCACGTAGGGGTCCTCTACCTGCTGCCAGGGTAAAATCCATCCCGCCACTGCGCCCGCCTGACCTTGTTATCCAAGACGAGTTCCATCTCATCAGCGGTCCTCTTGGGACAATGGTGGGGCTTTATGAGACTGCGATTGATGAGATGTCGTGCTGGAATCTTGATGATAAGGTGATTCGTCCCAAGGTCATCGCCTCAACAGCCACCGTGCGCAAAGCCGAAGAGCAAGTGAAGGGTGTCTTCCTAAGAAAAGTTGCCGTCTTCCCACCGCATGGACTTGATATTGAGGACAATTTTTTCTCGGTGCAGAGACCGGTTAGCGAGAAGCCCGGGCGGGTTTACTTGGGCATCTGCTCGCCGGGCAGCTCAAGGCCAGCCGTCCTCATACGAGTGTATGTGGCTCTGCTAACCGCCTCCCAGGCCCTCTTTGAGCGTTTCGGCGCTGGAGCCGACCCTTACATGACACTGGTGGGCTACTTCAACTCCCTGCGCGAACTCGGCGGAATGCGCCGCCTGGCAGAAGATGATGTGCAAACTCGTGCCTTCCGGGTGGCCATGAGCCGCGTTATTCGCCCCGGTTTGAAACAGCGAGCGATCAGGATTATTGAGGAACTGACTTCGCGGGTTTCCAGTAAACAAATTCCTCAAAAATTGGACCAGCTGGAACTGCAATTTAAGCCAACTTGGGCGCCCGGTGAGGACCGGGCGATCGATGTGGTTCTTGCCACGAATATGCTTTCAGTCGGTGTCGATATAAACCGACTCGGACTCATGGCGGTGAATGGACAACCGAAGAGCACGGCGGAATACATCCAAGCAACAAGCCGCGTCGGCCGTGCCTTCCCAGGACTCGTGTGCTCCATCTTGACATGGTCTCGACCGCGCGATCTTTCGCATTACGAGACCTTCGAGCACTACCACTCAACCTTCTATAAGCATGTCGAAGCCCAGTCAGTGACGCCTTTTGCGCCAAGGGCCATGGATAGGGGGTTGACTGGCGCGCTAGTCAGTATTCTGCGGCTTTCCGATGGGACTCTGAATCCAAACCTCGGAGCCCAAGAGTTGCCAAGGATTCCGAAGTCTGAAACGGACAGAGTGAAGACCTCAATCACTGACAGGGCATGGAAAATCGCCGGAGTTGATGTCAGAGACCGCGCTCAGGGGATGATTGACGAGCGATTGGATGGGTGGGGCAAAGAAGCGGCCAGACCTGGTCGGCAACTTGGTTACGATAAGCCCCGGGCGCAGGGAACTGTTGTAGGATTGCTCAAGAAGCCCGGGGTGAAAAAGTGGGATGAACTTACCGCGCCAATGTCTATGCGAGAGGTCGAACCTGGCGTCGCACTCTTAATGGATGACGCAAAATTGACATCGGGTGAACCAGCTTGGCAAAAGGCCAAGTCAAAATCGAAAGGAATAGAGGAATGATCCCTGTAGGAGATATCAGACCAAGCCAACTGCTTTGGACATATGGACCGGGGGCGTTGATCGACCTGCCCAATCTTTCCGTCATGACGATGGGCTTGGATCGTTGGCAGGAAAACCAATGCCTGCCGATAGAGGAGGCGCGCCTTTTGGAAGCGGTAAGAAGAGTTTTGGGACCGCAGGTGCAAAAATTGAGAAAGCCCCCCATCCAAGCAGAGGAAGACGCGACAATCATGGGGGTGCCGGTCAGGCCATTCCCAAGGTGGTTGCGCTGCGTCAAATGCGGTCTCTTGGGCGACTGGGACTCTGGGTTGTTCCAAATTAAAACAAACCCATACCGCCCGGAAGACACCTGCTTTGTTCACCCTAACTGCAAAGGGCGAGATGCCGATGCTGTTCCTGCACGCTTTCTCATGGCCTGTCGCAGTGGGCACCTGGATGATTTTCCTTGGAGATACTACATCCACCAATCTCAAGGATTTCCCGATTGCAATGGCACAATGAGATTCTTTGAGCAGGGCGCTTCACTGCAGACCGAGAACCTTTGGGTGAAATGCGATGGCTGCGCGGCTCCGGCTAGAAGCCTGGTCCACGCATTCGGGAAGGAGGGCAAAAAGAATCTTCCTGCCTGCAGAGGTCGGCATCCTCATTTGAATAGTTTTGATGGAAGCTGCGGTGAGACACCCCGGGCGGTTCTGCTTGGTTCCACGAATAGCTGGTTTTCCGTTAGCCTTTCCGCTTTGGCGATTCCGCAAGAGTCCAACCAAATCAACCAAATGGTGAGCGATGGTTGGGATTACTTCGCCGATATCGAGAGTGAAGCGGAGTTGGCGATTACCATAAAAACTTTGGTGAAATCCGGGGCCATGCCTGGGATAGATGCTTTTCCCATTAGCGATCTCTGGGCAGCTATTCAGAAGAAAAGGGATAAAAATGAAGACAAACAACCGGTCAAAGAAACTGAAATCAAGCGCCCCGAGTGGAAGGTGCTTACTGACCCCAAAGCTCCTAACGACTGGCCATATTTCCTGACTTCCAAGGCCGGTGTTCCTTCTGGGTTCGCTGGGCTCATTGAAGAAGTCCTGCAGCTTCAAAGGCTGCGCGAGGTAAGCGCCTTAATTGGATTTACGAGAGTGGAAGCGCCCGAGGAGTCCGACGAACCGGATGAGCGACCACCAATGGCAAGACTTACCAGAGAAGAGCCCACTTGGGTTCCGGCCAACGAGGTTTATGGAGAGGGAATTTTTATTCGATTTTCCGAAAAGTCTATTTCCGCTTGGGAGAAGTTGGATGAAGTAAAAGTCCGGGATCAAAAACTAAAAATCGGCCATCAAGAATGGAGGGCTGCTCGCGACCTTGATCCAGCAAAAGGGTATCCGGGAATCCGGTATGCAATGCTTCACACCTTTTCGCACCTTCTGATAAGGGAATTTTCCCTAGAGTGCGGCTACAACGCAGCCAGCATCAGGGAACGAATTTATTCTGATTCCGAAGCTGATAAGCAAATGGCTGGGATATTGCTCTACACGGCTGCAGCAGATTCGGACGGCACCTTGGGGGGGCTTGTGGAGCTGGGTAAACCGGAGAATTTGGGTAGAATTTTCAGGCAGGCTCTCAAGAGGTGCACAGTTTGTTCATCGGACCCACTCTGCTCTGAACATGATCCAGCGACTGACAGGACAATGCACGGCGCAGCCTGCCATGCCTGCGGGTTTGTTCCTGAGACTTCCTGTGAGAAGGGAAACCGTTACTTGGATCGAGCGCTGCTGGTCCCAACTTTTGACTGCCAAGGGGCGGCAATTTTCCCCAACGCAGCATGGGAATAAACAGGTTGGCAGAATTGATCGCTGGGGCATCCGCCCGATTACACCCGGATCATATTCAGGAGCTTTGCGGAGTTTTGTCTTCCACGAAGGACGCGGACATTTCTCAGGCTCTGAAAAAATGCATTGGAGGCAGTCTTCCCGATTCTGAAATGCTGCCGCTCATTGAAGCCACAGGTGCGGTGAAAGGTATTTCGTCGGCTGAAGTTTCTGGGATGTTCCGGGCTGCTTCTAGTGCGGCTCACTTGATTTCAAAAAACCAATCCGTTGATTTAGTCTGGACGGGGCCCAGAACAAGCATGGTTCCCGTTAGGCAAACGAGCCAGGTTCTTGCCGAACTAATTGACCAAGCAACGCACAGCCTTTTTTTGGTAAGCTATGTGGCGCAAAATGTGGGCGGAATTTTAAATGCACTCAATCAAGCTATTCAAAGGGGTGTAGAGACTTCGCTACTTGTTGAACTTTCCAAGCAGCACGGTGGGAGAGTGGATATCGACTCGGTGGCGATGCTGAAATCGAATCTCCCTGGAGCAAAAATCTATAGTTGGGAAAGTCAATTGCACGGGGCTCAAGTGACAGGATCAGTTCACGCAAAATGTGCGGTAGCGGATAGGCAGATCGCCTTCGTTACAAGCGCCAATCTGACCGAAGCGGCCATGGAGAGAAATATGGAACTTGGTGTGCTAATCAGAGGCGGCCAATTACCTCAAACGCTGCACGATCATCTCGACGCACTTGTTACGACCAAGCAAATCGGGGAAGTCGAGACCTGAACGTTCACTGTTCAGATGTCAGCTCAATAAAATCCATCCAAGCGCGGTCTGAGAAAGTGATCCTCGTTCTGTCTGCACGATCCTCGAATTGCACCATCATGCCTTTGGCATCCACCGAAAGCACATCAGCAAAGATACCCGAATGCCCAGCCCGCCCGTCGTTGTAAACAATCCTGCTGCCAGGCTTGATTTGGTCGATAGTTCCGAGTGGTCGCATTTGCTCAGTTTTTGCCTCCGTTAAACAACTCCAGAGCTGTGATCCAAGGCTCGTTCAAATCCATGCCGGTATCTTGCTCGGGAGCGATGCGTTTGAATCCAGCATACATGAGGCACATGAGCTGGAGACCAGAGAAGGATTCGCCTGGGTAGGCTGAGACGGTGTATTTTTTCTCGGGGTTCGCGTAGTCGAGCCCGCTTTCGCCAAGACGGGCGACCTCGAAGGTGATCTCCATGACACGGCGTGTATCGAGGGAGTCGAAGCGCTTGAGGGCATCAAGGAGATGCCACACGGCAGCGGGGTATTTTTCCTGGAGGAGTTCGGGATTCGTGGGGCCGCCGCGTTCTCGGATTTCCTTTTGGATGGAGGCGAGGAATTGCTCTGCCCTCTGGAATACGGGATTGCTACGGGAATTTCCCGGACTGGTATCGCGCAGCAGGGATTCGAGAGTTTCGGCAGCGGCATTGAGCTGGCCTTGATTTTTCAGCAAGAGGGCTTTTCCAAATCGTGGCTCGGGGAAGTGCGGATTGGCCTCAATCGCTGCCTCGAAATGCCGCATGGCGCTGGCCTCGTCTCCACTCTTGGCAGATGCAGCTCCAAGGCCGTTGAGCGCGTAGGGATCGCCGGGTTTCAGATCAAGCGCCTTGGTGAAAAAGCGGATGGCGGAATCCCAATCCTGCTCGCGGGTGAAAATATTTCCCAGCACGACATAGCTCCAAGCATCATCGGGAGCGAGTCGCAGGGCATCGATGAGCTGATCCTTGGCTGCCGACAAATCGCCGAGTTCATAGTGGAGCATGGCAAGGTCGCGACGGGTCACTGGCAGGCCAGGATTCGCCGCGAGGG
>CANMQB010000029.1 GCA_947499885.1 Spartobacteria bacterium
TGGCACGCCTAGCCGCTGCAATCCTCGCGGCAGGTTCTCTTACCTTGTCACCGGCGTTTGCGCAAGACGCCACCACCACAATCGTCGAGGAAAAAACAACTACCACGACTGTTGTCGCAGAAACTACCACCGCTCCAGCGGAGGCTGCAGCCGAGCCAACTATGGAACAGCGCATCGCAGGCCTCGAAGCCTACATTAACAACATAGACCCGGCTGGCAGCAAAATCTCTGGCGTCGCGGGCCCTGGCCACAATGCTTGGCAGATGACCTCCGCCGCACTGGTTCTCTTCATGACACTTCCCGGCTTGGCTCTCTTTTACGGTGGCCTTGTTCGTGCCAAGAACGTCCTTTCGATTTTGGCCATGTGTCTCGGCATTGCGGGCATGGTGACGATCCTGTGGTGGGCTGTCGGCTACAGTTTGGTTTTTGGAACCAACTTTGCGAGTCCGTTCCTAGGAGGCACGGAGTTCTTTTTCCTTAAGGATGTGGGAGCCGCTCCCAATACGACCTACGCTTACTGGATTTCACAAAGTATTTTCTGCATCTACCAGCTCACGTTTGCGATCATCACGCCGGCGCTTATTTTTGGTGCCACGGCAGAACGCATGAAGTTCTGGGCTGTCATGCTCTTCACCGCCCTCTGGATGTTTGTCGTTTACTTCCCGCTCGCCCACATGGTCTGGGGTGGCACTGGCCTGATGAACGGCGTATGGAATGCTGATGCGGTGATTCCTGCCATCGATTTCGCCGGCGGCACTGTGGTGCACATGTCCTCTGGCTGGTCTGCACTGCTCCTCTGCATTCTTCTTGGCAAGCGTCTCGGTTTCGGAAAAACCCAAATGCCGCCGCATAGCATGGTCCTCTGCATGGTCGGTACAGGAATGCTCTGGGTCGGATGGTACGGATTCAATGCCGGTAGCGCCCTCGCAGCTGACGGGATTGCCGCTAACGCCTTCCTCACCACGACTCTTGCCGCCGCCGTGGCAGCTTTTGTCTGGGCTGTAATGGAAGCTTGCCTCAAGGGTCATCCGAGTATTCTCGGATTCTGCTCCGGCGCAGTAGCTGGCCTCGTTGTCATCACCCCTGCAGCCGGCTTTGTGGATGCCACAGCCGCTGTCATCTTGGGTGTGGTTGCCGGCATCGTGCCATTCCTCGCAGTGACTTACCTCAAGTCCCTGATCGGCTATGACGACGCCCTTGACACCTTCGGCATTCACGCCGTAGGCGGAACTCTGGGTGCACTGCTAACTGGCTTTTATGCAAATTCCGCTGTGAATGCGAACCTTGTGAGCGATGCGTATGCTGCAAAGAACGGCCTCAAGGCGGCGATCGAAGGGGGTACGTTGTGGATGGTGCAACTTCAGGCCATCGCCCTGACCCTGACTCTCGCCCTTGTGGGAACATTTATCGTGACGATGATTGTCAAATTCACAATTGGTCTCCGCCCATCGGCTGAGGAAGAAGCTGCCGGATTGGACATCTCCGACCACGGCGAAGAAGGTTACATCCTGAACAAATAATCACACAACTCTAAGAAAAAATTCCTATGAAAAAAATCGAAGCAATCATCAAACCCTTCAAACTTGAAGAGGTCAAAGAGGCCCTCGCGGACCTTGGAATCGAAGGAATGACTGTGAGCGAAGTCAAAGGATTCGGACGCCAGAAAGGCCACACCGAAATCTACCGTGGCAGCGAATACACAGTGGACTTCCTGCCGAAGATCAAAATCGAGGTGGTCGTCACCGACTCCCTCCTCGAGGGAGCCCTTGCGGCGATCGTAAAATCGGCCAAGACTGGAAAAATC
Source organism: Spartobacteria bacterium (assembly GCA_947499885.1). GTDB lineage: Bacteria > Verrucomicrobiota > Verrucomicrobiia > Chthoniobacterales > Terrimicrobiaceae > UBA967. The sequence goes on from CANMQB010000029.1 coordinate 1,805, forward strand.
GGAGACGGCAAAGTCTTCGTCTCCCCAGTAGAGGAGGCGATCCGCATTCGTACTGACGAAACAGGTGAGAAAGCCATTTAGCAGATAGCCTGTCCAAATTGTAAGCGGCGGGGGATCATCAAACCTCCGCCGCTTTTTTTGCTCCTGCCTGCCTGACATCTGGCGCGGACACAAACAAAAATTTTCCAACTGGGAAAAAAATTTACGAACTTTGCCTTGTTCTCAGCCGCAACTAGCAGAAAACCATAAACTGTATGACCGAGACCAATCCCTCAGAAAAAGGATACCGCATGCCAGCCGAGTGGGAACCCCATGAGGCCACTTGGATTTCATGGCCACAGCCGGATTGCAACAGCTTCCCGGATTCCTATGAGCGAGTGATTCCGACGTTCGTTAAAATGGTGGAGGCGCTTGCACAATCGGAGATCGTCCGCATCAACGTGAGCGGAAAGGAGCAGGAAAAATCCGTCCGTCAGTTACTACGAGCCTGCCCGCCGGAGCGTTTGGAATTTTTTCCTATTCCCACCGACGAGCCTTGGTGCCGTGATCATGGACCTATCTTTGTGAAGCGCGATAAGTCGCCGCAGTTGGCCGTGCTCAATTTTGGTTTCAATGCATGGGGCTACAAGCTTTCGCCCTTCGATGAGGACAACGCGGTTCCTCCCGCCGTGGCAAAGGCGCTGGGGCTTCCTGTATTTCATTTCGAACATTTCGTTCTCGAGGGGGGATCCATCGACACCAACGGACAAGGTGCGCTTCTCACCACCGAGAGTTGCCTGCTCCACCCCAACCGCAATCCCACTCTCGATCGTGCCTCGATCGAGAAAAAACTCTGCGACAAACTCGGAGTCTCCCAAATTCTCTGGCTTGGAGATGGCATCGAAGGTGATGACACGGATGGCCATGTCGATGACATCACGCGATTCGTTGGTCCAGCCACTGTCATTACTGCTGTCGAAGAAGATGAACACGATCCGAATTTTGAGCCGCTCAAGCTGAATCTCGACCGCTTGCACACCATGCGCTTGGCCTCTGGCGAGCCGTTGCATGTGCTCACACTTCCGATGCCAACGCGCCTCATGCGAGGGGGGCAACGCCTGCCTGCAAGCTATGTGAATTTCTACATCGCGAATTCGGTCGTCCTTCTTCCAGTCTTCAATGAGCACACTGACTCTTGGGCGGTCTCTGCTCTCCATGAGGCTTTCCCGAGCCGTCGCATCGTGCCGATTGATTGCCGCGAACTCATCTGGGGGCTCGGCGCCTTCCACTGTCTCACCCAGCAGCAGCCTGCTGTTGGATGAAGTATTAGCCAACTCACCTCTCGAGAATCCTGCTGCTATCTCTGGTTGCTTTTGGCCCGCTCGAGAAGAAAAGAAGCAATTGCGCGAGAGGCGGAAGGTTTTTGAATCTGCAAAAGGTTTCTGCGCCAAGTCCGCCAGAGAGCAGCCTCGTTGGCCATAGCGCCTTTGACGATATGAAGGATGTCGGCTGGGCTGTTTGAGGCGAGAGCGCCGATCGCCGTTTGCTGGATGAGTGCAATATTGCCCTCTTCCTGACCCGGAACAATGTGGCTCACGATGAATGGGAGCTGCGCGGCAATGGCCTCCTGCACTGTGGCGCCGCCCGCCTTGCCGATGAAAAGATGATGCGAGCCCATGAGATCAGGCATTTTGTCGGTCCAACCAATCAGATGACCCCTGCGAGGCAATCCTGCGCGCGAAAGCGCCTCGTGGGCATCCTGCCTGCGACCTGTAATGACAGTGACACTCGCATTCTCTATCGTGGCAAGGTGCTCAAGGGTTTCAATCGCCCGAGGCAGTGGACCGCCGGGAAAGAAAAGCAGACGCCACTGGCCATCGTGTGGAGGAGGCGTAGGAATGAATTCGTCAAATTGCACACCCACAGGAAAGCCAAGCGTGTGGATTTTTTCCTCTGCCACGCCATCTCGTCGCAAAACATCTGCCGTTGGATCATCGGCCACAATCGCCCCGTCGCAAGGGTAGCGATACCATGTCTGATTGATCATCGTGGAATCGGTGATGACCATGTAAAAAGGCATCCGAATGTTTGAATCCGTCGAGCGGATTCTCTGCATGACGTAGCCAAAGATTGGATAGGTGGATGCGATCAGATCGGGCTGGAATTCCCTTACCAGGGAGTGCACCGCATTCGTGAGCTGAAGTAATAACGGTGCCATACCCTCAATGACCTTGGGCTGGCTGAGCATCGCAAAAACCATTTTCCAAAGTCGGGGATAATTATTGATCGCCGTAGCGTAGCCGCGCTGGATGCAGCGGTTCACCACCGGATTTGTTCTCGTGTAGGGATCCACGACAAGCACCTCCGCACCGCTTTTGCCGTGGGCCGCGAGGGCGTGCTGGACATTGCGCGCAGCCGTGTTGTGTCCCTCTCCCATACTTGCGGTGAGGATCAGAATGCGAACTGGTTTGTTGCTGGACGAAGTCACTTCTTAGAGATCGTCTCAAAAATACTTTCAGAATCAAGTCGAGGAAGATATTCAGTCCACTCAGAGGTGATTTTTTTCTTTTCCTCTCGGAAGATTAACGATTTAATAAAAATCTCCTCTCCCCCAAGAAATGCCTCTTAAAGCCATACTGATGCTGATTGGAACAGCCATGCTTGTGGTTGGAGGCTACTTCTTCACCCTCTATGTCATTCACGGCTTCAGCCCAGATTTCCTTGAAATCAATAAGTGTGTCGAGTCTGGAGGCCGATGGAACGCAAAGGAAAGACGCTGCGAAAAATTCTACGAGCTGAGTGCTCCGCAGGAGCCGCCTCGATCCGTGCGGGGAGAGTGACCTCGTCCTCCGGAGGCATCTCGTATTGGTCGTTAAAAAACGCTGAGATTCACTCGGATCCTCGTTGCTGGCCCCACGGCCAAGTTTCCCTCCACTTCGCTGTATCGGCCAACGTGCCAATAGGCTTTCTGAGGTGAAGCAGGATTTGCTCTTGGACTTTGGTTCTATGGCGGAAGGTTGCTCGGGTTTTTACGGCAAACTAAGGCAAACCCTTTTGACGTCTGCACTGCTCGTTTCACGATTTAGAAATTTACAGGCAGCTGCGAAAAATGAGACGCCGTTTTATTATGGCTGAGTCTCTTTTTTGGGTTGCTCTTGCTTTTTTGCCTCAGCTTCAGCCTTCTCGGCGTCTAGCGCCTCTTGTCTGGCAGCTTGTATTGCTTTCTTCGTGGGATCCTCAAGCGTTGCTTCGGCGCTAGCTTCTCGCGCCTCTCGGATCGCGCGGGCTGTTGGATCTGGTGAGTTTGTCGGGAGCGGTTCGAAATCGAAAGGAGTGGGGCTTGGAGTCGCTGTAGGAGTGGGGGAGGCCGTGACAAATTGCCCTGCAAGCAGGGGGCGCACTTTCTGAAACAACTTTTCGACCTCTTGATTTTGCGCGGAACTGAGTCCATTTTGGGCTGCGGCGAGCGTCTGAATTCTAAAATTCACAGCCAGGTCATAGCTTTCGTTGGCATAAGGTATGAGGCGTAGTCTTGAGAAAAGCCTCTCGAAGAGATTTCCCTCTTGCAGGGGTTCTCCTTCCTTGTTGTAGGCGGAGCGGTTTGGGGAATCTTCAAGCCAGATACCGCTCTCATCTACAGTGCTATATAAAAGAATCGCTTTGACTCCTCCTGGCTTAGCCAGCACGATTTCCATGTTGGGAATAAAGCCATTCTCAGCGGCAGCCTGCAGGAGTTTGCTCTCATTGATAGTCCATCCCGAATTGCGATAGCAGACCGTGACATCGTGATATCCAAAAAATGGATAGTCGAGGGATACAATAGCCTGCATTCCATTTTTTTGGAGCTTCCAGATGTGGGAATGCACGCCGTCTTCGTAAGCCGCAGTTTTTGACTGGGGCTTAGGCTCGCCGACCAGTTTCCAGCCATCAATTTCCGGCGGCAGCTCAAAAAAGGCAGACCCAGCGAAATGGGTCGTATTCACTTTCTTCGCACCTTCCCTCTGAGTATGAAAATCCCAACCTCGCACCAGTTGAACGAGTCCCAGAAAAACCAATAAAATTGTTAGAAATTTAAAAGCGCCGCCCAGATGCAAGCTACTCAATAGTGAAGGCTGAGAGATCGAGGATTCATGATCAGGGGCGCTGTAGTCGCGACTAGGATTCCGCAGCGATTTTTCCGCAAGAATGATGAGGGTAATGTAAGTCGCTGTGAGGGAGAGTCCAATCGCTTCATGTTTCCATCCGGTGAGGATTTCCACTTGGTAATAATACCAGGCCCAAGCGCCAGAAACGATTCGAACGAGGTTGCCTGCAAGCACGCAGCCAATCGTGAAGATGTAAAGTAGCAGGGTGAAAAAGACAGAGCGCCTCATCCACATTGCGTAAAAGACGCAAATAAATGTCATGAAAAGTATCGAGTTAATACCGCTGCAGGCCTCTTCAACCAGCAAGCGCATTCCCGGGATTTCAATGACCAAGCCCGTTCGCTCGTGAGGAATTAAGAGGGCATCGAGAATCCGGCTGCTTCCTGCGATGGCCCAACCTTGGAGCAAGAGGGCAAATCGTTCGTCCAGTTTGAGAGGAGGCGGAAGCATGGTGAGAAACACAAACCAACTTGGAAGAATCGCTTTTAAAAAATGCCAACCGCCCAATCCCCATGTAACGCCCAAGATCATTAACAAAAATGACAGCGCTCCCAACCATGGTGACCACAACACGGATGCACAAGCTAAGATCAAGAGTGCGAGGGGGATCAGAAAAAGGGGAACAAAAAAGCCGCCTGAAGTCAGTGGTTGTTCCACTTCCCTGACTGCTCGCAAGAACAGTGCAACGCCTCCAGCAAGAGCCATTGGAAAAAACTGATAAGTGTCAAACTGCCAGAGGTTGAAGAAAAACTGAGTTAATAAGGGGGCAAATCCGAACAGCGCCAGCAAAAGGAGTAAAGTTTGGTTTTTCGGAATGACTTCGGGAGCCTCATCGTAATCATCGGGCAAATTATTCATGGTCATTGTCTCTTGAGAGCTAAAAGAACGAGAGGTCACCGAGGCAACGCACCGCTTTATCGCTTGGGCTTCTTGGCCGCCTTGGGCGAAGAACTCATGGCGCTTGTGGGCGGTGGGGAAGCTTGTTTTCGAGAGGAGAAGGAGTTTTGCACCAGCTGGATTTCCTGAACGGAAAGCTGATTTGGTTGGACCATGCGGGTTACGAGTTCGGCCTCGTTTGTTCGATCGTTTGCATTTAGGATTGCAGCAACAACCACTTTTTCATGAGGAAAAAGGGTGGTTGCGGCTATTTGTTTCTCTGAACCTTGGAGGACTTTGAGGGCCTCTGCTGGATTTCCACTCTTCAAAACCGCGAATGCGTGGGTGATTCTCAGTGATTGATCCATGGGATTTGCTTGGCTCAGTACAGCCACTTTTTCGGCAACTTCCTGCTGACCCATGAGGATTTTCAGGTAGAAGAGATCATTCGCGAGTGCGATTTCCGAGGCCAGTTCGGGAGCGGTCGCCGCAGCCAGTTCATAAAATCGGAGAGTCGCCGCAGAGTCCCGTCGAAGATAAGTCGAGGGGAGAAGAGCTTTGAATGAGTCCGCCGCACTTGAAGAATCGGATAAAATCCTCTTAAGACCTTTCTCGAAAAGATCGTCTCGTCTTGAGACATTTAAAAACGCAAGGCATCTCAAAAACTTCTGTTTATCTTCTTGTGTTTGCTCAAAGACCGATACGAATAAAGGGTTAGCTTCTTCTGAACGCCCTGCTGTGACATAAGCTCCCGCCTTGTAGAGTTGGATCAAATAATCCTCTTTGATGGGATTGGCAGGGGCGTCGAGGCTTTCCAGAACTACTGCCCAATTTCCGATTAGCGAGTTGGCATCGAGCCAAGTGTAGTAGGAAGACTCCGACATCTGAGCCTCGCTTGGGGTCAATAGATCGGCGGCCAACTCCGGTTTACCCATGCTAACGAGCCACTCCATGCCCTCGGCTCGGTCTTTGAGTGGAGCTTTTTCCACCCGCGCATGGAGCTTGGCAGCCACCGATTCGCGAGAGACCAAGCCAAGCACTCCCTCGGTGTAGTCAGCCATGCAGAGGCAGCGCTGGTTGGAGTGGGGGTGTGCTCGAATCGCCGCGATCCATCCGGGAATCTCATCGGGAGGCACTATGCCCTTGAAGAGAGCGGTTGCAAGCGCCTCGGCTCCGCTGGTGTCTTGTGATTTGGAAATTTCCCGCAGGATTTCAAAGGCCTCTTTAGATCTTTTTTCAATCAATCTTTGCGAAAGAAGCAGTTCGGCCAAGGCACGTTTGCTGACAAGTGTTTCATCTTTATCGACGGCTTGCCGTAGTTCCGTTTCAATCAGACTCGGATTCCCTTTGAGGCTCAGGAGTCGTGCCCGTATGAGATGAGGCATGGCTTTGTTCCCAGTCACCGCCGTTGCATCTGCCAAGCGATCTGCCAGAGCCCAGTCCTGCTGCTTCACGGCCACTTCGGCGTAGATGCCCAGATCCTCAAATTGGCCCTTTCCTGTCGCCATAAGCTTTTTCCAGGTTTCGAGGGCGGCTGACTGATTCTGGGATGTCTGAATCCTTGCCAGCAAACGTAATGCCGACGGATTATCGGGCATCATGCGAAGGGAAGAGTTAAGGCTAATGACTGCTTCTCTGGTTTTTCCGGTGTTCAGATAACGCTCGGCTACTCTCAGGAATTCCTGGGATTGGCGGGCCTTCACTTTAGGAGTCAGCCACGCGATGCCCAAGCATGCCGCGACTACGGGAAGCAAGGCCAGAGCCAAAAAAACCCATTTTTTTCGGATGATTAACCGCGAAAGCCGCACGCGTTGGCGAAGAAATTTACGAGATTTGTAACCTAGCATAAAAAGCCCGTCACATTCCTTAAGTTACCTCGCCAAAACAACGGAGGTATTGTTACATTTTCGTCACAAATCGATCTGGGTTGGGATAACCGCAGAATGGATTTAGACAGGATGACTCCACCTCCGCGCTTGGCGACTCCGGTGTGACAAGCAGGATGATCCGCCTACGGAAAGGCAACTCCGGCGAGACGAGTCAGGATGTTCAGGATTTGTAGGAGGAGTTTTGAGACAAAATTAACACAATTGGGAGAAGTGTGGCACGGTCGTCTTGAGAGTGAATTGCGCTGGCGTGGCAACCTCAAAGATGGCCAGAGACGCTGCTACAAGCCTGCTTGTAGAGTTTTTGTTTTTTCCCTGCGCCATTCGCGCTGCGAATGCACCTGAGCATCCGTTTATCTGTGTTAATCAGTGTAATGTTTTTATAAATAAATTGCTTTGGGGTAACATGATAAAGATTTTCAGCTACAAGCTTGAGTGTGGGGGCTGGGCCCAACGCTCGAATTCAAAAATTCCGAACACCGCAAAATCCATTGTGTTCGCCGTGGCGAGGCGCTCGATGCCTCGCTCGTGGTAGGTGGCGGCGAGGTAGGTATCGAGAATGCGTTTGCGGCCAAGTCGAAATTTTTCCATCCAGGTCCATGCCTGCTCCCATGCGCGTCCGCCGGGATGGCATTGAACGACCTCTGCGGACTCCCACCAGAAGCGGGATCGTTCCAGAGCCTGATCCATGGTCAGCGGCACCTTGAAACGACGGGGATCAGTCGCCACATGCACAAATTCCTGTAGCACCTGCGGACAAATGGCAAATTGAACATCGCCTGACTGGCATGCCCTGCTAATGTGGGTGCGTAGGGCTTCGTGGTCTGCGGCCTCCTTGATCTCGTGCGTGAGCAGCACCGTTGTGTCGATTCCGATCATTGCCTGTCGAAAAAATCCTCAAGTAAATCCTCGCGCCCGGCCCATGGGGTTAAAATTTGCCCCACGCTGGCCGCGGGGCCTGCCTCGGCGAGGGATGACTGTTTTTTAACAAGCGTTCTCCTGTAAGACTCCATGGCCTCGCGGATCAATTCGGAAGTCGAACGCCTTGCTTTGCGGGCTGCTTTTTGAAACTCTCGGTACACCGGATCATCCAGATGAACTGTCACTGCTCTCATATGTCACAACATATGTTAATAGCTTCTCTAACACAATACAAAAAGGCTTTTTTAATCACAATCGAGCGCCGGGGCAGGTGCGAGAAAGAGCAACCAAAGGTTAGCCCGAAGGGCGAGCGAGTGGGGATGAACGCGTCAAATTACCCAGATAGGCACGGACGAAAAATAGAAACCATGCTTGCATTCGGCACGCTCTGATATTTTTGGACAGGATGATCCGCCTACGGAAAGGCAACTCCGGCGAGACAAGCAGGATATTCAGGAGGAGTTTTGAGACAAAATTAGCAGAATTTGACAAATTCGAGGGAGGGCGAAATTTGATAGGAAGCTTTTTTGAATCCAAGTTGCTCGCTTCTCGAGAAATGGTCATACACGAGACGATGCCCTGCCAGAGTCCTAGACTTCTATCGGTGTTTTGCCTGAGCGATTTTCTGCTTTCCACTTTTTGCTTTTCGCACTTTCTTTCCCCCCATGCCAGATGGTCCGATCCACCAACCGCATGACAAGCTCGTCAAGTCGACCTTTTCTGATCCCGACAACGCCCGCGCGTTTCTTGAGGGGCACCTGCCGCGCAAGCTGACTCGCCGCATCGACTGGACCACGCTGAGTCTGGCCAGCGGCAGTTTCATCGATTCGGAGTTCGCCGCGACCTCGAGCGATCTCCTCTTCACGGCGCAAATCGACGGCCACCCCGCCTTCCTTTACATCCTCTTCGAGCATCAAAATGCAGAAGACCCGCTCATCGGCCTTCGCCTGCTCACTTACATGGTGCGCATCTGGAACGACCACCTGCGCAGCAACCCCGGCGCCACGAAACTCCCGCCGATCCTGCCGCTGGTCCTTGCCCAGGACAACAAGCCTTGGAAAAGTTCGACCCGCTTCGCCGATCTTATCGACTCTCCCGAAGGGTTGTGGGAGGAGCTCAAAAAGCACATCCCCGACTTTGAATTCCAACTTGTGGAACTCTACCGGATGCCGTTCGACAAGATTCTCGGTACACCGATGGGAATCCTTGCGCTGCGCGCGCTGAAGGCCGAAAAACTGCAAGCTCTGCTGGAAGACCCCGTGTGGGACGAAGCCTTGTTGCTCCAGTTGACGCCGGCTGCATTCGAGATGTTGATGCGTTACATCCTGGACCGCGACCTTGACAAACCTGCATTTCGCAAGAAACTTCAGACATTAAGCAATCCAAAGCTCAGTCAAAACGCCATGTCACTCGCCGAACAATTTCGTCAGGAAGGTCGCGAAGAAACCCGCTCACTCGCTGAACAATTTCGCCAAGAAGGTCGCCAGGAAGGTCGTCAGGAAGGCCACCAAGAAGGTCGTGAAGAGGGTCTGATTTTTTCCAAGCAGCAGGATATTCTCGAGGCCTTGGAAATCCGGTTTCAGCGAGTTCCAAGGGGCTTGCGCGAGGAGATCGAAGCGATCTCCGACTTCAATAAACTCAGTAGTCTTCTTCGCGCTGCCATCACCTGCGCAGATATCGAGTCTTTCGCGGCGGAACTCTGAGCTGTTTTTCCGAGAACAGAATTTTAGAAAGGATCCGCCTACGCGCTTCGCGACTCCGGCGTGACAGGCAGGATGGTCCGCCTATGGAAAGGCAACTCCGGCGTGACGGGCAGGATTCACGGGAGGAGTTTTGAGACAAAATCGGAGTGTAGCGGAGAAAAACTGCCAATGGCAGCCTGTAGGGTGAGCGGGAGCGAGTCAAGGTTCAGGATTCACAGGAAGGGCTTGGGGCACTGCCAGAGACACGTGTATGCGGATCATTCCGAACCAGCCAACTCCTTCTTCTTCTCCTCCGTGTTCTCCGTGGTAAAATTTCTTACCGCAGGAGGCCGTATTTCAGGATGCAGCGGAGGGCGCTGATGCCGTCTTTCCAGCCGATTTTTTTGCCTTCGGCGTAGGTGCGGCCGTGGTAGGAGATGGCGACCTCGTAAATGCGGGCGCCGGTGCGGGCGATCTTGGCGACGATCTCGGGTTCGATGCCGAAGCGGTTTTCTTCGAGGTTGACGGATTGGATCAGCTCGCGTTTGAAAACTTTGTAGCAGGCCTCCATGTCCGTGAGGTTGAGATTCGTTGTCATGTTCGACAGGAGGGTGAGGAATTGGTTGCCGAGGGAGTGCCAGAAATACAGCACGCGGTGCTCGTGCGAGCCGATGAAGCGGGAGCCGAAGACGGCGTCCGCCTTGCCGCTGAGAATCGGCTTGAGCAGCGCGGCGTAGTCTGCGGGATCGTATTCCAGGTCGGCGTCCTGGATGAGCACGATGTCCGCAGAGGCTTTGCTGATGCCGGTTCGCAGGGTAGCGCCTTTGCCTTGGTTGCGCTCGTGCCGGTGCAGGCGGATGCGCTGCTCAGCCGCCGCCGCGTTTGTTAAGACTTCGAATGTGCCGTCTGTGGAAAAATCATCCACCACCAGCACTTCGGCCACGCACGGTTGCTCGAGCACGAGTCGTAGCGCGAGCTCCACAGTGTTTCGTTCGTTGAAGACGGGCATGATCACAGAGACATTGGGAGTGGCAGGCAAGAACGCGCTCATAGGCTTCCAGTGTAGATTTGCGGTGTATTAAAAAAGAAGAAAATCCGCGCCGTAACAATGTGACGAAATTGTCACAATTCTTTCTTTGTCTCTTTGGGAGCAATTGACGATTAATTCCTACAAGCGCGGATGCCTTCACTCTGTGCCTGAACAAACCAACACAACAATCATGATAAAAATCAAATCCAAGTTGCGCGCACTGGTTCTTGCCGCGGGATCGCTCGCGATCTCGGCCACGGCAGTCCAAGCGCAGAATAATCCAAACTATGCACCCGGTGATCTCGTTCTCTTCTTCCAAGAAGAGGGAGGTTCGGAAACCGTTTATGCAAATCTCGGAAATACAGCTACGACATTTCGTGGTGCCGCCGCAGGAGTCGATGTTGCCAATAGCTTCAACTTCCTAAACATTAATAGCACTCTCGTAAGCGCCTTCGGAGCAGGCTGGGCGACCAATACATCCATCTACGCTGGCCTCGCTGGCGCATGGGGAAGCAGTGGCACAAGTAACGTGCTCACAAATGGAGATCCTCACAGGACTCTCTACGTTTCCGCAGCACGCAGTGCCCTCGGCACCATCGGGGAAGCGAATTCCACAGCGCCAACTGTCGCCGGTAACACAGCGATGACGACGGCTGCCACTAATATGAACACGCAGAATAACATTCTGGAGAACAACTACACCACGGCTGTAGCCCAATCTCCGACATCCACATCGGGTATTGATAATCAGAACCCATTCCTTTCAACCGGAATTCAAGGAGCTGCATTTAATACATTCGACGGCGGTATCCAACAACGCGGCACTGGCTCCACGATCGGATCTTACGATTCGGCTGGGAACGCAGTATTCGCACTCGACCTTTATCGTGTGCTTGCCAGAGCAACCGGCGGTAGCGGAACCGGTCAAACATTTGTTACTAGTCAGGTTGACGGCCCTCTGCGCAGCGGATCTTTTGAAGGCACAGTTGTGTTGAACACAGCTGGCGATATTTCATTTGTCACTGCCACTGCCGCTGTTCCTGAGCCTTCTACCTATGCCTTTATGGGCGTGGCTGCAGTTTTCGTCGGATTTTACTATCTCCGCCGCCGCAAAGCAAAAGCTTAATCAATAAATACCAAACAAATACCAAATATATCAACAGCTAAACAAATCAATAATATGAAATTGAAATCCATCACGGGCCTCCTGGCCCTCTCACTCACAACACCGGCGTTTGCCGATGTGACAGTCGACATCACGGGTGCCACTGCCTTCCGCGCAGCCGCACTCGATACCATCAAGGCCAGATATGTTGCCTCAGGGGCAGCCTTCCAATTTGCCCACGATCAAGCTGCGGGGTCATTCAATGGAGCAACACGCGCCATTTTCAAGGGTACCTTTCCAGGCGTTTCTGGGGTGACCACCATCCGCACATCCTTCAACGGCTCTGTGGAAGGCATCAAGGCGCTGGTTGATAGTCCTGCCTCGGACCCAACATACTACACCGACATCCCCGGCAACTTGGTGACTGCTGCAGCCGTCGGCGGCGGTGAAACACACACAAGCACAGGTGGGTTTGCCAAGACAACAGCGGCTTCCCAGTCGGAGATCGCATTCTCGGATGTGAGCAAGAACTCGACGCCCTACGCTTCCGCTTCGCTGCAGCCATCCTCTGCCACATGCGGTGTCGTCGTGTTTACCATGCTGACCAACGAGGGCTCTCCGATCACGAATGTCACAGCGCAGCAATTCCGCGCTTTGGCCGCTGCTGGTTTTCAGCCCTTGAGCATGTTCACTGGCAATGCCTCGGACACAACCAATGTGTTCTTGACCGGCCGCAATGACGGATCTGGCACCCGCACCACCTACATGGCAGAGACAGGCGTTGGTATTACCACCGAAATCAAGCAGTATGTCACTGTGGATTCCTCAAGCACAGCACTTGAAGCCATTCAATTGGTGCCTGCAGGTGGCGTCAATGACTCCGATCTTAGCACAGCTGGTATCCAGCTCCCAACGGGCTCTGATATCAAAGCCTATGTGGATGGCGGTCAGACTGTCACACAGCTCGTTGCGAACGCTTCCACTGTGTGGAGTCAGGACACTGACGGCAATGGTGGCTACAGCAGCGGTAGCACCCTCCGCACTGACATGGGTAAAACAGGCGCCTCTGGTGTGACTGTTTTCGATGCCGCAGGCGCGGATGCATTCGGCGCACCAGTGCGCGCCGATCTCGTGACTTGGCTCTCGTTAAACGATGCGGTTACCGCACGCGGTAACGGAGCAATCCTCTGTGCTTACAACGGCGTCAAGCTCGATGGTATTGCCGCCTCCGGCTCTACGATGAGTGTTGCCGACAAGGCCAAAGTGACCAATGGTCTCTACACAGCATGGGGCTACCAGCAGATGTATCGCCGCGGCGACATCACTACTGGTGATGCAGTGACAGTATATAATGGCATCAAAACCAACATCGCTTCGAACCTTGCAGCGGCCGGCATCCCTACGACAGATATGGCTGTTGTTCGTTCTTTCGACGGTGGCACAGTAGCGCCCTAATACGCGATTCAAACAATTTGTTTCTGGTTTATTCATTTGGATTAAGCCAAATACAATACAACTTGCGACTGGCACCGGATATTTCCGGTGCCAGTTTGCTTTTCTGGAAGGCGAAGTGTTAAGTTCTGCGCGGATTCATTCACCATAACTCAGCTGAAAGAAAATCACTCACAATAGCGACGCCTTTGAGATAAGGTAACTGAAGCATTCCCCCCAAGGGCTAATCGAGCGACACAGGAGGCACAGTGATCAAATAAGCGCATTTAATTTCAAACATGAAGGTTAAGAACGAGTTTAAATCTTGAAATTATGAAATTTATTTTTTTGGCAATACTCGGAATGGCATGCATTTTGTTATCTGGCTATTTGATCACATCGAAATTCGGTGATACGAATCTCCCGGTCACTTCTGCTGATGCAAGGAATGTGGAAGTCTCAAGTCTTCAACCTGATGTCACGGATCAATCTCCGAATCCCCACCCTCCTCTGCAGAGGGAGCAGAGGGAGGAAGCGGCAAAATCCGTGCCCAAGGTCTATTTAACGCAAACTACAGCGGCCTTTAACGCTTCTTCACTTGGTGCAAGTGCTGAATCCAACATAAACGCCACTTATTCACCAGTTGCAGACATTCCTACACTGAACAGATCGAGAGCAAATTCTGCCACTTCCACGGGCTTCTCTCCTTCTCCACTGAAATTGCCAATTGTGCCCCCGGCTGGTTTCTCCGGCTCCGATTCGATGGAATTGGAATTGGAATTGGAATTGGCTGCTGGCGTTGCAGTTCCTGCAGCTCTTCTTCCGGCTGGAGAGGAAAGCTCCTCTCCCATTGTAGCTGAAGCTCAAGAGCGTATCGTGGATTCGTTCGTGCAGGATTTGCAAAATGTCCTTGCCGATCCTCTGAGTGCTCCCAGCGATGCGAAAGTGAATGACACCTATTTCAACTCACTTAATAATGCAAATGAACAGTATCGTGCTCTCTATGGGGATGCTGCCTTCAACCAAAAAACCATGCAAGCAACGATGGAGGCCATTAAGAGTCAGTGACCTCTTGGCGACTGCCGACTACTTTTCTTTTTCCACTTTGAGGGACTTTTCCAATTGGACGACGAGTTGCTCTGCTTGAGCCATGTCTTCGGGCCGGATTCCCTCTCGAACCTCCTCCAGCATTCTCTGAGCGGTGATCTCACCCTCTTTGGTCGCGACGAGTAACCAAGTCAACGATTCCAACCTCCGCTCCCGGTCATCCACCTCGGGTCCCAAGATGCGGCCAAGGTTGCTCTGCGCTTTGTTGTGTCCCTGCTTGGCCGCCTTGCGATACCATTGCTCGGCAAGGGCTGCGTCCATATCGACCCCTTTAGCGTTTTCGAGCATGACACCGATGATATTCTGCGCATCGGGATGCCCGGCCTCTGCTGCTATCAGGAGATACGGGTAGGCCGCTTTGTAATCCACTTCTTGTCCGATGTCGCCAAAGTAGAGGATTTGTCCCATGGCAAATGCCGCATCCACTTGCCCTTGATCTGCAGCGGTCTTGATCCACTTCCGTCCCTCCACTTCGTTTTTTTCGGTCCCCTTACCTTCGGTGAGCATTTTGCCGAGGTTTAGCTGAGCTTTCGCCCCGCCGGCTTCCGCTCCCTTGCGGAACCATGTGAGTGCCACGGCATCATCTTTCGGAACAGCTGTTCCGCTGGCGTAAAAGTAACCGACTCCACCCATTGCTTCGGCGTGCCCCTGGTCGGCAGCGCCTTTCATGAGTTCCATCGAGCGTATGACATCTTTCCTGACTCCATCGCTTCCTCTCAAATAAATTCGGGCTAATTCAAACTGGGCATCAGCATTACCTTCCTTGGCTTTGGTTTCCAAAATAGTGATGTCAGCGCCAAGCAATGTGGCTATCATCAATGAGCAGGCGATCATGAAAAATAGAGTGATTTTCATGTCTTTTTTTTTAGCAAAAAATGATCCTTCGTCATGTGACAAATTTGTAACAATCTGGAGTCCTCTCGTTCTGCTAAGACTCATGGCAGCACCTCAAAAACCCGCACACTTTCATTGGAGATCCCAAAGCTGTCCGGTATGGGATAAGGATACTCGCGAAGCCATGCCGGGTTTGCAGTCCTACCGACGACACGCTCAAGATAGGAGGTGTCTGCTACTCCGAGAAGCCTTCGGTAAGCGGAAAGATCCGAAAAATCATCCCAACTGGGAAGCACGATATGGGTCACCCCGGCTTCAAGAAGCAGGGAATGGGTGCCTTCTGCAGTGGGGTTGGAAAAAACCGCCGCTGCGCGTTTGAGGCCCTCCATGTTTTCCCAATAGAGAGTTCCAATGGTCTGAAGGCCGCCGTAATAGGCCAACTCGGTCGAGGAGGTGGGATCAGAAAGAACCACCGGCGTGCGGCGAGGATTCGCTTCCACCAGACGGTGGGCAATATCCCTGAGAAGAATCGAAGGAACCAGCGTGCGAGGAAGGTTGTGTGAAAGATCACTCAGGCGCAAAGCTCCTGCGACTGACGAACAAGGGAAGGCCAGTAGCCCACCCAGTCCGCATAAGCCCAAAAATACAAGTAGCCAGCGAGGAACTTTATTGTGGGACGACCGCTCAGTCAGAATGACAAGCGCGAGGAGGAGACAAACCGACCACAGAGCAATCGCAAGACCGGACCAGCGGACTTGAAGCAGGGCAAGGACCTGAATCATCAAGGCTGAGACACCGGAGACTGCCAGGACTGGATGCCACGATTTTCCGGGCTTGGCCACGAATAGAACGACAGCAAGCGATGCCAGCGCAAGGATAAGCCAAAGAAGATAGTCGAAGATGTTCGCCAAGTTTCCCCTCCAAAAAACAAAATCCCACAGCGGTGCAAACTCTCGGATGTGTTCGTTGTGCAGAGCGACAAGAAAGGGGTCGGAAATCATCAGCCAATCTGAGCGGTTGATTATCACCATCGCCGGGACCAGAAAAACGCCTGCAAGAGCCGACACGCAAAGAAGGGAATCTGGAACAGAACGCTGCAGAAACAGACCGCCGGATATTTTACGGGTGGCTCTCGACAAGACCTCTCCGCCCGAAAGCCAAGCCAGCGCGTAGAGAGGGTGGTTCACTTCAAGCCGCCACCCCATGTTCGAAGGGAAGTATTCCAAAAGATAAAATCCTATTGATCCCATGGCCCCCCAAAAGCCCCAAAGACGCCACAAGGATGGGTTGGCTCCCACCTTTGATTCAGGAACCAACCAAGCGGCCGCAATGGCTGCAAGACCACAAGCGGCGAGGACGGGAATCATGGTGGCCGCGCTGATCCACATGCCAGCCGCACCGCAAATTGCGGAAACGATAAAATATTTCCGTGCGTTGGTGCTTGTGGGAATCGGAACGGGATTCTTTTGGCCGGTTGTTTTTGATATCTTGGTCACCGACCATCCGGCCCCGCCACAGACGAGTCCCAGCACGCAGCCCAGAGCAAAGATCAGACTCAACCCGTGGTGATCCGCATCTCCTGCCCGGAAGGCCTCATAAACCGGGATGGAGGTGGC
>CANMQB010000030.1 GCA_947499885.1 Spartobacteria bacterium
AATTTGTGCTCCGTGGCGCGAACGGCAACGGCCTCGCGCAGTGTGAGCAGATCTTTTTCCAAAATGTCGCAGGACTCGAGCATCTGGACGGCCAACGTAGTATCCAGGAGGTCGGAGGAGGTCAGACCCTGATGAATCCAGCGTGCCGCTGGGCCGACGCGGGATGCGACATCCTCGATAAAAGCAATGACATCATGGTTTGTGCGTTTTTCGATTTCGCGAACTGAGTTGATGTCGAAGGCGCCTTTGGCACGGATCGTGGCAGCGTCCTCCTTTGGGATTGTTCCGAGCTCGGCCATGGCCTCGCAGGCCAGGGTTTCGATTTCGAGCCAGATTTCGAGTTTGCGCTGTTCGGTCCAGACGGACCTCATGCCGGGCAGTGAGTAGCGTTCAATCATTGTGAAGGCGTGTATTTAAACCCGAGGAATCACTTCCACGCAATCCGCCCGTCAAAAATCGTGTTGGTTTTCATTATTCCACTTGTCGCCTAGCCAAGCACGGCGGATAGAGGGGATATGTCCAAGCGCCCCTACTTTTTACTCCTCACGCTTTCCCTTGCCCTGGTCTCCTGCAATACCAAGGAGAGCGTTGCTCGCAATCATCAAGCCGCCCGCGCATGGCTTGCTGCAAATCCTTCTTCGGGAAACACCCGTGTTGCAGGAAATTGGAAGTGTGAAGACCCAGCTTGGGGTTTCGTGAAGCTGAAGCAATCGGGAAGCCACGTTACAGGATCAATGGGAATGCTGACTCTGGAAGGTCACGTCCAAGGCGAGGATCTCTATTTCGTGATCTTGGATAAAAATTTTGCCCGCTACTCAGCTATCCTCAGGAAGAAAGCCCAGACACTCTCGGGCTTTTACTCTGCTCATCTGCCATTCAGTACAAAAGATCAGAAGACACTTTTGCTCAAACGGTCGGTAAATTGATTTTTGCCCCCGAGGTTCCGGCATCCTCGCGCTGCTGCATTGCCAACATGGGCCAAACTGTTTGGAAATTTTTGGCGGCGCTCAGGTTTCGCGGACCTGACCACGGAGCCTGAACGGCAAAGAGAGTATCCGCGAGGAAATAGGCTGGTTGATAGTAGTGCGATCTCAACTTGCAAAATGTCCTCCATGATTCCTCTCGGTCTTTCCGGAGGCTGATTCCATTATCGGCCATGAAAGCCATCGCCCAGTCCCACTCGCTTCGGCTGATACCGGGCTCTTGTATTGGTCCTGTTGACTCCGATTTGCTGTGGAGGATTTCTGACTCGATGCGCCAGGTGCTGATGCCTTCCGTATCGAGACGGGCATTCGTGCGCGCGATTTCGGCAAGTTTGATCGTGTGGAGAGTCTCTGCCCCTTCCGCAATGAAGCGGATCAGCTTTAAGTCGGGCTCCTCTTCCATAACCGCAAGACGGATTGCAGCCGCATCCAGCATGGTCAAAAGTATAGTGACCCAGTGCCTCTTTGGAATGGGTGAGCGAAAGTGACTAAGGATCGAGTAAATGTAGTGCGTGACGCGCAGTGTGCACATCCAAGTGATGAGTTTGTCTGTGGATACCGTGTCCAAGGATCCTTTGATGAGTTTTAGGCGGACGAGAAACTCGGGCCCCCAAGCCGGTTCCCCAGAAAGCAGGGCAACTTCGCTCATAAGGGACTCCCTAGCCGTGTAGGCCGAGTAGAGGGTGAGGAGATAGCCGATAAAAACAGAGATCACCGTGCTACCCATAAAGGCAGCGGCAAAAAGGACAGTTAGGCCTAGCGGGCCTAACGTTTCTGTAATACCGAGGGTCGTCAAACCCGAGCCAGCCTGTAAGAGGGCCTGAGGAAAACTCAGGCCGCTGAGGCCATAAAAAACTAATGCGAAGGCGCTCACAAAGATTCCCAGAAAAACGGCAAGGAAAAGCAGGACGGTTGATGGTCCTTGAGCCGCCAGAAACCTGTCCATCTGCTCATAGTTTTTCAGGCGCGATGCGCAGGAGTGAAAGAAAAGTCTCAGGCTCTTGGCGAGAACCCGTGCCAGAAAGCTCGCTGTGGGCCTCGGCACCAACATCACTCCGACAGCTGTTGTGATCGTGGCCCAGAGAAGCCAGATGCCTGCTAGCAAAGAACCCAAGCGTAAAACGTCATTCAACCAATCGCCCGTCAATGAGGATGCAAGCGGGAGCGGTATGAGGAAGGGGCTGGTTATTGCATGCATTCCCTCAAGAAACGCAAAATAGATCCCGCTTATCACGAAGAAAAAAAATTCTGATGGAATTGCATTTCCATGTGCAACGCGCTTAATTTGTTTCAATGATCCCTCTTCTCATCGCAGGCGGTTCCCTCATCAGCACATTCACCGCGCCTCCGTTGCCGGACTTCATGAATCATACCTTAAACGGCACGCCTGTAAGAGCCGCAGAGGTCGTGTGCCGTACGCGCTGGGGCACGCCGATGATGCCTGATGGTAAGGGTAGCTACAATCTTACGGCGGCACCTAATGCGATCTACATCCAGAGGAGCCTCATCCAGCCCCCAAAGACCGATGCCCCGATTTTCCGCCCGGGCACTCCATATCCCTTACCCTTGCAGACTACAGCAGCCGCAATCACGCAGCCTGTGCTCCCATAGGGTCCCTGTGAGGACCTCCTGACACCTCCGATTTGCTTTTTGCCGCACGACTTGAATAAGCCGATCACACCGGGTGTTTTTAACGTTCACTGGTTTTCGCTTCTTAACGCAGTCTCGTTCCAGATTATCCTCGGAGCACCTCTTATTCTTTACGCCAAAAGTATTGGCGCCACATCCACTGCGGTCGGGATATTAGCAGCTTTCACTCCGTTAATGACGGTGCTTCAGTTACCAGCTGCAAAGTGGTTGCCGGTTTATGGCTACCAGCGTTTTGTTTTGATGGGCTGGGGGCTTCGGACCATTTTCATCTTTGCTGTTGCGGCGGTGCCCCTGTTGTCGTTTTTGAATGATGTCGCCAAGCTGGTGCTTTTGGTTGCGGCTCTCTTTGCTTTTAATTTCCTGCGCGGAATAGCATCCACCGCTTGGATGCCGTGGATCGCTGCTTTGATTCCAGAGGAGGAGAAAGCGAGATTTTTATCGCGCGACCAGATTTTCATGTTCTGCGGGTCGCTCATTGCCTTGCTGTTTTCAGCACTGCTTATGGCGGGGGATGTGGCCTCTAGCGAATACTCGCTCGTATTTCTTGTGAGCGCACTTGCTGGAACTGCGGCGCTTTATTTCATTAAGCGAATTCCGGACGTCTGCGGCAGCGAACAGATGAGGACATCGTCGGAGCCTGTTCCTTGGAGGAAAATTCTTTTTTATCCCCCGTTTTTTTCGCTTCTGGTTTTCAATCTGCTTTTTGTGATCGTTGTCGGCAGCTTGGGCGTCTTCACCATTGAGTATCTGCATGAGTGGCCGGGGTTCAGTGTCTCTCAGGTGCTTTATTTGAGTGGGTTGTCGTTTATTGGGGCCTTGGTGAGCCTTCCATTTCTTGGAAAACTCGTCGATCGCTTTGGCTGCAAGCCTATTCTTGCTGCAGCGCTGATACTTTTTGGTGCCGTTATTGGAGGTTGGTTTCTCCTGGCTGCAGGCGTTATTCCCTGCCAGAAGCGGGTCGTTTGTCTTTTGAATTTCGCCTCGGGAGTCGCTGGGGCTGCCTTCAACATTGCGAATGCGAGGATCATTTTTGCGACCATGCCCCAGATGGGTCGCAATCATTTTTTTGCTCTCTTCACCGTGATCAGCAGCCTTGGGCTTGGTGCGGCGCCAGTCGTGTGGGGTATCTCGCTAGACTTTATTGGAACTTATGAAGCCGTCACTGGCAGCCTGCATTGGAAACGGCACAGTATTTATTTTGCAGTCCTCTTTCTTCTCAACCTTTTTACGCTTTTCCAAGCCTCCCGACTTCGTGAACTGAACGACTGAACTTGGACTTGGCAAAAAACCCGAGCTATTTGGTGTTCAGAGGATATTTCTGCTCTAAAAATTCGGCTTGGGCGCCTCGTCCATGACTCGAAAAGCTGGCTTAGCGGTAGTAGACTGCCGTGTGGCCGACCTGCTGAACAAGGAGCGAGTTTGTCTTGGAGGCGAGGTCTTTTGAAAGGGTTTTGCGTTCCTCTTTGAAGCCTTCGAAGCGGATTTTCAGGAGATGGTGCAGATTGAGTTGCTCCTCGAGAGCGGCAAGAAATTCGGGGGTGGCTCCTGCTTTTCCGAGTTTAAGGACGGGTTTGAGAAGCTGGGCGCGGCTTTTGAGTTCGCTCAGGCGAGGTTCGGGTGACATAAAGCGTTTAGGCCTGCGACGGAGAGGATCGGACGGGACGTTTGCGAATGGTGATACGTTTGACCCGGGCGTCATCGGGAGGGCTCCAAGTGGTGAGTTCAGGGTCATCCTTGAAGACATTATGCACGATGCGGCGGTCGTATGAGTTGAGAGGCGCAGTCTGCATCGGCCGGCCGCTGGCTCGAACGGCGCTCGCAAGCTGTTGCACTTTTGCAGCAAGAGCATCGTCACGCATGCTGCGATAGTGCTGGACGTCCACGATCACGCGTGGCTGGGGTGGATTTTGAGCCGAGAGGATGCGGTTTACAAGATACTGGAGGTCGTCCATCACTTCCTCTTGGCAACCTATGAGGCGCTCGGTCTCATTAGTAAGAATCTGGAGTGTGGTATTGCCGTCGTGGTCTTCTTCTTTGATTTCGGCTACGAAGCCGAGGTAACCAAGGAGGGTGTCAAGAATCTCAACGGGGGTCGCATTCATGGGCTGTGGCGATTTTTACTTTTCTTTTTTGCCTCGGTGGCTGCCCGCTTGGCAATCACGCTTTTTTTCTCAAGCGTGGGAAGGGGCTTATTCCGCGTGAGGTACAGCTGAACGATAGAAAAAAGGTTTTGCGTTGTCCAGTAGAGTGCTAGGCCGCTGGCGTAGTTATAGCAAAAGACCAAGAAGATCAGCGGCATGAAATAGAAGATGCGTTGCTGCATGGCATCGCCCGTTTTCGGCGTGATGATCATCTGCCACACCATAGTTCCGGCCATGACGATCGGCAGGATGTTGATCGGGAAGCCGAGGACGTGTGCTATGGTATCGGGCTGGGAAAGGTCGCCAACCCAGAGAAATGAGCTGTTGCGAAGCTCGATGGCGGTGCCAAGCATGGCGTAGAAGCCGAAGAAGATCGGGATCTGGATGAGCATGGGCAGGCAGCCGCTGAAGGGATTCACACCATACTCCTTGTAGAGTTTCATGGTTTCCTCATTGAGCTTCTGC
Source organism: Spartobacteria bacterium (assembly GCA_947499885.1). Classification (GTDB taxonomy): domain Bacteria; phylum Verrucomicrobiota; class Verrucomicrobiia; order Chthoniobacterales; family Terrimicrobiaceae; genus UBA967. Next base: position 5,240 of record CANMQB010000030.1, read on the forward strand.
GGGTCGTCTTTGAATTTGTCCCGCATCTCGGTCATCTTGGGAGAGAGGAGCGCCATCTTGCGCATTTCGTTCGTGGCTTTGTTCTGGACCGGCCAAAGCAGGGTTTTGATCAAAAGCGTCAGCACAATGATTGCCGCCGCGTAGTTGCCGAGCAAGGAATGGAGATTATTCATTGCCCAGAGTAGAAACTCGCTCACAAAGCCAAACATTCCGAAACTCATGACCTGATCCTGAGTCGGACCGAGGGTGCGCAGCTGCGGGATTTCTTTTGGTCCAGAGTAAATCTGGAAGGTGCGCGTCTCGCTGGTGGCAGGGGCGAGTGAGAGTCCGCCTTGAATGAGTCCGCCTTGGATCCCAAACACTGCTGTTCCATTAAATTTTGCTGCATCGAAGCGTTTCGCCCAAACGGCTTTCGTGGTTGATCCGGCTTGTGGAGTTAAGATGGTGCAGAAGTACTGGCTGGCCACGGCCGCCCAACGGATGTCGGCTTTGCTTTCGAGGTAAAGGGGGCGTTCGCTATGAAGTGGGATTCCTAGGATCGGCACGGAACCCGCAGCGAACCAATTGACGTCGATATTCGACATTTTGGTTTCGTGGCCCCAATCGAAGCGCGTGTAAAGCGGGAGGTCATGGACGTGGATTGGAGCGGCTCCTCCGCTCGATACAAAAAAATCTGGCACCTGAATGGCAGAGGACCCGGGATTGGTGAAAGTAATTTCGAGGTTGAGCGTGTAGGGCGATATCTTCTCACCAGCGGCTGGGAGTGAGAATTTCTTCGTAATCTCAAGGCCATCGGCTTGAGTGCGCTTGAAAAAAACTTCACCCTTCTCTCGATCGGCAGTCATTTCAAATCCGCCGAGTACCTCCCCAGTATTGAATCCGAATGCGCCAATCGGCATCGAGCGGCTTCGGTTCAGGGCGACGTTATCATGGTTCTCGCCGAGGTGCATTCGCAGGATGACTTGCTCGATGCCTCCAGTGTCATTGTTAAAGACAAATTCTGTGCTGTTTGTCGAAAGGCTCTCGGCCCGCGCCGTCATGGATGGTGGGGATGCGGGAGCAGGAGTCGCCGTGGGCAAGACAACCGGAGCTGATGGCGTCGCATTTGCTGTAGCCGAGGCCGTGGTCGGCTGCGCCTCGGGTTTGTAGTATTTGCTCACATACCACTGCCAAGCAAAGAGGCCGATAAGAGAGAGAATGATGGCGATCCAAGATTTGCGGTCCATTAATTTATAGAGGAAAAAGGTTTAAATGCTGGCGGGACCGGGTCGTATCCCTGACCTCCCCATGGTTGGCAGCGTGCGATGCGGCGTAAGCCGTGAAGCATGCCATGCCAAGCTCCGTGCTCCTGGAGGGCTGAAATAAAATACCGTGAGCAAGAGGGCTCGAAGCGGCATCCACAGCCAGGTCCGCAGACCACTTGCAAAAACGGAGAGATCCCCAATCGGTACAAGTGAATCAAAGCTATGAGCAGGTATTTCATTCCAAAGGCGGCAAAATAGAAAGTCGGCGCGCAAGAAGCAACCATTCCCCTTGTAATTGTTTGAAGGGCACTTCGGCAGCCGTGGATTTTGCGATGATCACCACTAGGAGTCCGGCAGGGATTTGAGAGATACAGGTTTTAAGTATTTCCCTGAGACGTCGTCGCACTTTGTTTCGAATCACGGCGCCACCGACCCGGCGGGATGTGATGATGCCCACTTTGGCTGGTTGGTCTGCCCCAGTGCGAAGCAGACCGATACGAATGAGCCGGGCTTGAGAGGTCTTCCCGTGCTCGCGAACCTTTGCAAAATCCTTGGTCTGACGGAGCCTAGCGGTTTTTGGAAAACGCTGGCCGACAGGATCAGGCTTCTGTGTGTCTTGCGAAGTGGACCTCGACACCTTTTGGAAGTAGGCGTTTGCGGCCATGGCGGCGACGACGGTTTAGGATAGCCCGGCCGGATTTGGTCTTCATCCGGGCGCGAAAACCGAACTGCTGCTTGCGCGTGCGCTTGGAAGGCTGATAAGTGCGTTTCATAATCTCAAAAGTGGAGGGGAGACGCTACAGGCGAAAACCAACGCGTCAATCCAAAAGATTTGCCACGCATTCGATTTCGACATCAAAGTCGCCCGGAAGTTGTGCCCCGATCGTGGCGCGAGCTGGCGCAGAGTCGCCGAAGTAACGCGCATAGACCGCATTCATCTCTTGGAAATTTTCCTTCGTCAGGTCGGAGAGATAAACTCGAGAACTCACCACATTTTCAAATCCCGCTCCGGCGGCGGCGAGGACTTTTTTGATGTTTTCAAGGACGAGTTCGGTCTGGTGCGCGATCGATCCCCGCTCGATTTTACCTGTTGCGGGATCCCACGGGGTCATGCCCGAGACGAAGACAAATCTCCCTTCGGCCACCACGCCGAGAGAGTAGGGGCCAAGGGCCGGCGGAGCACCGGGGATATCGCGGAGTTGCTTTTTCATGGCAGGCATCTGAGCGGATGGACCGAGGCGACACAAGTCTTGCATCGGAAAATCCGTCGTCAGAGAGACTCGAAGCGGATAGTCTGGCTCGATGGATTTTATCGAAACCCACGGTGCGCAGCTGCTGCGGACCTACAATCGCTCGACTGGACGCCACTTGATCGATCCCTGCGGCGATGCACAGCGCGAAGCGAGGATGCTTTTTGAAGCTCCTTTTGTTGTCGTCTCTGGCGGAGCGGAGGACGACCAGATTTTAAACTACGGCAACAAGACAGCGATGAATCTTTGGGAAATGGATTGGCAAACGTTTACAAGAACGCCGTCGCGCCTCACGGCAGAGCCAATGCACCGCGACGAGCGGGCTGAGTTTTTGCGTCGTGTGCGGGAGTGCGGTTTTATCGATGACTACTCCGGCATTCGCATCTCGAGCAACGGACGCCGGTTTCGCATTCGCCAAGCCACAGTGTGGAATGTCAGTGATGCACTCGGCAACTATGCCGGGCAGGCTGCGACTTTTTCGAACTGGGAGTTTTTGAACGAAGAGGGGGCAAACTCATGAGCGGCGTGATTGTTCGTCCGCGTTCACAGATTTTGCACGGGCACGATTGGGTCTATGCCAGCGAGATTCAAAAATCTTTTGGATCTCCTGCAGACGGGGATGTGGTTTCCATCAAGGATGGCCGTGATCATTTGCTTGGTGTGGGAATTTACAATTCCCGTTCGCAAATTGTCGTGCGACGATTCTCGCGGCGCAGGCAGGACTTGGACGCGGACTTTTTCCGCCGCCGCATCGAGCAGTCCCTCGAATACCGCCAGCGTATGGGCTGCCGGAGCGACTTGGGGCGTTTGGTTTGGAGTGAGAGCGATGGGCTCCCGGGAGTGATTGCCGACCGATATGGTAACCTTGTAGTTCTCCAAACCCTCACCGCCGGCATGGATCGTCACAAGGAAACCATTGCTGCCATTCTTATGGAAAAAACAGGCGCCGTATGTGTCATCGAGCGCAATGATGCTCCTGTGCGTGCGGCGGAAGGGTTGCCTTCCTTCACAGGTGTTCTTGCGGGGCAGAATCCTGGCGAGGTCGAAGTCGAAACTGCAGGTGTGCGATTCCTTGTCGATCCGCTCGCGGGCCACAAAACCGGCCTCTACCTCGACCAAATTGAATCCTACGGGATTGTCGCAGCGCTCTCGCGTGGCTTGATCGTGCTGGACTGCTTTTCCAATCAAGGCGGCTTCGCGCTCGCCTGTGCCAAGGCGGGAGCCGCCCATGTCACCGCCGTGGAATCCGGCGCGGAGAGTTCTGCTCGCCTCCGCGACAATGCGGTGCGCAACGGGCTCTCGGTTGAAACCAGGCAGGCGGATGTCTTCGACTTCCTTCGGCGACCCGACAAACCTGAATACGACCTCATCATCCTCGACCCCCCATCGTTCACCAAGGCGCGAGGGAAAATTGCAGAAGCTCTACGAGGCTATCGCGACCTTCACGCACGGGCGGCCACATTGCTTTCCAAAAACGGCCTGCTCGTCTCGTTCTCCTGCTCGCACCATGTCGCCTCCCATGAGTTCGAGGGCGCAATTTCTGAGGGGCTTCACGATGCGAAGCGCAACATGAGGCTCATCCGCCGCATTGGCCAACCACTCGACCACCCTGTTGTTCTCGGCCTTCCGGAAACAGAATACCTCAAAGGTGTCGTGCTTCAGTCCATGCCCGGCAGGTGAACCCGCCCCACTCGGTGCTCCAGCGCGGTCGTTTGCTTCCACCGCAGACTCTCTTCAATGGCTCGTGTGATGTATTTTTTCGCATACCCGACGGACTCGGAAAGCGTCAGGCCGGCTGAAAGGAACGTCGCAATCGCAGCCGAGAACGTGCACCCAGTGCCATGAGCATCGATGTTTCGCCGAAACGGAGCGGCAAATATTTCAAATCCGCCGCGTGTGGCCAATATATCCGTCGCCGTCTTCTGGCGGAGATGCCCCCCTTTAAGCAGAAAGGCGCAGCCGTGTCGGGCGACGAGCATCTCCCCCGCCGCCTTGATTTCATCCAGATCGCGGCATGGCATTTCCGATAGAATACGCAGTTCGTCAAGATTCGGAGTCACTAGGGTGGCTAGGGGAAAAATCAGGTCGCGGTAAGCCTTCACGGCGGAGGCCTTCAGCAACGGGTCACCACTGGATGCGACCATCACAGGATCGACCACAAGTGGGGGAAGCCTCTTTTGCGCGGCAAAAACCGACGCCACCGCACGGATAATCGGAGCCGAGTAGAGAAGGCCAGTTTTCACCGCAGCAACCGGAAAAGCCTCGAAGCTCAACCGGATTTGCGAGGCGATAATTTCTGGACGCACAGCTTGTATCGCCTCAACTCGTCCGGGGACCTCCGCCACGACGCATGTAATAGCTGTTTGTCCATAGCCACCTAAGGCCGTGATCGTCTTCAGATCAGCCTGAGCGCCTGCTCCACAGGAATTATCGGAACCGGCAATGCTCAGAACAACGGGTGGATTTTTCATGAGTTAGTCTAGACAGAATTTAAAAAGTCGCTGAATAAAAGAGTTCGGAACTCTGGTCGGACTGACAGGCGGGGCTCATGGGATGAGGGGGGCGAAGATATTGATGAGGTCTTTGGCTGTATCGATGACATTGGCGGGCACGGCGTCGAGTGTTTTGCTGCTGTTATTGAGCAAAACTGCGCCGGCGACACATGCGGCCAGGCGGGGAGAGAGGTCTTCCCTAGGATGGGAAAGTGTGCCTCCGAGTTCGACGGGTGACCAATACCAACCATTGCGCGAGTTGGGAAAGACTGCCTCTCGTGCGCCTGGGAGCAATTTCAGCGTTTTGAGACCGAGGCCCAATTCAAGTTGCCCAGAGAGGTCGCCGCCTTGGGCTATGAGCACGCTGCCTTCGATGCGAGCGAGGCCTGCGGATTCGATCACCAAATTCGTGAGTGTGAGGTTGCCAGCAGAGTATTCGAAGTTGGCACTAAGATATTGGAGTACAGGATTCGTCCATGACGAATCTTGAAGGAAGGAGGCTGCGCTTTTCAACAGTGGCAAATTGCGGAGGCGGGTGCCAGTGAAAGTGATGCTCCCACGCCAGGCACCCCTTGCATCGCGTGCTGCTGTTCCCCGGCTTGTGCCGTCGAGGTATTTTGCCAAGTCGGGAACGGGAAGCGAGGCCACTGGCACGCCATCCCAGACGAGGTTCAAACGCGCTTCGGCGCCGGAATTTCCCGATGCGACAAGCGATCCGGCGTCAGGAAGAAAAAAACGGGAATCGTCAAGGTAATAGATGCCTTTTCGTTCACGAATGCGACTCTGTGCATGTGTGAGGGGCGGTAGACCGGGAATCAAAAGCGAGCCCCCTCGGGCCTCGATGTTGTATCCCTCGCCAACAGGCTGCACCTTGAGGGTTTGGCCCGTACTTTGAATTTCTCCGAAAAGCAGATTGGCCTTCTGCACATCGAAGCTTCCGAGTTCGAAACGAGAAGGAAGCCAAGAAGGCAAAAATGAGGCCGAGGGTGCGTTCTTGCCAACCTCACGAGAGGGGGCATCCGGAGTGACTCTGGGTTTCAGGTTGAATGCGGCTGAGAGACTCTGGATTTCCACATTTTCGATTTTCCAAGCGCCCGAAAGCAAGGCGCGCCAGTTCCACCGGGCCCGCAGAACTTTTGCATCTAATTGTTGCACGGCGGTTGATTCGTTGCCAATGAGTGTCAAACTCTCACTGTGTGCGGAGAATCCGTTCCACTGCAGCGGTTGGAGCGTGGCCTCTGCTTCCAATGCCGCTCCAGCATGGGATGCAATGAAGTGCGAAAAATCAGCACTATGGACGAATCTGCCGATCTGAATAGACCCGATCGCCATTATGCACGTGATCAACGCACTGAAAAATAAGAGCATTGTAACTCTTCGAAAAGAGTTTGAAGGGTGCTTTGAGCCGCGCACGGCCTAATCGTTAGCTGAACGACAGCTTGGTTACGCCTGAAGCCGAAGCGGCGTTGAGAACGTCCATGACTCGCTCGTGCTTGGTCATAGGATCAGGGCGGAGAATCACAGGATCCTTGTCCCCGAATTTTGCGATTGTTTCTTTCAGCCAAGTTCGGAGCTCTGGAAGTTCTCTGCTTTGTGGAGAATCGTAGACTTTGTTGTTCATCTGGACTTTTCCGTCTGGCAGGATGTCGATGATAATTGGTGTCGTTGGCACTGCTGCAGCCGAGTTGGCCGAGCGACCGCTTGGAAGGCTTATGTTCAGTTCTTTCTCAATGACCTGAGAGCCCGCAGAGGCCATGAAGAACAAAAGCAAAACGAAGACCACATCGACCATCGGGGCGATTTGGAAGCCTGGATCTCCATCCTCTGATACACCACCTCCTCCCATGGCTTAGAACTGCCCTCCGGTTGAGAGATTCTTTGTGTTTAGCGTTTCTTTTAGCATATGGGGAATTTCTCAGGAGGCGGCTGGCGCGTTGGCGTCTTTGTCCACTACGGAGAAGGTTACATTGCCAACGCCGGATTGTCCAACGGCTTCAAGAATTTTGCGGACATAATCGTAGCGGACTTCGCGGTCGGCACGGATGAGCACGCGAACCATCGGATTGGCGGTGACTTTGTTTTGAAGGATAGGCACAATCTCCGAGGGCATGGCATAATCTTTTTGATCCACCTCAATGGCTGTCATGTCATTCATGGATGTGTAGGTCACGTTGATAATAACCTGGCCAGGGTTGTCCTTGGCCTCCTTGGCCTCCTTGGCGATGGGGAGGTTGATTTCCTTGTTCGACTGCAGCACTTCCGTCGAACTGATGGACATGAAGAACACGAGCAAAACCAGAAGAATATCAATCATGGGAGCGATCTGGAATTCCGGATCAGGCTCGTGCTCTGGCTTGCGGACGAGTTTTTTCTTTCCGCGAGAATGTGCTGCGTCGGACATTTTCTAGGAGTTTATGTTCCCCAATCAATAGGCGATCCGCAATGGGGACAAGGGGTTTCTCCAGTTGAAATCGCGCCGTTGCAAACTGGGCAGTTGGCTTCGGCAGCGGCAGCCATGTTTTGAGAGGCTCCAGAATGCGCTGCGTGAGGTGTGAATGATCCATCCACGCCATCGCCAATAACGATACCATGCAGTTCCTCGTACGGCACATCGACCATGAGTTGCTGGAGTTTGTCATCCGAGAGTCCAACAACGATCGTGGTCAAGTTGCGGAAGTAGTAATAAAAAATGAACGCTGGAATGGCGATGAAAAGTCCGCTGGCCGTTGCCATGAGCACCTCGCCGATTCGCAGGGCAAGGCCACGTGGGTCGGCTACACCGGACGAACCCAACACCGCGAAAGCCCCCATCATTCCGATAACCGTTCCGAGCAAACCGATCATGGGCGCGATGACGCCGATAACCGAGATATAGCTGATTTTTGTTTTGATAGGCTGGGACTGGCGGAGTCCGTACTCGATCAGGGCTCCTTGAACAGCATCCTGACCGCGACCGAGGCGCTCGAGTGCACCTTGGAGAACCTTGGCCACATAAGCCTTGTTTGCTTTGCAGGTTTGCCAAGCTTCTTGGTAATTCCCAGCTTGGATGGTGGAATTGAGCGACTCCATGAGAGCCTTGGGTGCGAGATTCTCACCACGAAGGCTCATAAAGAGCTGGATGGTGAATGTGACCAAAATCATCGATGTGCCTAAAATACACACCCAGATCATCACGATCAGCGGCCCGCCATGGAGAATGGTCTCGATGATGCTCATCTGATCTGGTGGCTTGTCGGCGGCGTGGGTCAGAGAGCCGGATGCCAGCAGGAGCAAGAGCGGGAGGATGCGGTGGGTGACGGAGTTCATTTTTTGCATGGGTTGAGACTGAGTTGGGAAAATCAGGGAACGACGACTTTTTCTTTTTCGAGGGACTCGGCGCGGGTTGCGGCACGAGTTGCGGAAGATAGATCGTTTTTGAAGATGGTTGTGACAAGAAGATAATTTCCGAGGGCCTCAGATTTTTCGCCGGCGTCTTCTTGAATTTCACCCATGAGGCAGAGTGCTTGGCTCATGGCCACGGCGTCGGCTCCGGCCGGCAGCTTAGTTTGCTTGGCGGCTTCAACGATCGGCGCGAGCTTGGCCCGGGCAGTGACAGAATCTTTCTTTGCCAGCGCAAGACGAGCGAGCAAGAGGTCAGAAGAGGAGCCAGCAGCAGGGTAGAGTTTTTGAAAATTTCGGAATGCTGTCTCCGCGTCGGCGGCACGACTTTGGGAAATATACAACTCTGGGAGCAGAGAAGTCGCCCGCTCGGCCCAAGGTGTGGGAAGGCCGCTGAATTTTTGCGTGAGTGGCTCGAGCTTGGCCAGCGCACCGGCGGCATTTCCCGCGCGCCAGAGTTCATTGGCGGCGTCGTAATCGGCGGGCGCCACTTTTTCCACAGATTGGACATTTGCCATTTGAACAGCGGTTTCGACCGGCCCGATCTTGATACGAATGGCGTCCGCCTTGACTCCGGTAATCTCGCCCTCACGCCGCTGACCGTCTTTCTGAACGATGGCATCCTGCGCCTTGAGCTGGGAAAAAGGAACCATGAGAAGAGCGACGGCTAGGAACCAGAAACGGGGGATGCTTGCTTTCATTAACGAGAATCCCTAAGACTTTCCGACACATTAATCAATATTTTCATCAAACTTTTATGATTCAAGTTCTCAGAAAAAATCAACGGGTCCTTATGCTGGTTGTGGCGGTTTTAACAATCGTAGCCTTCATTTTTCTCTATAACACAACGCAACTCGACGAGCTGGCCACAGTAAAAAACCCCACGATTTATGGAAAGGCGCTGACGCCTCTTGCGATTGACCGTCAGGTTAAAAATTATCAACTCACCCTTGCGCTAGGGCAGTACGAGCTCATGCAAAAACTCAGCGGGAGCGCTCAGGATCAGGATCGGGCGCTTACGGAGTTTGTTTGGAATCTCCTTGTCATGCAGCATCAGGCTCGCGAGCTCGGTATCGAGCCCACAGATGACCAAGTTGCAAACCGCATCAAAGAAATTCCCATTTTTCAAGAGGCTGGCCGGTTCGACCCCACAAAGTATGGGCAATTTGTCAGCGAGCAACTCGCTCCGCGCGGCTTTACCGAACGTCAGCTTGAGGATGTGATTCGGGACTCTTTGCGAGTTGAGGTCCTTAGCGAAATTGTTGAATCCCCGGCTGCCCTTGGTGAAGGAGAAATGAAGATGATGGCCCGCGCTTTCCAACCAGTCACTGCAAGCTTCGTAAAGTTTGAGCGGAATGCGGAAACCGAAAAAATTGAGATCACCCCCGAGGAATCTGCTGCAGTGTACCAACAAGTTCAGCAGCAAAACCAATCTGCTTTATTGAAGGATGAGACACGCGAGGTGCGCTGTGTGGTTTTCGAGCTTCCTGCTGACTCCAAGCTCGAGGGTAAGGCAAAGGTTGATGCCCTTCAGAAACTCGCAAATTCCGCTAGTGAGTTCACCGATTCCGTAGCCAATGCTGCGGCTTCACTGGATCAATTGGCTGAAAAAGCAGGAGCAAAAATCTTGAAGCTCGCCGCTTTTGATCGCTCGGGCTCACCTGCTCCACAATCTGGTAATCTCACAGCGGATACCATGACGCGCATCGCCCCCCCAGCATTCCTGCTCGCGAAGCCGGGTGCTACAAGTGATGTGATCCAGGCAGGCGATGCCTTCTACGTTCTCGAGCTTACCACAGTGAATGCCTCCCGTCCCCTCACGCTCGAAGAGGCGCGTCCGCGCATTGAGTCCCAACTTCGCGCCCAAAAAGCTGAGCAGATTTTTACCAGCGAATCCACCTCTGCTGCCAATGCGCTCCGATCCGCTCTGGCTTCGGGGAAAAGCTTCGCAGATGCCGCAGCCGCACAAAAACTCAAAGTCGAGTCACTCACAAATGTTGTCGTAGGAGCTGAATCCACATCGCCCGAAAATCAAGCTATCGCTGGATCCACCTTCCTTCTCAAGGATGGCGAAGTCTCCAACCTCGAACAAGCGCCTTGGGGAGCCTTTGTAGCCCAACTCCAGTCTCGGGGTGCTGTGGATCAAATGGCCTTCGGCTCCCGCGAAAAACAGATTCGCGAAAGCCTCCTTCGCACCAAACGCGATTTGCTTTTCATGGATTGGTTGCGCGTGAACCGCGAAGCCGCACGCATCACCATGCCAGATCCTAACCAAGGCTGATGGACCCTAGCATCGAAGAGATTTTCGATGATGCAACGGGTGACATCGCTGTAGGTGATCTTGAGGCTGCGATCGAAAAATACCGGCGCTGTGTTGAGATCGACCCGGATTTTTTTGAGGGCTGGCACGCTCTCGGAATGTCACTGATGAAAAACGGCCGCAACGTCGAGGCCGTCGCAGCTGGACTGCAAGCCGTGAAGTTGCGACCGCAGGACATGCTTGCTTGGTCCAGTCTCTCGCTTTTCCATGTCCGCAACAACCAGATCAAGGAGGCAGAGGCCGCAGGCGGTAAGGCGCGCATCCTCTCTTGGGGTGGAAAAATCAAAACCGATTCCTGACATAGTATGCCGAACACATTTTTTATCACCACCGCGATCGACTACACCAACGGCGCACCGCATATCGGACACGCCTACGAGAAGGTCCTTGCCGACGCCATCGCCCGTCACCAGCGACTGGCTGGGCGCGACGTGTTCTTCCTCACTGGTGTGGATCAACATGGTCAGAAGGTGCAGCAATCCGCGCAAAAGCGAGGCGTTGAGCCTGCAGAGTTCGTTGCCGAGATCACCTCGCTCTTCGTGGAGCTTTGGAAGAAACTCGACCTCAGCCACGACGCATGGGCTGCAACCGTGGAGAATCTGCACAAAACTTGTGTGCAAGGCATGCTCCAGCGACTTTGGGATGAGGGTCAGTTCTACAAAGCCACTCAGAGCGGCTACTACAGCGTGCGCCAGGAGCAATTCCTCACCGAAAAAGAACGCGGACCCGACGGCGAATTCGGCCTCGAGTGGGGTGAAGTCGTCGAGATCGAGGAGGAAAACTATTATTTCAAACTCGCCGAACATCGTGACTGGTTGCTCAACCTCATCGACTCGCGCTCGCAAGCTGGAACCCCGCTTGTCGTCCCAGATTTCCGTGTTGCCGAACTTCGCAACGCGGTGGAAAAGCTCACCGGCGACCTCTGCATTTCCCGCCCAAAATCCCGCCTCACGTGGGGCATTGAGCTTCCGTTCGATCCAGCCTTCGTGACTTATGTTTGGTTCGATGCACTTTCCAACTACATCAGCTTCGCCGGCTATGATGCCAAGCCTGGGGCTGATCTGAGCCTCTTCAAATCCCGCTGGCCTGCCTTACATGTCATCGGGAAGGACATCCTCATCCCGCCGCACGGCATCTACTGGATGATCATGCTGCGGGCCCTCGGTTTCTCCGACGCCGAGATGCCCACTCTCCTCGTTCATGGCTGGTGGAATATTTCTGGTGCTAAGATGAGCAAGAGCGTTGGCAATATCATTGATCCAGAGGCGCTCGTCGCCCGCTACGGCCAAGCCGCTGTGCGGTATTATCTACTCAGCGACATCTCCACCGGGCGCGATGCCGATTTCAGCATCGAGCGACTCGAGCAGCGCTACAACGCCGAACTCGCCAACAGCCTCGGCAACCTGCTGAACCGCACCCTCAGCATGGCCAAGCGTTACCGCAGCGGCATCTTGCGCCAGATGAACTCCCCGCTCGCCGCTTTTGTCCAGGAAAAAACTAACGCTTACAACGCAGCAATGTCATCCTATCAAGTCCAAGCCGCCATCGAGGCCGCGATGGAGATCGTGACCCGCTGCAATGCTTACGTCGAGGAAACCGCCCCATGGAAACTTGCCAAAGACCCAGCCCAATCCGATAAGCTCGACGAAGTCCTCTACACGCTCTCCGAGTCCCTGCGCATCATCTCGATCCTCATGTCACCGATCATCCCCCGCGAGGCCGAAGCTATACGTGCCCAGCTCAACTGGCAGGGCAACGCCTCCCTCGCAGCCGTCCAGTGGGGGGCCCTCCCGGAGGGCCATCAGCTCGGAGACCCCGTCCCTCTCTTCCCACGCATCGAGCCGCAGGGATAGATCGGCTCCGCCAGAGATGATCATTTTGGCCGACCCATGGAATGATCGAATCCCCAAGCTCGACCCGAACCCGCGAACGCTATAAGGATTAAGGAGTCAATTCACACACCGGTATATAATCCCGCATGAAAGAGGCCGCCGCCCGCATCAAAATCAATAAACTGCTCGAAAGTGCCGGATGGCGCTTTTTCGCTACCTCCGATGGCCCATCAAACATCCAACTCGAGCCGAGTGTTACGATTAAGACACAGGATTTGGACGCCCTTGGAGAGGACTTCCAGCGTGCGGGAAAAGGCTTCATCGATTTCCTGCTCCTCAATGAAAAAGGATTTCCCTTCATCGTTCTGGAAGCCAAATCCGAGGACAAAAATCCATTGGTCGGCAAGGAACAGGCCCGCAAATACGCGAAGTCGCAAAACTGCCGCTTCGTCATCCTCTCCAACGGCAACCTGCACTACTTCTGGGACCTCGAACGCGGGAACCCGTATGTCATCACGGCGTTCCCGACGCCGACCTCTGTCACCGGTTATCAGAAGACCACGCCCGACCCGAAGCGTCTCATCGAGGAAGTCGTCGAGGATGACTATGTC
>CANMQB010000031.1 GCA_947499885.1 Spartobacteria bacterium
CTTTGCCTGAGTGGGAGTTGTTTGTGCAGCCAAAATCTGAGGAAAGGCCCGAAGATCGGCAGTCATAGACAGCCGCTACAAATTCCGATCTGGTCTTGAAATTCGTATTGACAAACCAAATCAGGACAATCATATTTCCTAAAATGAGAGAACAAATTCTTAAGTTATTGCACAAAATTCCTTTTCAAGCATTTTCGGTGGATGTTGCTGCCGATGTCGCTTATTCAATTCCAACTCCTGATCATGTGCTAGCAGCCAAAAATGTTCTGGTCATTGAAGATGATAGCGGCCTCGTTGATGTGATCCCCTATGCTCACATACGCAGAATTTCATTTGCTCCAGCATCAAATACAATTTAAGGGGAACTGGGGGTCATTTTCTTTCAAAAAGCTCATAAATATCCTGAAGAAAATGAGATGTGATTCCAGCCGGAGGCAGGGGGTGCTTGCACCAATGGGACGGCGCGGCGCCCATACCTCCAAAGTTTTTTAATAGGGGAAAGGTGTCGGAAAGGTGTCGAGGAAAGGTGTCGGGAAAGGTGTCGGGAAAGGTGTCGGGAAAGGTGTCGGTCCCACATATTCACATATTTTGTAGAATCTTCTGATCTGAATCTGGAATTTGCCCCCCCATTTATCCGTTGCAGTCACAAATTCACGAAGATCTCTGGGACCGCCAACGATCCCGTTGGCATCGTTGCTCCAACTCTCGCGGTGAGGGAGCTCAGCGTTCGCGCCTGGGGAAAAGAGATTTTTTAAAAAAGATTGCGGCGCGATTCGGATGTGATACCTTTATCTATCATGAACACGGTCAATATTGCAGATCTGCGCAATCACTTTCGCCGCGTTTCTGCTTGGATTGAGAATGGCGAGTCCGTCAAAATTCTTAGGAGAGGAAATCCTTATGCCATTCTTTCTCCTTTGCCTCAAGATACGAAGTCGCAACCGGTCCAAGTTGATTTTGCTGCTCAGCGAAGGGCTATTTGGCGAGGTCGGCGTTTTAGCGTTGAGGAAGTCGCAGAGATGAGGGATGCCGAGTTGGGTGGCGAAGAGTGAGATGCGTTGTTTCGCCGATACTTCTTTCCTTTGTGCTCTTTACCGTGAGCAGGATAATTCGGAGCGCGCAGATGCCTTTATGGAGAGTAGGACGGGTCAGGTTGTGGTATCCTCGCAAGTTTTGTGGGAATTCCGTCAATCTTCCAGATTTCAAGTGTATCGATATCAGTTTGATAAAAGGACAGGTTTTTCAAAGACTGAAGCAGAGCGGATGATTAATGTGCTGTCGGAGAATGTAGCAAGCGGAATCTTGACTTTGGCAACTGTGGAATGGCCGGATGTTCATAAAATTGCAGAAATGCTTTCCGCCACGCACACCATGAAAGGCGGGCATCGCGCCATGGACATCATACATGTCTCTACTGCAAAAAACCTTGGGTTGAAGTATTTCCTGACCTTTGATGGCAATCCAAAGAATCTGGCCGAATCTCAAGAACTCATTGTGCCAGTGTGAAGGTGAATTTTTTAATGCCCAAGGTTCCTTTACTCCTATTCTGGATGCTGTCCATCTCAGTCAGTGTTCATTTTATATCAAAAAAACATAAATATCTTGAAAAAAATGAGATGTGATTACAGTGAGAGGCGGGTTCATCTATATAAGTGGGACGGCACGGAGGCCATCCCCCAGAGGTGGAGGGGTCAGAATGAAGTGTTGGCTCTGAAAGACGAAAGACATTCGCAAAGGGAGGCGTGTTGGCATGCATTTAGCGGCTCTAATCGAAATCGTTTGTTGAGCGTCACCTTCACAGTCAGTGAAAATTTGTTGCGTGTGATTTCGGCCAGGCCGATGAACAAAAGAGAAAGAAAAACCTATGCGCTCGATCAAAGACCAAGCGGTAATTCGTGAAGAAGAAACAAGCACCGACGATTTGGATTTGTCAAAAGCGGTTCAGGTTTCGATGCCAAATTTGAAATTTTCCACAGAGACGATTTCTCTTCGTACGCCGGTCTCGTTGCTGGGGGGCATGAAGTAGGAGGCGAATCGAAAAGATATCCCGTATCAAAGCCTCGTTAAAATGAGCCTTGCCGAGAAGTTCAGCTGAAGCGTCGGTACGAACTCAGGACATAGGTAACAGATAAACTGAGGACGTGCCACGGGGTGAGGCATAAACCATTAACATGACTTGGATCACGCCACCCTATTTCCTGTTGCTTTCGAACAATTCTAACCTCTTTTAACCCGCCTTCTAGCACCGTAGACAGATATCAATAATTTACGCCTCTTTTTGCCTTGCTTGAGCGAAGGATAGCGATGCCGTTATGAAAGCATCCCTACTGCCCCGCAACGCTTTCCTTCTTCAAAACTTTTCACCATCCAAAGATTCCGCGACGCCATTTTCTAGCGCTGTGGGACAAGCGCACTTCGGCTGAGTCTCCAAGGCATTCGGAGGGTGACATGGCGGGAGATGCGATTAGATTGCCTGACATGATTTCTTTTCGCAATCTTGCCGAGACACGGACTCCGGACGGTGCTCGCTTTTCCCTTCATGAACACGATGGGGAATTTTTTCTTAAACTCAATGGCCGACAACTCATGGGCTCGAACTCTACGGTTTCGGAGCTGCTTCTGGCCGATGTGGCCTGCAAATTCCGCTATCCGGTCGATCGTCCAAGCATTCTCATCGGGGGGCTTGGCTTGGGATTCAGCCTCCGGCGCGTTTTGGAAATTTGTGGCCCAAATGCGTTTGCACAGGTTTCCGAATTGCTGCCTGAGGTCGTTGCCTGGAATCGCGAGTTTCTGCAGGAACTCAACGGCAAGCTACTCGATGATCGCCGTGTGGAGGTCCTAACCCGCGATGTCTTCGATTGCATTAAAAATGGACCCGCGCGTTACGATGCCATTCTCTTGGATGTCGATAATGGCCCCACTTCATTCGTTCAGGCAAAAAACTCGCGCATCTACAATGGCAAAGGTCTCGCGCTGATTCGGCGAGCCCTCCGACCGGGTGGGCGTGTCGCTTTCTGGTCAGCTGAGCGGGAGCCCATGTTCTTGTCCAGCCTGTCACGGGCAGGTTTTCGAACAGAGGAATTTGAAGCCAAGTCGCACGAACGTGCAAAACGCGCGGCCCACCGCATCTACGTCGGCGAAGTCACCTGATCTATCCTCGGCACCTAACCCAACACACCAACAAATCCTCTCTTAACAATTGGATCAAGTTTCGGGGGGCACTCCAAAAGTGCTCCTCTCACTTCAAAATTTATTGTTTCCGTGTTAAGCGAAAAGATGAATTGCTGCTTTGCCCATCGCTTTCGGAGAATCGAGTGATCTCTACGGAATCCGTCTCAAATGGGATTTTGATTTCGTACCACTCTTTGAATGAATACGAGTGCGACCTACTATCTTTCCGTTCGATTACTATCTTATCAGGCTTAGTAGTTGCCCGCCATTCTTCAGTTTGAGAACCTTTTTTGCTGGTGTAACTATAAGTGTAAAAAACCGTCCTCGAGGATTTAAACTCGAAAGTTCTCGAATACCCATTCATGGAATCGGATGTCTCCCACTTTCCTATAAGCTGTTTAAAATCAGTTCCATTCGGAGTTTCGGAAACTTGATCAGGCATAATGACGCCATCCGGATTCACGATTGACTCCATTTGAAGAGTTAATGTCCGAACTTCTTCTGTCTGATTGCGCAATGCTGCTGCGCGAATCAGTGGCTCGAAAGAGCGCTTCACTTCATCTTGAGCCAATTTTACTTCGGCATTGTAAACCAATTCTAACTTTGCAATTCCATCGGTCTTGATTTTTTCAGCGGTAGCAATGCGCTGTTGATATCGCTCTTTTGCCCTATCTGCGTTGGATAGAATCTGCGAATGCAGAACGTTTCCCGTAAGGATTATCGTGAGGCAGACTAGTTGTGTGGATTTTTTCATGGGTGGGTTAAAATAAGGTCTAGAACAAAGAAAAATTTTAGTGAACGTTCCTAATGGACTGCTCCGTTTTTCCTTTTGCGCAAATCCCGTGTTAGCAAAATTCATGGTAAAAGCGCCCAAGGCATAAGAGTTGGGGAGGTCGGTCCAGTAGAAATCACTCTATCTGTAGTGAATCTGCAATTGCAAGACTTTTACCAATTGTTTACATAAAAGTGATACCAACGTCTCTCCGAAACCGCATTATCGGGTGATTCTTGTTGGGGAGGCTGTCTTGCCTGACAAAGAAAGACTTGCGCTCTCATGCGGGGACGCCTGGCTCGTTAGAATTTTTTATCATTAGTTCCAGGCTCGACATTGGGTGCCATAATAGGAATCGAAAGCCGCTCTCTTGGGCTGGACATGCTACCTCACCGCCTCAGATAATCCTGTGTTCGTAGCAAAGATACTTTCTCAGCGACTACGATTGAAAAAACTGATTGCTGGAAACGTGATGGCGACTCCGTATTGAGCGCTGGCTAGTTCCGAGTTGCCAAAGTGAAATAAGGGCGAACGTCCCCTGATCATCTGCTAACCCTTGCTTTTGGCACAGACTCTGAGCCGCCGATTGGATTGTGATCGACTCGGATTGGGGCAATGAGGATACGGGAGCATTTTGGCGGAATTTTGGTGCGCTGAAGGTTCAGCGTTTGTAGGGTTGAGGATTTATGTCGACCGCATGCCGTCTAACAGCATTTGGAGAGAAGCCGCCTGCCTTGCGTGTTGAAAATGTCGCCGCTTTGGAGCCTGAGCCGGGGGAGGTTGTGGTGCGGATGCTTGCCGCACCGATCAATCCGGCGGATTTGAACGTGATCGAGGGCACTTATGGAGAATTGCCCTCGCTTCCTAGCACGATTGGAAACGAGGGAGTGGGGCTAGTCGAGCGTGTGGGTGCCTCGGTGGGGGGATTTTTTGTGGGGCAAACAGTGCTGCCTCTGGCTTTTGGGACTTGGGCAGAGCAAATGCTGGTGCCGGCAGAGGCCTTGGTCGCCTTGCCGGAGGGGCTTGATCCTTTGCAGGCGGCTATGCTGGGAGTGAATCCCGCGACGGCTTGGCGGATGATCCATGATTTTGCAAATCTTCAGCCCGGTGACTGGATTGTGCAGAATGCGGCGAATTCCGGAGTGGGGCACTCTGTCATCCAACTGGCCCGAGCACTCGGAATTCGTACGCTGAATGTCGTGCGGCGTGGTGAGTTGATCGAGGGCCTGCGCGCTAGTGGAGCTGATGTTGTTCTCACGGAGGATGCGGATTTGAGGGTCGAAGCCCGCAAGGTGTGCGGTGCGAACCTTCCCAAGCTGGGCCTGAACGCGGTCGGTGGGGCGAGTGCGCTGAATCTCGCAAACGCTCTCTGCACAGGTGCTCCGCTCGTCACTTACGGCGCGATGGGTCGGCAGCCTCTGAAAATTCCCAATGGTCTCCTCATTTTTAAAAACATTTCGTTTCAGGGATTTTGGCTCCGGCGGTGGAAGGAATCGGCGCCTCTCGCGGATGTGCGAGCCATGTACGAGAAACTTGCGGGCTATCTCGCGGCAGGTGTGCTGCACACTCCCGTTCACAAGGTATTCGAGCTGGGTTATGTGGTCGAGGCGGTGGCTGAGGCGGCGATGGATAGGCGCTCGGGAAAAGTTCTGCTGCGGATGTAACTTTTTCGCAAAATTAACGGACTGCCCTCAGCCCAATCGAATGGGCAGGCTCGAAATGTTCCCTCCCGGTGCCGTGAGCCTCTGTTTGTAAATTTTCAAATTCGGCAATTCTGTCAAAAATTGGTCTCCGCGTCTTTTGTGTTTCAATCCGCTGCTTGAGGTTTCTGGGGATCGGGGGCACTTTATATCCATGGAGAACGAACCGCGAGCGTGGCAGAATTTTTCCCCTAGTGATTTGTCTTTTGCCTTTCCTGAGTCGGCCAGTGCAGACGTCTCCGAGTGTGTCGCGCGTTCGGCGGCCGCATTTCCGCAATGGGCCGCGCGTTCGTTGGATGAGAGGCGGGATATTTTAGCGGGTTGCCAAGCGAAGTTAGCACTGGCTGCGGAGACACTCGCCGTCTTGATCTCAAGGGAGACCGGGAAGCCGCTGCGTGAGTCGCGTCTGGAGATGGCGGCGGTGGTGGCGAAGTTTGATCTCACATTTTCGGATGGTGAAAAGTATCTTCGTGACGTGGTGGTGGGAGAGGGCCCGAATCCTGCTCTTATACGCCAGCGTCCTCGTGGGCCTGCGGCTGTGATTGCCCCATTTAATTTCCCTGTGCACCTCGGCCATGGTGCGGCGCTGGCTTATTTGCTGGCTGGGAACACGGTTCTGTTCAAGCCATCGCCTCTTGCGGTTAATGTGGGATTGGCTTACGCGAGCATCATGCAGGAGGTGCTGCCGGCGGATGTTTTTCAGTTGGTTCCCGGCTGGGGTGAGACCGGTCGTTCGCTTTGTCTGGATGAGGCGGTGCGGGCGGTGTGTTTCACGGGCTCTGTGCCGATCGGGCTGGAACTCGCGCGCATCTTAGCAACCGACACCTCGAAATCTCTCTCTTTGGAACTTGGCGGAAAAAATTCCCTCATCGTTCTGCCTGATGCTGATCTTGATTTGGCGGCCGCAGCTGCGGCCGATGGCATGTGCCTCACGGCCGGGCAGCGTTGCAATGCCACATCGCGTGTCATCGTTCATCGGCAGGTTGCGGATGCTTTTGTGGAGCGGCTCATGTGCTCGCTCCTCCGTTATCAGCCCGGGGATCCCTTGAACGAAAACACGCTCCTCGGGCCGTTGATCAGCTTCGCCGCCCATGAACGCTACGAGTGTCTTATTTCAAAGAGGCTGGGGGACTGGGTGGTTCCAGGTGGCATTTTGGAAAAAGTCGAGCCGGAGCGACATGGATACTATGTGTTGCCTGCAGTTCTGATCGCGGGCGATCTGGCTGCCTTGGACGAGTCGCCGCTGGCCATGGCGGAAACCTTCGCGCCACTCTTGGTGGTCGAGATTTTCGATGATGTGGATACCGCGATCTCGCGCCACGAGGCATGGAAGTTCGGCCTCACAGCCAGCGTCTTCACTTCGGATGCGTCCCAGTTTTCCCGTGTGGGCTCGAAGCTTTCGGTCGGCAATCTCTACCACAACCTACCCACGACCTTTTCACCCTCCACGCTGCCGTTTGGGGGGTGGGGGCCTTCGGGAAATGGACATCCAGGCGGTCGCGGCTTTGTGCGTTTTGCCGTGCAGGAACAGGCGATCCAGTGGAAAACTTGAGCCGTTCATGAAACGTGGATTTCTCGACAAACTCATCGACCGCCTCCCGCTGGTGCAACCCGGCGAAGTGCAAAATTATCTGGTTGAAATTGCCCGCGAGAAGGGGTTTCTGGAAACGATTTTTAACGCGATTCTCGAAGGTGTCATCGTGACAAATCCCGAGGGGCGGATTTTGTACCTGAACCGCGCAGCATGTGGTTTTTTCGGCATCGAGTCCGATGTGAGCCTCGGCAAGCCGCTCGCAGAGGTCGTGCGTGGCATTGACTGGGAAACGCTCAGCGGGCCGAAAGCGGAAATTATCAGTCGCGATTTGGAGGTCTTTTATCCTGAAAATCGTTTGCTGAATTTTTACGCAGTGCCGCTATTGAGTGATGAGGCGGATGGCGGTAACCCCGAGGCGGTCGGACGCGCGGTGATTCTACGCGACATCACGCAGACGCACCGCGACACACAGGAAACAATCGAAGTCGAAAAGTTCTCTGCCCTCACGATGCTGGCGGCAGGCGTGGCCCATGAAATCGGGAATCCGCTCAACTCTCTCAACATCCATCTGCAGCTCATGCAGCGCAACCTCGACAAGGCTCCACCAAAACTTCGCGCCAAGCTTGAAGAATCCGTTCTAGTCGCCCGCAGTGAGGTCTCTCGACTGGATAACATCATCACCCAATTCCTCCGCGCCATCCGTCCGCAGAGCCTCAATCCTGAAGCGGCTGACATCAACTGCCTCGTTGATGAGGTATTTGAATTCCTGCATGTCGAAATCCAGGATCGTGATGTGCTTGTGGAGAAGCAACTCGAGCAGGGGTTGCCTTTGCTTCAGATCGATCGCGACCAGATCAAGCAAGCGTTCTATAACATCTGCCGGAATTCCTTTCAGGCGATGAATTCCGGCGGCATCCTGCGCGTCATCACATCGGCTGATTCCACCCACGTGCGGATCGTCTTTACGGATTCAGGAGGCGGTATCTCACCCGAAAACATCACCCGTATTTTCGAGCCATACTTTACGACCAAATCTGGTGGCAATGGCCTAGGGCTTTTAATCGTGAGGCGCATCATTCGTGCCCACGGGGGTGAGGTCATCCTCGAAAGCTCGCCCGGTCGGGGACTGACCGTTACGATCCTCCTGCCCCGGGTGGATCGGCGTGTTCGTTTCTTGGAACAGGGTGTCACCCAATCGCAAAATGAATAACAAATTGAACGAACTCTATGACAGTGCCGCTGCGATCTATCGCGCGGGGTGCCGTCAACCATCGCAAATCCTCTCTGCGCCTGATCTCGAAGTGCTCGCCCAGCTCGGCGTTTCCCCACAGTCTCTCTACGACGCGGTGGATGACCTCGCCTGCTATGGCGAGCCTGGCAAGGATGTCTTTCTGGAACTCGCTCAAATGCGAGCCGATTATTTTCTCAAAACGCTTCAGGGGCATCTGTCATCTCGGATTGTCGCGGAAAGCGAGTTGCCGCTGAAGTCCACCGAGTTTGAGGGTTTGCCTTGGTTGCTTCGGATCATTCGCAAGGCGCAGTGCTTCCTTGAGGGCAGCCTCTGCGACGACATCATGTACGGCTGCGCAGGTGATCGGGCGTTTCTGAAAAAATTCCACTCCACCTTGCCAGCTTTCCTCGCTGTGGTGCGGGACACACGCGGTGATGCGGCGGAAGTGTTGCATTTCTTGAGAGATTCCGCCCCTCGAGATTAGCAGAATTGATCCCCATCGCGGGTGAGTGCCGACTGGCTCTCAACTCCCGAAGCTCCTCGGCACAGCTGTCATTTTGTTTGTTGCCGGTCCTCTTCGGGATCAAAAAAAAGGCGGAGCATTGCTGCCCCGCCTTTTTTGTAAGGATTTCGAGTCTGTTTACGACTTCTGCTCGAGGATCGCGGCTTTGACCTGAGATGGGACTTCCTCGAAATGCGAGGGTTCCATCGAGTAGGATGATCGGCCCTTGGAGAGCGAGCGGATGGCTGTGGCGTATCCGAACATCTCGGCCAGTGGCACCTCGGCGTTGATCGTGCAGAGGTTGCCTTTGGTTTCCATGCCTTGAATGCGAGCGCGGCGGCGGTTGAGGTCGCCCATGATGTCGCCTTGGAATTCGTCTGGCGTCACGTTTTCGACTTTCATGACTGGCTCAAGGAGAATCGGCTTGGCTTTTTTCAGGCCGTCTTTGAGCGCGAAAATCGCGGCCATTTTGAACGCCATTTCGTTCGAGTCGACATCGTGATAGGAACCGTCGGTGATGTCCACATGCACATCGATGACTGGGTAACCTGCGACCACGCCATTGAGAATGGCTTCCTTGAAGCCTTTTTCGACGGCGGGGATGTATTCTTTCGGAATTGTGCCACCGACCACTCGGTTTTCGATGGTAAGGCCTTTGCCACGTTCGTTCGGGCGGACTTTGCAGACGACGTGGCCGTATTGACCGCGGCCACCGGACTGCTTGACGAGTTTGCCTTCGCCTTCGGACTCGTTGAGAATGGTCTCTTTGTACGCGATCTGTGGTTTGCCGGAGTTCGCTTCAACTTTAAACTCGCGTAGCATACGGTCGCGAATAATTTCGAGGTGGAGTTCGCCCATGCCAGCGATGATGGTTTGGCCGGTTTCCTCGTTTGTGAACACGCGGAAGGTAGGGTCTTCCTCGGCGAGACGCTGCAGGGCATTGCCCATTTTTTCTTGGTCTTGCTTGGTCTTTGGCTCGACAGACATCGAGATAACGGGGTCTGGGAATGATGGCGGCTCGAGAAGGATGGGATAATCCTCATCGCAAAGTGTGTCACCAGTGGTGATGTTTTTGATGCCTACGATGGCTGCAATATCGCCCGAGTAGCAGGTATCGATATCTTCGCGCTTGTCGGCTTGAATCTGAATCAGGCGGCTGATGCGTTCGCGTTTGTTCGTGCGTGGGTTGTAGACCGTATCGCCCTTGGAGAGTTTGCCGGAATAAACGCGGAAGAACACGAGTTTGCCGACGAAGGGATCGCTCCAGAGTTTGAAAGCCAGCGAGCAAAATTTGGCGTGGTCGTCCGATACAGCTTCCATCGGCTCATCGTTGTCGGGATTTTGTCCCTTAGCCGGAGCGATATCGAGTGGGCCGGGGAGGTAGTCCAGCACTGCGTCCACGAGGTATTGGACGCCTTTGTTTTTGAATGCGGATCCGCCTGCAACGGGCACGAATTTGTTTGCGATCGTCTGGCGCCGGATTGCCGCTTTGAGTTGCTCTATGCTGATGGGTTTTTCTTCGAGGAAGAGCATGCCGATCTCTTCGTCGAGGTCACACATCTGGGAGATGAGGTCTTCGTAGGCGGCTTTGGCGAGGTCCTTGTGATCTTCTGGGATTTCTTCAATCGTGTAGGTTGATCCCATTGAATTGTCGTCGTGATAAATCACGGCCTTCTGGTTGATGATGTCGAGTTGACCCTTGAGGTAATCTTCTTTGCCCAGAGGAATCAGGACTGGCCATGCATTTGCGCCCAGCTTTTGGCGCATGGAATTCACCGCATTGTTAAAGTCTGCGCCTGTGCGATCCATTTTATTAACGAACGCAATACGCGGAACGCCATATTTGGTTGCTTGGCGCCAGACTGTTTCAGACTGGGGCTGCACACCTGCTACGCCGCAGAAAACGGCGATCGCGCCATCAAGGACGCGGAGTGAACGCTCCACCTCGGCCGTAAAGTCCACGTGGCCGGGGGTGTCGATAATGTTCACGCGCATCTTGATGCCTTCGTAAGCTTTGTAGATGCCTTCTTCCTTGCGCTGCATCCAGGAACAAGTGGTTGCGGCAGAAGTAATCGTGATACCGCGCTCGCGCTCTTGCTCCATCCAGTCTGTGACTGTTGTGCCCTCGTGCACCTCGCCGATCTTATGGATCATTCCGGTGTAAAAAAGAATTCGTTCGGTGAGCGTCGTCTTGCCCGCATCGATGTGGGCAGCGATGCCGATGTTGCGGGTGCGCTCGAGTGGGAATGCGCGGTTCGGAGAATTGGGGTTCGTGGAGTCAGTCGTGGCGGCCATAGGATTGATTGAGGTTTTGTTTTTTAGATTGGAATTTGATGTTGTCGCAGGTGGTGCGCCGTGGGGCAGAAGTCTATTCGGTGGTAAAAAAAAGGGCGGTTTTTTCCGGGGAAAAAACCGCCCTTCCGAAATTTGCTACCAGCGGAAGTGGGCGAACGCACGGTTGGCTTGGGCCATTTTGTGCATGTCGTCACGCTTCTTGATCGCGTTGCCTTGACCGGCAGCGGCGTCTTTGAGTTCGTAAGCGAGGGCGTTTTCCATTGGCACGCCTTTGCGTTTATTTGCAAATGTAACTAGCCAGCGCATCGCGAGGGCGACTTGGCGTCCAGCTGGAACTTCCATCGGAACTTGGTAGGTCGAGCCACCAACGCGGCGGGACTTGACTTCCAATCGTGGCTTTACGTTCTCGATGGCCTTGTTCAGGGTCTCAAGCGGATCAACGGTGTCCGTGCCCTCACGGGTTTTATCGATCGCTGTGTAAACGATTTTTTCTGCAATGGACTTTTTACCGGACTTCATAACGCTGCTGATGAGGCTGGCGACGAGCGGGCTGGCGTAGCGTGCGTCCTTTTTGACTTCTTTGTGAATGACTCTGCGGCGACGGGACATAACTTAATTTCTGTTCTCTATTTAAAATTTCGGTTTTCGACTATTACTTCTTCTTGCCCTTGACTCCCTTGGCCTCTTGACCGGGTTTCGGACGCTTGGCACCGTATTTCGAGCGGCCACGGCGACGGCCATCCACTCCAAGGCTGTCGAGGGTTCCTCGAACGATGTGATATCGAACACCGGGGAGGTCTTTCACCTTGCCGCCGCGAACAAGAACGATCGAGTGCTCCTGAAGATTGTGTCCCTCGCCGGGGATATAGGCGATGACTTCTTGTCCATTTGTGAGTCGTACTTTGGCGACTTTGCGGAGAGCCGAGTTCGGCTTCTTTGGAGTGCGTGTCATGACCTGTACGCAGACGCCGCGGCGCTGTGGGCAGTTGGCCAGAGCAGGCGACTTGGATTTGACTTTGATTTTTTGGCGTCCCTTGCGGACAAGTTGATTAATTGTGGGCATTCTAAATCTCGTTTTCTGACTCGCGTGTTTCGAGGAGGTCGCCATTGCCTGAATTATAGCAATGGACTGCCCCCGACACCTTGCGGGAAGTGAGGAGCTTAGGGATCGCTTTGCGTCTTGCAAGAGAAAAAAACAGATTTTTCATGTGATGCGGCGTGTGTATGGTAACGAAGATGAAATTGTTTGCCATCCTCGCCATCCTCGCCGCTATCGCCCTCGCTGGGTGCGCTTCGCAAAAGAAAGACGAGGGCTTCGCAAATTTCCAATCCGCTGAGCAAACGATTCCCAAAGTGGAATTGGGAGCGTTGGAAAAGGAGGCTGCTATAAAACGTTTCGAGGATTTTTTCGGCGACATCACGGTGGAGAATGTTCGCACAAAGGCTCCAGGATTATTCGCTCCGGATGTCTATTTTAATGACACTCTCAAAACCCTCCATGGTCGGGATTCAGTGAAAGCCTATTTTTTAAAAACGACAGAGCACGCCGAATTTGTTCGAGCCAAGGTGGTGGATGTCGCCCAATCTGGGGGCAACTATTATGTGCGCTGGGTGATGGATGTGAAGTTCAAGGGCAGCAAGGAGACTTCGCAAACGATCGGAGTGACCTTGTTGCGCTTTGACCGCGAGGGGCGTGTCACTTTGCACCAGGATTTCTGGGATTCCGCCTCCGGTTTTTATGAGCATCTCCCGGTGCTGGGCGGTGTGATGCGATGGATCAAATCAAAAATCTGAATCCTCCATCGGCAATCGGCGCTGGCGTGCTGGCAAGCCTCTTCGGGCAGGCTTTTCCCGTCCTCTCGCTGGCTCCCATGCAGGATGTGACGGACCTTCCATTCTGGCGCCTCATGTCGAAATATGGCGGGGCGGATTTATACTTTACGGAATTTTTCCGTGTCACTCCGCACTACGTTCCCGAGCGGAGCATCCTGCGATCGATTGATGAAAATCCAACAGGCCGTCCTGCAATCGCGCAGATCATTGGCAATGATCCCGAGGCCATGGCAAGGACCGCGCGGGCTTTGGAGAAGCATGCTGTCTGCGCGATCGATCTTAACCTCGGTTGTCCCGCTCCGGTTGTTTATCGCAAGTGTGCGGGCGGCGGTCTTCTGCGGGATCTGCCGAGGGTGGATCACCTTCTCACTGTGCTGCGAGATGCGGTGCAGGGCGCTTTCACAGTAAAGACGAGGATTGGGTTTGAAGATCCTGGTGAGTTTGATGCGTTGCTTGAGGTTTTTTCCAAGCATCGTCTCGATCTGCTCACGGTGCATGGACGCACGGTGGCTGAAAAATATGGCCCCTGTGTGCATCTCGACCGCATTGCCCAAGCTGTGCGGTCATTGCCATTTCCTGTGCAGGCGAATGGCAATGTCATCTCCGCTGCAAGTGCTGCGGACACGCTCTGGCAAACCGGCGCGGCTGGGCTCATGATCGGTCGCGGGGCGATCCGCAACCCATGGATTTTTTCACAGATTCGCGACCATCTTGCCGGTCGTGCTGTGCGATTGCCCGTGGGTCGCGAGGTTCTGGACTACATCTCGGACCTCTATGTCGCGGTGTGCAGCGAGGGCGTTCCAGAAAAAGCCCAAGTTCAGAAAATGAAAAAATACATGAATTTCCTTGGAGAGGGCCTTGATGAGCCTGCGGCCTTCCTGCACGACATCCGCCGATGCAGCACGCGAGACGAGTTTTTTTCTATTTGCTCGCGGCACCTCGATCACGCGCGCGCTATGGCTCTTCAACCGTAGATGATGAGTTGGATATTGTCTGGCAAGTTGGCTGCGACTTGGCTGGCTACGCTGCCTCGGAGAACCTTGGCGAGCGAGTTGCGGTGGGTGGCCCCGAGAACAAGAAAGTCTGCGCCGATCGTCGCGGCGGTATCCACAATGAGTGGAGCGCTCTCGGAAGCCGTGGCAAAGAGCGGGATCGTCGTGATGCCTCGCGACTTTCCAATTTGCAATGCGGTATTAAGAATCGGGCTGATCTCCGGGTCGTCCTTCCAGCTTGTCGGTGCGCCCGAAGGTTTGCCGGGGTAGAGAACGGCGATTTCGCGAACACACAAAACATACAGCGCCGCCTTGCGCAACTCGGCTTCGTCGAAGGCGAATCCCAGTGCGGGTGTGAGACCACGCACGGAGACGAGGATTTTTTGAGACTCCTGCACAGGCTTCCGAAGGTTTTCAACTACCTCTGGTTTGACGATCTGAGCGACCTCACGACTGACCGTGAGCGTGGTAATTCCGCTCAAGCGGCGCGAGTAGGCCCATAGTCCGAGCCCTCCAATCAAAACGCACACCACAAAAAACAGAGCATCATGTTTTGTCTGAGCGAGGGTGAATTCCACAGCGATCAGTATTATTGCCGTGAAGCCCATGAGCAGGCGCTCGGCAAGGGACATTTCGAGTTTTTTGTTCGTCGCGGAGGAGGCTAGGTTGATAGCGATGGCTCCCACGACGCCGATCGCATAAAGAGCGGCAAGGCTCTCAAAGTTGTCGGTGATAAGTAGGACGACGATCGGAAGGGCCACTGAGATCAGGAGCGGAATCCGGGGTACTCCCATACGGTTCAATTTGGAAAAACCCTTGGGCATGTCGCCTTCGCGGGACATCATGAAAAGAAGGCCCAACTGAGCAGCCACGGCTGTGTTCACCGCACTCAGCAGGAGGAGGGCAAAGACAATGCCGACAACCAATCCAAAAACCTGACCGAAGGCATTTCCAAATGCCATGCTCCCATATTGCTCTGCCATGAATCGCAGGGTGTCTTCCTTGCGCTCCACAATCTCCGGCCCGAGCGACTGAGAAAGAGAAAGCATTCCCCAGCCCAAGAGCAGGGTGCCGAATGTCACTTCGATGGCAACTGGGATGATCGCTTTGGCCGATGTTTTTCCGATTTTCGGATGTCCTGCCGGCGAACCTTTGTCCGGTTTGAGCGTGCCGGTGAGGTTGGCGATTGCTTCGACACCGCTAAGGGCAAGGATGACGCCAACGAACGAAACCCAGATGTGACCCCAGCTTCCTTCGAGGGGTTTCAGGTTTTGAAATGTGAGGTGTGGCACGCTCAGAGCGATGATCGCAACAATCACCGCCAACGTCGGCAGCGCCAGCGCCACTGCCAGATTGCCACTGTGGCGTGGGCCAAGCAAATTGATGGCTCCGATTAACAAAATAACCGCAATGGTCGAAACCATGATGTATTGCTGCGGGATCCCGAGGTAGCTCAATGCGGCCCACCCGCTGAGGGCGGCCGTGACAGTGAGGTCGGCAACAAGCAAGAGAGCTGCTACAACCGAGAGGACCTTGCCGTGCGCACCGGCGGCCGAGTACACGCCTCCACCCTCGGGAAAGCAGCGGCAGATCACGATGTAGTTCAATCCAACGAGCAGCGTGAGTAAGCAGACGGCGATGATGATCGGAAATGAGGAAAAGCCTGTTGCCGCGAAGGCGAGTCCCAAGACATAGGCCTTGCTGGTTCCCCAGTCGCCGTACAGAAGTGCCGAGGCCCGCTTCCAGTCGAGATTGCGCGGGCGTTGAATTGATATGTTGTCCAAAGTGGGGGCACTTTTGATCAGTTCTGAGGCATCGCCGCAACTCAAATCTGGACCTCCTCTGTGTCTGTTGGCTTGCGTGGGATGCTGCGCTGCCTTAGCAGAAGGTGAGTGAATATCTACGCGAGAACTATCCGCTATTTCCGCCCCTTTGCTTTTGCCACTGCGGGCGGCGTTGGCCTCACATTGGTCTCGATCGCTTTCAATCTTCTCAAGCCATGGCCTTTTAAATTCATCGTCGATGGCGTGCTGGATTCAACGAGTGGCACGGCTAGCACCAAAGTTGCATTGAAGGAATGGTTCGGAGAAATGTCGCCGCCACTGGTTGTTTTCTGGCTTTGTTTGGCGATGGTTTTGATCAGTCTGTTGGCTGGACTCGTCAATCTGGGATCGAACTACCTTTTCGTTCGCGTGGGGCTTCAGTCGCTCCTGAAGTTGCGTACCGACCTTTACACGGCTTTGCAAAATTTGCCTCTGAAGTTCCACGACTCCCGGCGGAGTGCGGACTCCAGTTTCCGCGTGGCCTACGATTCGCAGAGCATCCAGACCATTTACAACAAGGGATTCGCTACCGTTTTGTCATCGATCGTGATGTTGGCCGCCACATTTTTTGTGATGGTGCGGATGAATTGGCCGCTCACGCTAGCTTCTTTAGCCATCTTACCTCCAGTCGTCTGGGCGATTCGTTTTTATGCGGTTCGGGTGAGAAATCAATCCACCGATATCCATGAGCGCGAAAGCGATCTGCTCACAATCGCGCAGGAGGGGCTTAGCCAAATTCGCATGGTTCATGCCTTTGGGCGCGAGGCTTTTGAGATTGATCAATTTCATCGCCGTGCCTCGCGCAGCCTAGAGGCGAATATGAAGCTTAACATGACTTCGGTGGCGAGCGCCTTGGTTGTTGGAACGCTCATGGCCGCTGGCACAGCTCTGATGTACTACATCGGGTCGCTGCAGGTGTTGAATCCTGCGGCAGCCTTCACGCTCGGTGATCTTTTGGTTTTTTCCTCGTACCTTCTGATGCTTTATCAACCTCTGGAGCAGCTCACCTACACGGCATGGGCCCTGGAGGGCGCTGCTGCTGGTGCTCAGCGGTGTTTCGAGGTGCTCGACCGGCAGGATGATGTGCCTGACGCGCTGGATGCTGTGGATTTGAAAGAGGTGACGGGAAAAATTGAGTTTTCCGGGGTGAGCTTCGGATACACGCAGGAGCGGGGAGTCCTTAGCGATATTGGCTTTTGTATTCTACCAGGCCAGACGGTTGCATTCGTCGGAGGCACGGGCACAGGTAAGAGCACGCTCTTGAGCCTTGTCCCGAGATTCTACGATCCGACGAGCGGCAGCGTCTCGCTCGACGGTCACGATCTCCGCTCCATTACGAAAAAAAGTCTTCGTTCGCACATCGGCATGGTGCTCCAAGACACGCTTCTTTTTTCCACCACGATTCGCGAAAACATTGCCTACGGAAAGCCCGGAGCGACGGATCAGGAGATCGAAGAGGCCGCGAGAAAAGCCCAGGCGCTGGACTTCATTCAGCGGATGCCACAGGGATTCGACAGCCCAGTCGGAGAACGTGGGGGCCACTTGAGCGTCGGACAACGCCAGCGCATCGGAATTGCTAGAGCATTTCTCAAAAACGCGCCGATTCTTTTATTGGACGAGCCGACGAGCGCCCTCGACCCCAGCACGGAGCACGCGATCATGGGAACGATTCTGGAACTCATGCGCGGAAGGACGACCCTCATCATTACCCATCGGCTCACCACCATTCATGGCTTGGGGCGAATCGTGGTTCTTCAAAACGGCCGTTTGGTGGAGGATGGGTCCGGGGCGGAACTCATCGCGCAGCGGGGTGTCTATGCGGCGCTTTACCGCGACACCATAGCTCAAAGCGGCTAGCCCTTGCTTCTTATTTGGCGCTTTTTTTCGGCTTGGATGCCTTGGGTTTCGGAGCGGCCTCCTCGAGGGGGGGGTCTTCAACCTCGGGCTCGGCAGCGGGTGTTGCCTCGATTGGAGGCTCTTCGATGGCCGCGGCTTCTTCGACGTTGCCTGCCGACAACAGGGAGTCTATAAAGGCCTGAGCGGAATCGGCGGATTCCTCAGCAGACTCCGCCGATTCAGTCTCGAGCGCTGGACTCTGGATTTCAGGAATCAATGGCTCAAAGGAGGACTTGGGTGGGGGAGGTGAAGGGCGCTCAATGACGGCAGATTGGTC
>CANMQB010000032.1 GCA_947499885.1 Spartobacteria bacterium
GGCGCCGGAACGATCATTTATACCGATATCGCCACCGACGGGATGCTTGAGGGACCGAATTTTTCCGAACTTGAAAAAATGCTTTCTCTCTTGCGTTGCAATCTCATCGCGAGCGGAGGCGTCTCCTGCCCGGATGATTTGTGCCGCCTCAATGTGATGCCCGGACTTTATGGCGCCATCATTGGCAAGGCGCTCTATGACGGCCGCATTACTGGCAATCTGCGGGCAATTCTCTCAAAGTGAGACTACTCTGAGAGGAGTTGTCTGGGACGACTCTCATCTGAAGGGGCATCTGTTGTTGAATCCGGCAGCGAGATCGGCCGGTCAGAGAGCGAAGGCACGGGGGGCTTTGCAGCTTGAGCTTTAGGATCGATCTCCTGCGCGCCTATGACTTGGATTTTGCCATCCGGTCCTTCTCGGAGAATCGGACGCTTCACAATTTGGTTATAGGTTTTTCGCACCAGGACTTCCCCGTTGAGGCCAATCTCGGAGTAAAGAAAGGCTTTGGGGGCTACGTTCTGGAGGACATGAATCTGGTTTTTTTTATCGAGCAGGATTTCGGGGATGCCGTAGGAGACAAGCCGACCGAGCCGGTGAGTACAAAAAACTTTCCCGCCTTTGGCATTCTCAATACGGACATAGAGCTGGGTGCTGTTCGGCAGGCGATGCGTCAAGATCGTGATATTTCGTATCTCGCCTGCGCCAGGCATACCTTCGGGGACTCCCACGGTTTTTTGGAAAATCGGGCGACCATCGGTAATTTCAATGTTTAAGGCAGGAGAGTTAAAGAAACGTTTGAGTGATGCGGCATAGATGGCAGCTTGAATCCGATAACCCCCGAATTCCCCAATCGGAAAGAGTGGTGTAAGGTTGACAGTCCGACTGAGTTTTTGCCCCGCGGCTAGCACGAGTGGCTCGTTCGAATAGTTTGAGCTTCTCGGTGCGATAGGTCGTCCATCCAATGTTTCGATCTGAAATCCAAACCAATGGCTCCCGTTTGCATCGCTAAGAGGCAGAGGATTTCCGCTCAGATTTGTGAGGCTCACATTGATCAAGATCGGCTCATAGCTGATGTAGAGGGTGCGCTTGAGGCTGATATCCACTTGCAGCTGCGCGATAGCACTGTGAGAGACCACAGCGAAAGCCAACGCAAGGAAGATTCCTTTAAAAAATTGGCGGATTGGAAACATAAGGGTCAAGATGCACGAAATTTCTCAGCAGCGCGATTGATCATTCAAGTGCTGACTCTGGGTGGATAAACGAGGGCCCGCCATTCCCGGAGAGTCATCATTTTTCTAATTCGAGTCTGTCGCGGTCCGGAAGCCTAGCGCATCGTCGCTTTGAAACTCGGTGAGTTTTGTTCCCCGACGCAAAATGGTTTTTTCATCAGCTGTCTTCCAGTTGCCTCCGCGATAGACTGGAACTTTTTCACCCGTTTTTTCCGTATCCTCGGCCCATGTGGCTGTCCACTCAGAGACGTTACCCGCCGTGCCATAAACTTCAAAGCCGCTGACATCGCCTGGAGGCTTGTCGACAGGACTCCAGCGCTTGAAACCGTCGTTCTGGCCACCAATTTTGGGATCAGGATTGGGACTGAAATCGCTACCAGTATTGGCCAATTTGAGTTTCGTTTCGTTACCCCAAGGATGTGTGTAACTGTTTTCCCCACGGGCGGCTCGCTCCCATTCCTGCTCTGTTGGCAGACGCTGGCCTTTCCATTTGGCGTAGGCATAGGCGTCATACCAGTCCACTCCAAAAACCGGCGAGTCGAGGGAAAGTGGAACCTCCTGATAGCGACCCCATTTTTTTGCTCTGGTGTAGTAGCCTGGGTTAGGTGGGCTGAGTTCGTTCATGTCGGCCCAGCCCATCGGGATGTGGGATTTGCCTGGGGGCTGGTTGGGGTGGGCGATCGAGGCCTCCTTACCGGGATTCTCCCGAAGGTCTTGCAGAAAAGCGGCGTATTCCTGAATTGAGACTTCATATTTCGAAATTTTAAACTCGGGAACTTTTACGTTTTGGCCTTGGATTGTCATTTCACCGGCTGGAATTTCGATCATCCGCCCGAGGTCCTTCACTTGGGTTACGTTTTTCGACAGCGCTTTATATCCAAAAAAGCAGGCGGCCAATGTGAGCGTGAGAGAAATTGCGCTGTAAATGATCGCATTCCTGTGGCTCGTTTTTTTTGAGTCTTCGACAGCCTTCACTCGAGCGAGGCTCTGGGCTTGGATTTTCTGTACATCTGCTGGTTTTGCTTTGGGGATACCGCTTTCAGCAAGTGTTGCGATGGCTTTCCATGTCGTTGATTCAGGATTTAATTCTCGAATCTTGAGCAGCACGGAGTGAGCGGCGGATGCAGGTTTGTCATCCGCCAAGAGTGGCAGCAACATATTGATGAGGTTTTGGACTTCCTGTTGCTGGTCGATTGAGCGCCGAGCCTCCTTGCATGCCATATTCCATAGGCGCGGCGGAGAGCCAGCTTTGAGAATGATATGGCGGGGAAGAAGTCTTGCGCGCTGGATTCCAGTGGTGTTGAAAAAATCAAAAACCTCACCGACAGACTTCACAATTTCGAGGCTTGTGACCGGATTGATTTTTTGGCCACTTTTGATCAAGTCCTCTAGAGTCGGAGCTGGAACAAACTCATTTGAGGAATAGGGAATTCCTTCGTGTTCCCCGCTCTCATACACTGTTGTAACAAGGGTGTGCGTGACTTTGGCTCTTGCGCGGGCGTCATCCATAAATTTCGCAGCCATTGTGGGGTCCCCTACCAACTCGGGTTTCAGGATGCGAAGGATTACTTGGCGGCCAATATTAGTCTGTGTAGCGCGGTAGAAAGTTTCAGACTCAAGATCACGGATGCGAGCCTCAATCAGGTAATGACCTATTGTTTTTCCGACTAAATCATCGGGAGGAAGGTCGGGGCTTGGTCCAGTAGATTTTGCTTGGGCTTTTGCCGTGGGTGCGGCGGGCTTGGCCGAGGGCTTTGCTGCCTTGGGTTGAGGCGTCGGGGCGCCCGCTACACGCGGCTTCGGGGCCGAAGCCGAGGGGGCAGCAGGTCGTGGTGAAGGCTTTGGCGTGCTCTGCGGTGAAGGGGCAGCAGGAGTTACCTCCACGAGAGGGGCGACTTGGAGTCCTAAAGTCGAGAAAGCCTCCGCCAACGCATTGGCGGTGATCGGCTGAGACAGAAAGGGAGCCCCCGCAAAGCGATCTAGGTACGGCGCAACATCATGTGGCGAGGTGTAAATGACTTTTAGGTCTGGCAAGTAGGGCATCAGGGCATCGCGGAGTGCGAAGCCATCCGTGGGGGTCAGATAAACCTCGGAAACAAGCAGATCACATCCGCCGTGGGTATTGATCCACTCGACGACCGCATCCGAGTCCGCAACGAGGCTGGGAGTAGACTCGCCGAGGGCTGCGATTGCCTGAGAGAGCGTGGAAAAAACACTGGGATCACTGAGGGCTACGAGGGTTTTCATTACGGCTGGGTTGTTAAGTAAAGTGGAAGTGGGTTTTCGACAGCAAGCGATCCTGGCTCGGCTCGTGTGTCCTGAAGATCATTTTTGTAATAAATCCCCACAACATATCCAGCATAGGTGAGCGCGGAATCTGCAGACGGAGTGTAAATGGCATTTAGAAGCTCGGGCTCATCGTGACTCCAATCCACCGGAGGGCTGATCCACTCGGTGAGAACCTCCGCATTTGTGAGCTGCACCTCGCCATTCGCGCTGCTTTCATAGAAAAACACATGAACGGCCATCTGACGCGGATCAATGGATTGGCCAGGACGCGCTTTAATCGAAATACGAAGGTTTTTCGCCCCATTCGGCCCATCTGTTGGTCGTGTTTCGATAATTCCAAGGCTTGCCCCAGGCTGGAGGCCAAACTCATCGCGAACGTCGGATCCAGCTTCGCTGGCGACCACGGTTGGAATGGGCGTGCTATTGGGGAGGCTGAGCATCCCGATTTTTCGCTGTGTTTGGGCACGCAGTTCCGTGGAGAGCTCAGGAAGTTCGAGAACCTTTTTATAAGTTTCGGCGGCGGCTTTCGTGTCCCCTTTTTTTTCATAGAGTCGCCCAATGCGGAGCATGACACCAGGGTCGCCGGGTAATAGTCTGTCAGCCTCTTGAACTTTAGACATCCCGGTATCGTAATCACCAATACGAAACGCCTTGTCGGAGTCCTCAACGATACGGCGGATTTTTTCGATCAACGAATCGTCAATTTGCGCGGCTGCTGTAGGCGGCTGAGCCGTAATTTGAGGAGCGACATCAGGCGCTGGGGCAGGAGTAGCCAGCACTTGTGGAGCTGGTGGTGGAGTGGATTTTTTTATGAGATCCTTCTGGAGCAGCGGGGCGTAGTGCAGGGTAAGAGCGGCAATTTGAACCAGGAGAAAAACAATGAGCAATCCGGCAGCCACTTGGAAAGTCGGCCCTGCAGGCACTCTTGAGATTGGTGTTTGGGTGGGTGAATGGTTCATGGTGGAAAGGAAAATAAATACCTTCTCTGCCTTCAAAAATCAAAGCGCTATTCCGCTCTGACTGGCCATGAGGATTTTTAGAGAGTTTTTTTGCGGAGCAGGCAGAAGGTTTCCCTGCCCATTCTTTCTTTGAAGGTTGATATCAACTCATCTGCTTCCAAGAATTCAAAGTCCTCTGAAAAAAGGTCTCTGATCTCATTCATTTCGCACCGGAATGGCGGACTACTTGGATCGGTGTTTTCCGGATTTGTAAAAAAAACCGCCAGAAGGAGGCCTCCGCTTCGCAAGGCATCGGATGCGGATTTCACGTAGTCTTTGCGACGTATTGGAGGAATAGCGCAAAAGCAGGTGTGCTCGAAAATCACATCAAACGAACCCACCTCAACGGCATCTCCAGCCAAAAAATCACCTTTCAAATAGCTTTCGTTTCCCACTCTGGGGGAACTCTGCGCCAAGCGGAGAGCTGTGGGTGCGATATCCATGCCCAGAACGCTCAAGGCTGGATTTTCTGCCAACGCTCGCACGTCATGTCCAACTCCACATCCCGGAACAAGCACGTTGCCAGTGATGGGCTGTTTTTTTAAATGGTCAATCAATGCGGGATGCGCGGCTCCTTTGTCCCAGGGAGTATCGCTCGCGATATAGCGCGCCTCCCAATCAATGCCTGCGCCAACGGGTGCCGAGTGAGATGCCATATTGGAATTTTCTGGAGTGTTCACGGATCAAGAAAGGCAGATTTTTTGTTAGCTCTAAGGAAAATGCAGGTCGCAATAGCTCCGCGAGAAGCTCACAGGATGGGCTAGCATCTTCGCTACCACCTATCCAATTGGTCTGTGGTGTGAATTGCTCGAGCCAGGAAAAAGGAGTCGCGAGGAGAAGCTGACCGCCAGGGGCCACAAGGTCTGGAAGTCTTTCAATGAAGCGCAAGGGATCAGGCAATCGACAGATCAGATTTGCTGCTAAGACGACATCGAACCTGCCTAGATCGCCTCGGAGATTCATCGCATCTCCTGTTTCAAATTCCACCCGTTCGGGATCGAGCTCACTCGCAATGCGGGCCGTGAAGGATTGCAGGCGCTTTCCTTCCGAAGCCACGGAACCTTCCAAAGCGTGGCTGTGTTTTAAATCTCGGGCGGCCCGAATGAAGGCATGGGAAAAATCAACACCCAAAACCATCGGGATCGAACGAGCGAGTTCAAAGGACGATGCTCCAACCGCGCAACCCACATCAAGCGCCGTCCGATTGAGACTGGAGGCATCGAGAAGCTCGGCAACAACACGCTGCGGAAAGCCCCAAGCTTCCCGTGGGACGGGAAGGTCGCCTGCAGCCTCGGAGAATGTGGCGTAGTGAAAAAACAGGTACTCGTCGACCAAGGTTTGTGACTCGTAGGGATTTGACATGCGAGGAATCATAACAGCCGCCTGCGCTGATCGAAATAGTAATCCTGGCTTGGACACTCCCCTGCCCTCTGCTAGATACCCAACGATATATGCTTACTCGCGTGTTCTCAGCCGCGCTACAAGGAGTGGAGGCGATCCAAGTCGAAGTGGAGGTCAACACGGGTTCAGGCAACCCGGTGGTGATTGTCGTTGGTCTCCCCGACGCTGCAGTCCGCGAGAGCAAAGATCGCGTCACCACGGCCATTTCAAATAGTGGGTTTCGCTGGCCTCGCGAGCGCACGACCATCAACCTGGCGCCTGCTGACATGAAGAAAGAGGGTCCGAGTTTTGATCTGCCGATTGCCGTTGGCATGATAGCGGTGGCGGAAAGTGCCGCACTTCCCCGACTCGAGAGATGCTTTGTGATTGGAGAACTTGCCCTGACTGGGGAGATTCGACCGATCAAGGGCGCACTTCCCATTGCAGTGGCGGCGCGCGATCAGGGGATGAAAGCGGTCATCCTTCCTGCTGCCAATGCGGCCGAGGCTGCGATTGTCGAAGGCATCGAAGTGTACGGCGTCAAAAACCTGCGCGAAGCCTACGAATTCCTTTCTCGCAAGAAGGAACTCACACCCGTCTGCGGCAGCGCAGCCGAACGTCTCACGGCGGGATCGATCGATGATGTCGATTTTTCGGAAGTCAAAGGCCAACACCAAGTCAAGCGGGCGATCGAAGTTGCCATGGCCGGGGGACACAATCTGCTTCTGATTGGACCTCCGGGCTCTGGCAAGAGCATGCTGGCAAAGCGCATTCCTACCATCATCCCACCCATGACCCTCGACGAGGCAATTGAAACAACGAAGATCCACAGTATTTGCGGTCTTCTGGACGAATCAAACGCCTTTGTTTCCAAGCGGCCGTTTCGCTCGCCGCATCACACCATCAGCGATATTGGCCTTTTAGGTGGATCGGCCAATCCCACACCGGGCGAAGTCAGCATTGCTCATAATGGAGTCTTGTTTCTCGATGAGTTGCCGGAATTCAAACGCTCCACGCTGGAAGTCATGCGCCAACCGATAGAGGATCGAAAGGTCACGATCTCACGGGCAGCGGGAACGATGACCTTTCCTTGCTCCTTCATGCTGGTTGCCGCCATGAACCCCTGCCCATGCGGCTACTACGGCGACCCCAAGCGGGAATGCCGCTGTTCAGACATAAAAGTCGAGCGTTACCGTCAGAGGATTTCTGGCCCCCTCCTTGACCGCATCGATCTCCATGTGGAGGCACCTGCCGTCGAGTACAAAGAGCTCTCGGACACTATCCCAGCAGAATCCTCTGCCGCCATCCGCGAGCGGATCCTAAAAGCCCGCTCCATCCAGCAGAACCGCTTTGAGGGTTCAGGCAAGTCGGCCAAGACAAAGAAGACCACCTGCAACGCCCGAATGACCCACGCCCAGCTCAAGGAGCACTGCAAACTAGACGACAAGGGGAACGAACTTCTCAAGAACGCCATGACCGATCTGAACTTCAGCGCTCGTGCCTACGACCGCATCCTCAAGGTCGCCCGTACGATCGCTGATCTAGCAGGAAGCGACTCCATCGCCCCGGATCATCTCCTAGAGGCCCTCAGTTATAGGAATCTAGATCGCAGGCTCCATTGAGAGCGGAAAATCCCGCCGGTCTTCACGAACCTTTAAACAATGAAGGAGTCCTCTGAGAAAAAGCCATCCCCGTCCTTTTAATGGATGGAGACGGGTCTTCGGTGTCAGTCTGAGAAGTTCTTCAGGCGACCTTCTTCCGACGATACGCTACGATCAGGAGTGTCAGGGCTCCGACTCCGAGGAGTGCGTAGGTCGATGGCTCGGGGACTGCTGCCACCGTGAGTTGACCCGTTGACCCGTTGACCCGTTGAACTGGTAGGCATAGTACCCATAACTGGCGTTCCAGATACCTCCCGATTCCGCGAAGATCATACTACCCGCCGACACGCTGGAGAAGCCTCCACTCTGGGTGGCCCCACCAGTCATATTGAAGAGGGTGAAGGCATCTCCCGCCGCCGGGGTGTAGGAGGCAATATTGAAAATCAGTTCTCCGCCGAAGTTGATGTTCTTGCCCAGGATGTTGATCGACGTGAAATCACTAGGGGCATTGATCAGGACTGATGTTGTAGATCCGCTCTCTAGGGTCAACCCAGCCGAAAAGGAGAGCGCACCTGCTCCGGAGGAACCGGGAGTCAGACTTCCTCCGCTGGCAATAGTCGTGGCTCCGCCGATCGTCCCATTACCCCCGAGGGTGCCAGCGTTGGTGACCATCACCGTTGAGGTGCCAAGGGCCGTAGTGCTATTGGCGAGCAGCGTTCCTGAACTCACTGTGGTTATTCCCACATAGCCGCTGTTGTTACCCGTCAGAATCGTTGTCCCACTACCGAGTTGATTGATGAATCCATTCCCGGAGATCGGACTCGTCATCGTGCTTGTATCGACTTGGTTGAAGTTGATGGTACCACCCATACCAATGTAGATGGATGAAGCCGCGATTGTTCCAGCCGTATCACTTCCACCAAATGAGCCAATATTTAATGTTCCCGTTGAGCTTGCATAAAATGCCGCTATGTTGAGATTTTGGCAGATGACGGATCCTAGATTGGCCACCGTCAGGCTGTTGCTAGACGTAAGATCACCATAACTGATATTCACGTCCCAATTACTCCAAGTCGAACCTATCCCCGTCACCAGAACATTGTTACTACTACTATGGGATTGGTAGCCAACAGAGAATCCATTATTTGCCGAGACAACACCTCCATTACTGATGACAAGGCTGTTATCCGATCCATAGTAACCCACATAAAGTCCTGAATAACCTGTTTCTCCAATTGTCCATGAAGATCCGGATCCAGTCACCACGACAGTATTATTCGAGGAAGAGGAGGATGTTCCTATATTTACTCCATTTTGAGCATATCCGCTTAGGACTGCTCCACCATTGCTGATTACCAAGCTGTTGCCTGCTCCGTCAGATCCATCTTCAATAAGATTGGGGTCTTGCCTAGTTTGGAAGTAAAGATTATGGATAAATTAATAATCTTCATTGAAAAACAAGTATATAAAAATGTCACACATTTCGGAGGTCAAATTCCGAAGGGTTTTGAAGTGTTTTTGCGAGGACATCCCTGCCACATCGACGGCCAATTTGAGTGCGATCAACCGCAATACCGTTCAACGGATTTTTACTCTGCTTCGTGATAGGATAGTCGATATGGCCATCGAGGAATCCAAGCCATTTGTCGGAGATATTGAAGTCGATGAAAGCTATTTTGGACCTAGGAGGGTTCGAGGTAAACGTGAAAGAGGCGCGTCCGGCAAAATCCCTGTTCTGGGCCTCCATAAACGACAAGGAAGGGTGTTTTTGAGTGTCGTCAAAAACTGTTCCAAGGCAGACCTTATGCCAATTCTTCAAGGCCGAATAGTGGAAAGCAGCGATGTTTACACCGACGGCTGGAAGGCTTATGATGGATTGGTAACAAATGGCTATCAACACCACCGCGTTCACCACCATGAGAATGAATTCGCGAGAGGAAAAAATCATGTTAATGGCATCGAATCTTTTTGGAGTTATGCGAAGTTTCGCATGGCAAAACTTCGCGGAGTCCGGAAGGAAAAGTTCCTTATTCATCTCAAAGAATCGGAGTGGCGTTTCAATCATCGAAGTGATAACATCTACTCAATATTGCTAACGCAAACTCGCCATTTTCCTCTCTAAACTAGGCAAGACCCATGGAGAATACTCATTTAAATTGAACCCAATGCTGTCTTTGATGAAATTTGTAATCTCTAGACGTTGTTCTCCGGTGTTGGTTGCTGGATTTTTCTCTCTCTTAGTCGTTCTGCAAGCTGACCTCAGAGCAGACGTGCCGAAGATGTTTGTAACATCCGAGTTGCATTCTCTCGCTATTGATAGGACCCATCTCGGTTCCTTCCAAGCTGAAATGGCAATGGAGTTTCGCTGGGATCCCAAGGAGTTACAAAACTTCAATTTCGATGAATTTGTCTTCCTCAACAATATAGGTGAAGTCTATCAACAGATCACGCTCTTACCGGCGAGGCCATCAGACGGCTATGTGGGCGCACTCCTTCTCTTGAGGGGATGTTTTGCGTCTGCAAATGACTTTGCTGCATTCCCGTTCAATCATGCCAATTTCTCCGTGGTGGCGCGGAAACTTAACCAGGACTTCCAACTCGTGGAGAAAAAACATTCGGGAGTCGGCATCTCCAACAATGAAAAACCGATGGCCTACAATTTCAACATCGCAAAGATGGGCTTCGTCAAGGGGGAGTACGTGACCATGTGGAATGGAAGCTCCGAGTTGAATGAAGTTCAGGGTATTCCAGCGATATCCTACAACATTGAGACCGAGCACAGGCCACAGCGGTGCCTGCTGATGATCTTCATGCCTCTGCTTCTCATCTGGGGAATCACCTACTCCTCCCAATGGTGGAAGGAGGAGAGCGCCTCCTCGCGGGCCATCATGGCATCCCTCTTTTCGGTCATCACCCTCAACTACTCGGCTATCAACCTGCAACCCGATGTCTCGTATTTCACCACGATGAACTGGGCCTTTGCGGCATATTACCTGAATCTGATAGCTTTAGGGACCCTGACTGTCCTCGCCTTCAGGGAGCACAAACGAGGTGACGCGGTTTCCTTCCGGTTTTATCGTAGAATCGGGAGAATCTTGGGCATCGTTATCCTTGTGATCTCGACGTTAGCAATCGGTATGTGGGTGATTCACAAACGAAATCTCCCACCCCAACCTTGGCTCTTTCAAGCCTCCGCCGAGTAGATTGAGTGATCGAGTAAATTTTCGCTATTTGGCAGCGAACTCCCCTACCCAGCAACCCCACGATCCCTTTGGGAAAAATTCAGATCGAAGTAGTCCCT
This sequence comes from Spartobacteria bacterium, assembly GCA_947499885.1. Taxonomy (GTDB): domain Bacteria; phylum Verrucomicrobiota; class Verrucomicrobiia; order Chthoniobacterales; family Terrimicrobiaceae; genus UBA967. Next base: position 10,799 of record CANMQB010000032.1, read on the forward strand.
TGGAAAAACCGAAACACGGACTGGCGGAAGTTATCCTTTCTACGAAAGGCTCTGCGATAGAGGTTCTACCAGTACAAATGGGCTATTGCGCGGGCAGTCGAATCACAAATTGTTGTCATGCATTCTCTAGCTCCAAAGATAAAAAGGTGGCAATAAAGCAAACCACTTGAGGATGGCAGGGTCACCATCTCCCGCGCAGCGGGAACGATGACGTTTCCCGCCGATTTCATGGTGATCCCCAGCGAGAGTGCCGGTGTTCCAGCGTCCAAATCGAACGTTAACGCAACCGCATCTCTGGCCCGCTGCTAGACCGCATCGACACCCATGTGGAAGCCCCCGCGGTGGCCTTCAAGGAACTTTCCCGTTCAGGATCAGCCGAGCCATCACCTCCGATCATATTGGTGAAGCCATCCAATACCGCACACTCGATCACAGGCTGTGGGTTTAAAAACCAGCTGGAATTCTCGCCTGGCTGAGACGAATAAACTTTGCGCTCGGATTCTGGGTTGATCAGGGAGCCAGCCTAGAAATTTTCCAACCTGTGTCAGATCGCGAATAGAAAAAGCGATCGTGCAGGCGATCGGCCCCACCCTGCCAGAACTCGATGGTTTCAGGCACAACGCGGTATCCGCCCCAGCCCTTCGGTTTTGGAACATTGCCGTCGGCGAACTCGTTTTTCAGCTCTTGGAATCGCGTCTCGAGGACGTCTCGCGAAGCAATGACGGAGCTTTGTTCCGAGACCCATGCGCCGATGCGGCTCCCGAATGGTCTGCTTAAAAAGTACTCCAACGACTCAGACTCGGCAATTTTCTCCACTCTGCCAGCGATCTCCACTTGGCGCTCCAGCTCTATCCATGGGAACAATAAGGCAGCTCGCGGATTTTGCTCAATTTGCTGAGCCTTGCGACTTCCATAGTTTGTAAAAAAAACAAATCCCCGCTCGTCGATTCCCTTTAATAAAACCGTGCGGCACGACACGCGACCGCTGGCATCCGCCGTGCCAAGCGTCATGGCATTTGGCTCGAGGATTCCGGCGCCGCGCGCTTCTTCAAACCACACGCGAAACTGGGCCACTGGGTCAGCATTCAAGGCAGTCTCCACTAGCGGGTCGCGCTGGTAGTTTCGACGCAATTCGTGGATTTCAGGCTGTGATTCCATCCCTGTATAGTGAACTCTTGAGTCAAATTTGGACAGGATAAGGTTAGCCGACTTTGGGACCTCTATTGGAAGAATTGTTTACAGGAATAAAATCTTGTTTTTCAGATTATCGTTCCTAAAGTGCAGAACCATCTGCCTTTCACGTCGTCGGCTAATCTTCTCTATGACGTAAAACTCGTGAGTCACAAACCAAACATATTCAGTCACGAAGGCAAGTTCAAGCAGTCATGGGATGCCTTCGTTTTATTGATGACTGTTGTTGCGGCGATTGAAACCCCGCTTCGCCTGGCTTTGCAGCTTCCCATGGAGGGAGCCTTGCTCATTGTCGATTCCTTTGTTATGGGAACCTTTCTGATCGACATGGTCTTGAATTTTCTGACTCCAGTTCGAGTCAATGATCAGCTTCTCACATCCCGCAGGGGGATTGCGCTCAACTACCTTAAGGGTTGGTTTATTTTGGATTTGTTATCGATTTTCCCATTGACGCTGTTTTTTGGAGCGAGTTGGGAGGGAGTCAAATTGCTGCGCCTTCTGCGCTTGGCACACATAGCCACCTTCATGCAGAAAATTGCCAAGGCGAATATCATCAACGCCAGTTTGTTAAGGATGTTTATTCTCGCCTTTTGGGTGGCTCTCTTTGCCCACTGGGCAGCCTGCGGTTGGATTGCCTTAGGCGCTGGAAATATTGGCCCGGAGTGGCATGCGGAGAAAAATTTGCTGTACCTTAGAAGCATCTATTGGGCAGTTACTACCATCGCCACTATTGGCTACGGCGATGTCACACCTATTACTCCGCCGCAAACGATGTTCGCTATCGTGATAGAGATCATGGGGGCCGGACTCTATGGCTATGTGATCGCTATTTTCGCTGGTTTGATTTCCAACTTAGACGCGGCCCGCAAAAAATTCACCGAGCAAATTGATGAGATCAATACCTTCATGCGGTTTCGAAATATTCCTACGGCTCTTCAAAACCAAATTCGTGAATACTACGACTATATGTGGGAATCGCGCCGGGGACACAATGAGACTCATGTCTTAGCCGATTTGCCGCACTCCCTAAAATTAAAAGTCTCGATTTTTATCAACCAAGCCATGCTGGAGAAGGTGCCCATGTTTGAGGGTGCAGGCGAAGCGCTTGTGAAAGAACTGGTCTTGAACCTTAAGCCGACCGTCCTGACGCCGAGCGACTATGTCTTCCGGGCTGGGGATGACGGAGACAGCATGTATTTTATTAGCTCCGGCCAAGTGGAGATTGTCTCCGCTGATGGGAAGACGGTTTTTGCAACGCTTACCGCTGGAAGTTATTTTGGAGAAATGGCTCTGCTCCTGAGTCAGCCCCGAAGCGCCTGTGCACGGGCTCTAGATTATGTAGATCTCTACAGTCTGGAGAAGAATACATTCGATCGGATACTTGAGAAATTCCCCTCATTCCAGGAGCATCTTCACGAACTTGCGACGCAACGCCAGTCTGGGAATAAAAAGTAACACAGGCATCTTCGCCCGATCTTCGAACAAGGCTTGCAGATTCGGCGTCTGTCTCTAGATGCTTTAGATGAAAATCTTCTCCCGCTCTGTGGCAGCAAAGACTTTCATGGGAGATGAAGACGGAACCATTTTTCTGGCATCCGAGAGCATTGCGTCGATGAAGTCATCATCATGCGTCGGGTCGTGATGCGTCATATAGAGATTTTTCACACCGGCTTTTAAGGCGAGGGAAATGACGCCGCTCGAGCATCCATGCCCCCACCCGCGACGCATTACAAATTCTGAGGAAGTATATTGTGTGTCTGCCACAAGAGTGTTTGCGCCTTTGATAAATTCCAAGATTCGAGCTTCATCGTCGCCCTCGGTTTCATGATCCGATAAGAAAACCAAGTCTCCCTTTGCTGTTCTAAAGCGATAAGCAAGACATCCACCGGGATGATTCGTCGGACATGTCGAAAATTGAACATTTCCAATATCAATCTCGGCTTGGCCTTCAGGATTCAGGTGCTCGAAGTGCAGTTCCGACTGCATGGCGTCCAATGGAACGGGGAAAAAATGATTTCCATCCATTTGCTTTTTGAAAATGGATTCGAGCGAATTGGGTTTGGGATCGCGGCCAATGACTCGGATGCGATTTTGCTTCATGTAAGCTGGAACAAAGAAAGGAAAGCCCTGGATGTGATCCCAGTGGGTGTGGGTGTTGAGAAGGATGAGACTGATCGGATTGGCTCCGAACTCCCCGAGGAGCTCACGGCCGAGTGGGCTGATTCCTGAGCCCGCATCAATGATAACGATCTGCGAGTGGATTCTTAACTCTAGGCACGAGGTGTTGCCTCCATAGCGAATCGTGGACGGCCCCGGCGTGGGGATCGAACCACGCACTCCCCAAAAACGAAGCCAAGGCGTCTGCTCGGGAGCGATTTTTGTGCTAGGATTCATGAATAATCGACTAGGGGACTGATAACCCTAACTTGATCGTTCTTGCGAAAGAAAGATTTTTGATTGGAAAATTTGTACCATCGGGCGGGACAAAAAAAGAGAAGAGGCCACTGGGGCCCCTTCTCTGAATATTTTTTGAGTCTGAGAACTTAGCGTTTCGAGAACTGGAAGCGTTTGCGGGCGCCGGGTTGGCCGGGCTTTTTACGTTCCTTCATGCGAGGGTCGCGTGTGAGGAGGCCTTCCTGCTTGAGCGGGGCGCGAAGCGCTTCGTCGATCTCGATGAGCGCGCGGCTGATCGCCAAGCGCAACGCTCCGGCTTGGCCATTGACGCCTCCGCCGACCGTGCGCACGACGAGATCATAGGCATGAACGGAGTTGGCGATCTCTAGCGGACGGAGAATCTGGTTTTGGACCGAGAGGCTTGGAAAGTAGTCGGTGAAATCACGTCCGTTGACCTTGATGGCCCCGGTACCTGGTTGCAGACGGATGCTGGCCACGGAGGTCTTGCGGCGACCTGTGGTTTGGATGGGTGCGGCGGCTTTGCTCATACGAAAAATCAGGCGGCTTGGGGATTTTGTGCAGTGTGTGGGTGCTCGGCACCGGCGTAAACTTTCAGCTTCCCGTAGAGGGCGCGACCGAGGCGGTTGTGGGGAATCATACCACGCACAGCGCGTTCGATGAGAAGCTCGGGACGGCGCTCGCGACGGGCGCGGAAGGTTTCGGATTTGTGCCCGCCGACGAAGCCGGAGAAGCTCATGTAAGTTTTAGCGATTTCCTTTTTGCCACCGATGGTGACTTTGGAAGCGTTGAGGACGACGACGAAGTCGCCGGTGTCAACGTGCGGAGTGAAGATCGCTTTGTTTTTTCCGCGAAGGAGATTGGCAGCTTGCACTGCGACGCGGCCGAGAGGCTGACCGGCGGCGTCAATGACCCACCAGTTGCGCTTCACCTCTTCGGATTTGGCTGAGAATGTTTTCATCGTTTATTGATTGAGAGTCGGGCAGTTTGGCCGCCCAGAAGCGGCGTGTCAAACTCTGACAGAAACTTTTTCTCGAATCGGATTCGACCGCGGAGTGTTGGCTTAGGAACGTCCGTTGAGAAAGAATGTTTTCACCTGACCAAGACCTTTGCATTCCACCAGGCCGCGCTCTTCGAGGATGAAATGCGAATCCAGCGTGGCTCGGGTTTGCTCGGAGAGGTGGATTCGTCCGGGCATGCCAGAGGATTCCATGCGGCTGGCCACGTTCACAGTATCGCCCCAGAGGTCGTACGTGAATTTGATCTTCCCGATGACACCTGCCACGACCGGCCCGGAGTGAATGCCGACACGCATCGCAAGCTCGGTACCATTTTTTTCATTGATACGCTGGAGTGCTTCGACCATATCGATTGCGGCATCTGCCACGGCATGGGCGTGGTCATCGCGGTGCTTCGGGAGGCCTCCAACCAACATGTAGCAATCGCCGATCGTCTTGATTTTTTCTACACGATGGTGCTCCACGATGTTGTCAAAAGAGGTAAAGATTTCATTAAGCATCCGCACCAGATCATCGGGGGTTGTCTTGCGTGAAAGCGCTGTGAAGCCGCACAGATCGGCGAACATCACAGAAACAATGTGGTGGCCATTCGCGATGGTTTTCTCGCCGCCTTTCAAGCGACCTGCAATGGCTCCAGGGAGGATGTTCAGCAACAAGCGCTCGGATTTTTCTTTTTCCAATTCCACGAGTTCCTTTTCCGCCTGGAGCTGGGCAAAGCGAAGCTTGTCGAGATTGCGGAGGCGCTTTTTCTCAAGGGAGGTCGTGACGCGCGCGCGCAGGAGGGTCGGGTTTGGAGGCTTGATGAGATAATCCTCTGCGCCTGCTTCGATACACTGCACCGCGAGGTCAATCTGCTCATTTCCCGAAATAACAATCGTCGGAGTGCCCTTAATACGGCTGTCGAAATTCATGTTTGTCAGCACCTCAATCCCGTTCATCTCAGGCATTTCCATATCCAACAGCATGAGGTCGTAGGGTTTTTCCAAGAGCTTGTTGATGGCATCACGGCCATCCACTGCTGTGTCGATATTAGTAAAACCAAGGTCTTTAAGGGCATTTGTCAGAACCATGCGCATCAAGCGACTGTCATCGACTACGAGGACTTCCGATTTTTTTAAGGAATCGGCAACTTCCTCTGGTTTGATTTCGACTAAGGATTCCGCTTCGGGGGTAAGTTGTTCACTCATAGTTTTATAATACTGCCGCAGGCTGGTCTGATTCTGGTTTGCGTTCTAAGTTAATAATTCGAGTAACTTTAGAAAGGAGATTTTCGTCTTCAAATGGCTTGATGATGTAGTCGCGGACGCCCAGTCGGGCGACGGTGGAGATGATTTCATTACTGTCTTCCGCTGAGAGCATGATCACTGGTGTGCGTTTGAGGTCGGGATTTTCCCGCATGTTGCGAAGCATGGTGACGCCATCCATGACTGGCATATTGTAGTCGAGAACAATGAGGTCGGGTTTGTTGGCGAGGGCTGCAGCGAGGCCCTCCGCTCCATCGGCGGCCTCGAAAAGTTCGCATTGAAAATTGCGGAAGGCACGCTTGACCATCATCCGCATGGTGCGACTATCGTCGACACTCAATATTTTTGGAAGGCTCATGGTTGTGTGTGGGTGAGAATTTGAAGATTAATGTGATCCGTCCCGCAAATCCACTCCGTGCGGCATAACTCCGAATCTGTCGTGTTCCGAAGATCAATTCGCGAGCCGAAGGTAATGGTCGGGGTGCCGAGAATGCCGGGGAATCCCGCTGTGGTGAGTTCGCTTTTGACGCGACCCGAAATCATATTGCAAAGCTCGCCAGTTGCATCCTCGATTTCCTCTCCCGCACCGTCGCAGCCGATGAGGATTTTGGTGGCTTTGGCCGCAAAGGCCTCGGAAATCTGGAGGAGCACAGAGGCTTTGACACGCTCTCCCGTAATCGAGACGGAGGCGTGGAAGACTTTGAGATCGGGGGTCTCATCTGCAGATTCGGCTGGCAACAGGGAGAGTTTGAGTTGTTTGGAAAAAATCTCTTTGAGGGAGCGTTCAGCTGTCTCCGCGAGAGAGACTGGAAGTCGGGTTGAGATCATCATGTTTTTTTTGCGATCTTAGCAGTTATCGCCGAGAGGATGGCTTGGGGCATCTTCGAGAGGGGCAATACCTGATTTGCAGCACCCAAGCGGATGGCCGCCTGCGGCATTCCAAAAACGACGCAACTTTCCTCGGATTCAGCCATGGTTTCCGCACCAGCCGATTGGAGTTCCTTCAGACCCATCGCGCCATCGACGCCCATTCCCGTGAGGAGGGCCCCTACGGCGTGTGAGCCGGCATGGGTTGCGGCTGATCGGAAAAGGATGTCCACAGCCGGGCGGCAATGGTGGACCGGTGGTGACTGGCCAATTCGCACTTTATAGCCCCTGCCAAAGGGCACGAGGCTCAGATGAAAATCTCCCGGTGCAACGAGGCAGGTGCCCGCCTTGAGTTCCTCGCCGTCCTTGGCTTCGTGAACTGCAAAAGGGCATAGCTCATCGAGGTGTTGGGCCATGATACGAGAAAAGTTGGCTGGGATGTGTTGCACGACCACGA
>CANMQB010000033.1 GCA_947499885.1 Spartobacteria bacterium
CTTGCCTATTGGGCGATAAAAAAATCGAGTTCAGTGGGATTATTCTTAGCCGGTGAGGACGATGCAAAGAGGCTCTAAAAAATCTTTTCTTTTAAAAATTTCAGATAAGAATTTTCCGGTCCCCTATTCAAATGTCCATCCGAGTCGTCACATTCAACATGCAAAATGCCCAGCCTTGGATTGATGATGACCCCTTTCCAACAGTGATTGATGTGGATGGTGTGGGGGCTTTTCTGAACGGTTTGAATGCCGATGTGATTTGTCTCCAAGAGGTCGAGAGGGGACACGATGGTGGAATGCAAGTCGAGCCGCCGCCAAATTTTACACGATTGAAGGACCTCCTCCCTAGCTATGATTCGGTTTTCTCTTATCCGCTGAAAAACGAGACCGAGTTGCCATTTGGATTGGGCTTGGCAATTTTCTCACGATCAAAATTATTTGATTTTGAAAAAATTGACCTTCCATCAGCGCAGGTCGAATTTGAGTTCGAAGGTAAAAAGCGCCGGACATCCTCGAGGCTTTTGCTTCAGGCTTTCACCCGACTGGATGGCCGCAATGTGAAAATTCTCAACACTCACCTTCAAGCGTTTTTTATGATCGGGGATTCAAGCGATTCCCATCCCACACAGCGGAACATCGTGGAAGCCCATCTTCGTGAGGGGGGGCACGAACCGGCGATCCTTGCGGGTGATATGAATTCCTCTCCAGCCGAGTCTTTAGTGAAGCAATTTGAAAATGCCGGTTTCCGTACTGCGCAAAATGAGACGATCACTTGGCGTCGAATGCCATTTGTGACCGACCATTTATTTTATAATGCGGCTTTGCGCCTTGTTTCCCAGAGCGTGGAAGTGACATCCACGTCGGATCATCACGCCGTGGTCGCGGATTTTGACTTCGCTTGATCCGAGATCCCAAGAGATCTGCGTGGTTCCCATCAGAGCAGGCTGGCAAATCGGGCCCGCTTGTTTAGCGGAAAAGCTAGGCCTCTTTGTAATGAAGGCTCAAGATTCGAAGAGCGTTGAGAGATTTCTCTGCCGTGAAAAGATAGAGCCGTAATGTGATGCTCCCCTGCAGCCATTGATAGCCGATTAGCGTTTGCAATACGTCACCCTCTCGGTTTCTCGAACGCGTGAGTAGTCGTCCCATGCCGTATTTTGAATCAACGTTGCGTCGCACCTCCTCAAAAAAAAGATCGTACTTCGGGGTATCCCACGAAGCATCTCCAAACTGGAGTTCGATTTCATTCAACATATCGTTTTTGAAATAAAACAATGCTCGCTGGAGCTGTTTCTGAGGGATGCCCTCAACCACGAACGCCGTTCTTCCTTCAACGACCTTGCGTTCCACGATTTTTGCTTTTATCCCCACCAGGCTTTGTTCTACGCGGGACGCGGATTCTCCCCATTGAAAATTGAATGGCACACGCATTTGTTGCTGGGCATTGCCCACGTCTGTAAAAAAGAGCAGGGGCAACAGGATCAGGACGCATCTCAGGAATCTCACGCAACCAACTTCCCGATTACTGAGCCCTCAGTCAACCATCTCGAAAAAAAATAGTCTAAAAAGTATTTGCCAAGCTCTGAAAAAAGGCGAATAAGAAGGTTGCAGATTGGATCAGGATTTGGTGGACGTCCCGGAGAGAAAACTCCCCGGGCAGTTTGAAACCCGGCAGTCGGGAACAGGCCTCGATCTTTAATGCGTTTAATATAGTAAATACCATGGGTAATAAACTCTACGTCGGCAACCTGTCCTTTAACACGACAGAGATTGCTATTCAGGACCTGTTCTCGCAGTGCGGTGCGGTTTCCGAAGTCATGCTAATGCAAGATAAATTCACTGGCCGCTCGCGCGGATTTGCCTTCGTCACGATGGCATCCGATTCCGATGCTCAGACAGCCGTTGAGCAGTTCCACGGCAAAGATCTCGATGGCCGTGCTCTCACAGTCAACGAGGCTCGTCCTCGTGAAGACCGCCCTGCAGGCGGTGGTGGTGGTGGCGGTGGTGGGCGCTTTGATGGGCCTCGCCGTGACTTCCGCAGCGGTGGCGGCGGTGGTGGCGGCGGTGGTCGTGATGACCGTCGCGGTGGTGGCGGTGGTGGCGGCGGACGCCGCGACTTCGGTCGTCGTTAATCTCGGTTTTTCATTCAAGACAGGCACCAATTGAAAAGTTGGTGCCTGTTTCTTTTTAGGGAATTTGGCCTCAGAGGGAGGGCTTAAGGAGTAGGGGAGGTCTCCGCGTGGAGAGGCTTTGCAGGCAGCGAGGGGTGGGGATTGGGTATCACACTCACGCTCATCTGCTGGCCGCGCCTTGTGATCTGCACACGGGCAACTTCTCCGGCGGTCAAGAAGTAGGATGCGTCGATGACATCCTCACTGGAGGTCACCATCGTGACTCCAATCGCATTCACCATATCTCCCGGTTGAAGTCCATCCGGCATGGCATTGGCCAGCGCGCTGAGGGTTGTAATTTTTGCAGTGGAACCATTGACTGGCTCAGGCATGTCCTCGACCTCGACGCCTACCCAGCCGTGCCGCATTTCGCCGTAGCGCACAAGATCTTGGCGTACCTTTTCTGCGGCTCGGATTGGGAGAATATGGCAGGATCCGGAGTCATTGATGCGGGCCATAACAATTCCGATTGCTTCTCCATTGAGATTGAGCACCGGAGCACCGCCTTCACCTCGGCTTACTGCCATGTTGGCGCGGAGGTGTGTGGTCGAAAAATATTTTCCCATGTATTGACGATCGCGGCCTGCGATCATTCCAATGCTGGCGCTCGATGGCCGGTCTTCGGGAAATCCGATGGCAATCACCGGCGTGGCGATGGCCACATTCTCAGAATTGCCAATCGGAATAAAAGGGCTGATGCAATCGGTCTTGAGCAAAGCGATCCCGCTGCGCTCGTCGATCGCTACCACTTTGGCCGGGAGCGGGCGGTCGTTAAAGATCACCGTGACCTCTTGCGCATTCAAGACAACTCCTGCGTGAGTGTAAACCATGCCAGCAGGGTCAATAAAAAAACCGCTTCCCAGTCGCACCCCAAGCTGGTCGTTTGCTTGGACTCGAACGACAGCGGCTTGAGTTTTTTCAACAACTCTCTGAATTTCTGAGCAGAGACGTTCTGCCGAGATGGGCTCCGCCGCATGGAGGCACTGGAGGGTGAGAGCCATCGAAGACGTGGCTGTCACGATGGTCAGGCACTTTAAAAAATTAGAAACTGCGGGCGGAAGCATAGCTGACCGGACTCGCAGGGAGTACATAGTGCACGGTTGAACCGACTTTGCTCGGTGAGGTTTGATTTTTTGAATCAAGCTGCACCGCTCCGGAGGAGGTCAATGTGAGCGAGGAAGGCTCTACGTCATCCGACCAGTTCAGGACAAAAGCCGCAGTAAAAACAGCTGCCAGCACTGAGGACGCCATGGCCAATCTCGGAATCGGGGGGATCACAAAAAGGGAAGAAAAGCGATCCCATACAATATGGATGAGCGGTCGGTGAATGACTTCAGACCTCTGGCGCGTTTGAAACTCGGTCAGGAAGTTTTGGAAGTATTCCTCCGGCGGTTGCTCGTAGCGTTTAAGTCGGAGAAGCTTTGTAATACTATCTTCGTTGTCCATACGTTTTATTACTTATCAATAAACTCCTGCAGGTAGTTTTGCAACTGTCGGTGGGCGTAAAAAAGGCGAGACCGTACGGTTCCCTCCGAAATTTTGAGAACTTTGGAAATCTCTGCGTGGGGCATGCCTTGAATATCGAACATAGTGACGACTGCTCTATGGTCGTGTGACAGCTTGAGCATGGATTCGTTCAGTCTTTTTTGCAGTTCGCTAAGATTTGCCTCTCGGCTGGGATCTGCGGTGCTTGTGGCTTCGATAAAATCTTGGTTGTTCAAAATCCCGCTATCCGCATCGTCCAAACTCATAGTTTTCCTGCGGTTCCTTTTTTTCAGGAAGTTGATCGTCATGTTTACTGCGATGGTATGCATCCATGTGTAAAACGAAGATTTGCCCTGGAAGCCTTTAATTGAGCGGTAGGCTTTTGAAAAAATATCCTGCAGAAGGTCGTTCGTGTCCTCGTGGCTGGATGTCATGTGGTAAACCAAGCCATAGAGACGTGGGCTAAACCTCAGAATGAGCTCATCAAAAGCCTGGGCCTCCCCCGCTTGGGTGCGGCGGACAAGTTCCTCATCAGGCGTTTCGGGCTTTTCCATCTTTGATTAACATTGCAAGAATATCAAAATCCCGAGCTGTTGCGGAGAAAAATCGTTGCGCGCCGGAGTTCATGGCGAGGGGAGGATTACTCATCTTCTAAAGATGCGTTTTGAATGCGAGGCATCCCAGAGGCAACCGGGAAGTGGACGGGTTTCTTGAAATGAGCTAAATTGTTCGCAGTTTCTTGTTTCAAAAAATATGCCGATTTACGAATTTCACTCACCCGACACAAACAAGATTTACTCGTTTTTCGCCCGGAGCCTTGCTCTGGCAAACCAGATTCCGCGGTGTCCTGATGACCCCAATGCACGGATGGAGCGCATGATTTCGAAGTTCGCCTTCACTGGTCGCGCGAAGGAGAAGGCTGAAACTCCGGAGGGTGCGGAATTGGATCCGCGAATGGAGAGCGTGATGGCTGAGATGGAGCGCGACATGGCAGGCATGGATGAAAGCAACCCCGACCCGCGCGCACTTGGTCGAATGATGCGCAAAATGACTGAGGCGACAGGACAAAAAATGCCCGCTGAGATGGAGCAAATGATCCGCCGGCTTGAATCTGGTGAGGACCCCGAGAAGCTGGAGGAGGAATTTGGAGATGCTTTTGAAGGGATGGATCTTCCCGGCATGGACGGGGCGGATGGGGAGGAGACTTCTGGATCGGGCGTAAAAACCCGGCCTCGCCGCGCTGAACGTGATCCCACACTCTACGAGCTTTCGGACTACGTTTGAGTCAGTCTTAAAATCTCCAAGGCGACAAAATTTGCCGTCTCGCAGGCGTCTTCCGGGGAAAAGGGTTTTTGAGGCCGTGGGGTAAGATTGAGATTCTGCCGGCGGATTTGCCCGCCTTGCCAAATCCAAGCAGACTCTTCATAAGGGCCTACACGTCGCGGATCACTCCAAGTGTGGACTGATAGGAGGGGGGTGCCAAGCGCGGCAGCCAAGTGCATCGGGCCGCTGTCGACACTCACCACAAAAGTCGCCTGCCTGAGAATGGTTATGAGTTCTGCAAGCGTGGTTCGATGAAGCAAGTTGAGCACCCCGGCGTGGATTTCCGAGTTGTAGGTCCCCGCGCCAACCAATACGCAAGGCAAGTTTGAATGCTTGCGGAAGGTCTTGAGAAAAGCGTCAAGGCATTCCCTGTTGAGAGACTTCCCAGCTCCCCGCGCGAACGGGTGGATGACAACGAAGGGGCTGTTCTTCGGGATCGTCTTGGGCTCCCTGCCGCGTGGAAGAGTCCAATCAGGTTGCTCGGGCATTGGGATTCCCATCGCTGGCAGGGCTCGCAGATAGCGTTGAACCGCGTGCTCGTTATCCGAGACGGACACTCGGTCTGTGTAGAAAAACCCAGCTCCCTCGCGGGCGTCAGACAGGCCCCAGACGCGTCGGGCTGCGCTGAATCTGGCCATCAAACCGCTTCGCAAGAGGCACTGAAGGTCGAGAGCGGCATCCGCACTGATATCCCTCAAGCTACGGCACCAAGTGAAGAAACGGAGAATGCCGAGCGGACCCCGGAACTTGGATCTAGGAAACTCATGTGTTGCAGAGAGGCTGGGGTTGTCTTCGAGAAGTGGTGCCCAACGTGGGTCAATGATCCAAGTGATGCGAGTATCTGGCCATGCTTGGTGGATAGCACTTGCCACGGGAAGAGCGTGGATGACGTCCCCCATCGATCCTGGCTTGATGAGAAGAAGACTTTCTGGTGGCGACTGAGGGAGTTTGCTCACGATGGGCCGAATAAAATCAGCGGCCTTTCTCGAGGCGTGTCGCGAGTTTTTCGGGAAGTCCAGCGGCAAGAATGGCAGCTTGGGCTCCCCGGATATCGTATTCCACTCGTCGCAATTCCACTTCTTGGCGTTCGATATCGTAGATGCAATAGGCGGAGCGCCAGTCGGAATCCCGCGGTTGGCCAACGCTGCCTACATTGATGAGATATTTTTGGCCCTGTTCGATTGATAGGATGTCCAGCGGAATGGTGCGAAACTCGCCTTCCTTTGTGTAGGCGACTGGCACGTGGGTATGGCCGATGAAACAGAGATTGGTGTGCTGGTAGCTGAAGCTTGCCGCCGCATCGAGCTCGGTGTTCACATAGCCCCACTTGTGAGGGGTGTCGAGCGTGGCATGGACGATGGTAAAATCTCGGACCAGCCTCTGCATGCGGAGCTCACGCAGCCACTGGGAATCGCTTGGGGTGAGTTGCGAGCGTGTCCAATCCAGTGCCTCTTCGGCGAGGGGATTCAAACCTTCCTGAGAAATTTCCTTGGAGGACTGCTCGTCATGGTTGCCTTTCACCGTGGGGCAATCGAGATCTCGAATGACTTTCACGCACTCCTGAGGATGGGCACAGTAGCCCACGATGTCTCCCATGCAGACATAATGGGTGACTCCCTGTTCTTCGGTATCCGCCAAGATTGCCTGCAGCGCATGCAGATTGGCGTGAATGTCTCCAAGAATGGCAAATTTCATGCAGTGATTAATCCTCCAAGGATTCGGCTCCAGAGGCTAGCCGATCTGCCTGTGGGATATCCAGATCGTTTTCCATCTTGTGCAGAAGGTTGATGAGGGTGGGGAGGCGTTGCTTTTCGCCTGCCTGATAGAGTTTTCGCAAGTAATCATAGGCCTCACGTTCGCGTCCAGGGCACTTTGCCATTTCGTAGCCGGCGAATCGTGCGGCATAGAGCGGGGCATCGGGAAATTTGGCGGCTTTTAAAAATTCGTCAGCTGCAGCGCAATGGTCTTCCAATTTGTCCCGGAGAAGAACTCCCAGTTGCACGTGCAATTCGGGACGATCGGGGTTGTTCGAGATGCCACGCTCCAGGAAATTTTTGCCAAGTTGAATGTACGCCCGTTGAGCTCGGACGCGGAGAGCCTCGCTGGGTTGTTTTTCATTTTGCAGTGCTGCGACGCTCGCATTCCAAGCCATGTGCCATGCAGCCATATCCCAATAGGTGAGTGACCTCGGTTGCAAGGTGGTGACTGTTTCAAAAAGCCCAGCCATTCTTCCCCATTCCGTGTTTTCCCATGCCGTGTGGGCTTTGATCCAGAGAATGGCGGCCAGAGGGGAGCGGAACCCGCTGAGGGCTGCGAGAAACCCGGCTTGGCCGATGCGCTCCCGCAGGTCGATGCTCAAGGGAGCCTTGCGAAAGTGTGCCGCTTGGGCCTCAACTTGGAGCAGGGATTGAAGCGGAAGAATCGCAGCGCCGAAGGCTCCAAGGAGACCAATCGCAAGAAATTTCCGACCATTCATAATTCCCGCCCGGAAAAAACCAATGCCGCCAAGGCGAAATAAACCGTCACATAAAGAATGCCCAGCCCTGCGGTATTCAGAAAAAGCGCCACTGGCACAGCCGTGCCAGCGATAATGTCATCCGTAAGATTGAATGCCTGAAGGTCCGGAAAAAGCAGAGCCACAATGGCAGGCAACAGGCGCGACCACCATTCCACATTTACGCCGGAGAGCCAGTATTCGCGCGCTGTGGCTTGTAGATGTCCGATAAAATAAAGTGCCGCAGCCATGATGATCGTAAAAATCGAGGAGGTTGCAAAACTCGATAAAAACAGGGTCAGCGAGGCGAGGAGGGTTGATTTGATGAAAATGATCACGATGCCCGGAAGGAGGTTCGCATTGAAGGTGGCATTCGTGACTTCTTTGACTGCCAAATTTATTTCCTCGGCAGAGGCGCCTTGCAGTTGGGCGCGGGTTTCGGCAAGGACCGTGCTCTCTTTGAGCCAGAGAATGGCAAGAAACAGCGCCGACATAAGCAGGGTTGCCACTCCCAGGAGGGCGATAATGCCGAGTAGCTTGCCAAGCAGATACCGGTAGCGTGGCACTGGCTTGGAGAGAAGCGTGTAAATCGTGCGGTCCTCCATGTCTTTCGGAAGGAAATTTGCCGTGGCGAGAATGGCTATGAGTGAGGTGAAGACCGACATGGCCCCGAGGGAGATGTCTTTGAGCATCTGGAACTGCTCTTGAAAGGAGAACTTTGCCATGAAGGCCGAGTTGCCGATGATGAGCAGAGCAAAGATCAGCAAAAAAAAGAAAACCTTCTGCCGAACAAGTTCCGTAAAGGTATTCTTTGCGATCGCAAGTGTAGGTCCCGAGGTGTTCATTTGCCAAAAGCTGTTCCGACATCCTTGCCTGCCAGTGCGTCTTTCATGCGGTCTGGAATCCGCCCATCCAGGATGTGGGCTGGGATGCTAGTGGAGGAGACTTTGCGCACTGCTTCGAGTTTGGTTTTCATGCCGCCGGTCGATTCCTCCCCTTTCTCGGGGCGCACATATCGAAAAGCTTCGGAGAGGTTGTAAACGCGGGGCACTCGTAGGCCTTTATCGTCCATAAGCCCGTCTGTGCTGGTCAGGATGATCAAGTGGTCCGCGTTCATGAGCGTGGCGACTTCGGCAGAGAGACGGTCGTTGTCGCCGAAGCGAAGTTCCTCGACCGCGACGGAATCGTTTTCATTAATGATTGGGATCACACCGTGCTCGAGCAGTCGATCGAGCGTGTTGCGTGCATTTTCCCGGTGCATGAGGCTGTCGATATCGCCATGGGTGAGCAGAAGCTGGGCGACGTTGAGGCCGTGTTTTTTAAAGGAGGTCGAGTAAAGCCTCATCAACTCGGGTTGGCCTGCTGCGGCACATGCTTGTTTGCCAGGGAGATCCTCGGGGCGTTTTTTCAATTTCAAAACTCGCACGCCGGCAGCGATCGCGGCGCTGCTGACCATGATGCATGAGTGACCGGCGTTTTGAAGCTCGGCGATCTCGGTAGACAGGCGGGCGAATTGGGATTGGTCTAGGGATTTGCCGGCTGGAGTCGAAAGGACACCTGTACCGAGTTTAATGACAAGTCGCTTTTTCATGGGTGGGCAATCATTTGGAGAAATCCACTCTCGAGGGCCAGTGCCTCTTGGACGCCAGCTGAAAGAGTGCGCCGCGTCTGCTCGAGGGCATCGAGTCGCTTGAGGAGGGTTTTTGTTTCATTCGCCGCAGCGATGAGCTGGATATTGGGCAGAGACTCGGGCTGGGGACGGATTTTTTGACGGAGTGCACCGGCGAGGATTTCTCCGAGCGAGGCGAGTAAACGCTCCCGCTCGCGGAGGACGATGGACTCACCTTGGGCTTTGATTTGATCTTCGCGGGTGTCTTTCCAATTTTTATCAATCGAGTCACGGTATTGCTTGAGTTGTTCTTTAAGCTGGGTTTCAAGCCCACCGGTTGCCTCCTCGCGGATTTCACTCATCCGGGATTGAAAGAATCGGGTGAAGCGCAGGGCGGCTCCCGTATCGGATCCACCTTTCTGGAGGAGGGCCTGCTCGAAGGCCTCGTTGAGGGCTGTGCTGTGCTTGTCCTGTATCGAGTGCGTCGAGGCCTGCAGTGGCACTGCGATGCAGCGGGAGAGGATTGTGGTAAGCACAGCATCCCGGATTGTGGTTGTGAGGAGTATGTGGGACCCTTGCGGCGGCTCTTCCAATGTTTTCAAAAAGGCATTCGCAGCCTGGGGTTGGAGGCGGTCGGCATCATGGATCACCGCGACTTTGTTCGTCCCAGCGAGTGGCTTCATATGGAGAGCCTGCTCCAGTTCGCGGATTTGGTCAGTGACGATACGGCGGGATTTTGACTCCGGCGCGACTTGGTGAAAATCGGGATGCGAAGTCAGATTCTGCAGAGTAGTTCCTAGAATGGTTGCGGCAAGTTCTGAGGCAAGCCATTCGCAGCCAGATCCTGCAGGACCACAGAGAAGGTAGGCGTGGGCAAAGCGTCCTGCTTTGCGGGCCTCGAGCAGTCGCTCAAATGCTTTTTCCTTGGGAACGGCCATGAGGTTGGAAATCTCGCCAAAATGGCGGCATCCGTCGAATCAATTTCTACAGGGCTGCAGCAGCTTTGCTTTCGCTCTTTCGCGTTTGGCGGCCTGCGTATTGCTATTTCGAGGCAGCTTGATCTCGGTACTGGATGTAACCGGTACGGACGGCGATGTAGGGATCAATCGCATTCTTTGTGGCGGAGTCGTAAATCCTGATCCTCTCGTTCATATTTCGCGCAGCGCTTGGCCCAGATACAGCCAATGTCGTGGCACCTCCCACCCCACCGTAGCTCAGCCAAGAAATAGGATTTAATGCGTAGTCACCCGCCATCCCAACGGTGTCGCGTACGCTTCTCGGTCCCAGAACAGGCAAAACCACATAGGCTCCGTGGCCGATTCCCCATTTGGCCAACGTTTGAGCTGTGTCGGCCGAGGGAACGTTTGAAAGGACAGGAATTTTGTCGCTCACTTTCAGGATGCCGCCTACGCCAGCCACCGAGTTGACAAGAAACTTGCGCGTCTCCAGATCGGCCCGCTTGAACTCAAATTGCAGCGCATGGTTGACGACACGCACAGGGTATTCGGCATTGTCAAAAACGTTGCGAACCGCTTGGCGGGCGGGCGGCGGTAGGATGAACTCATACACTTTGGAGGCTGGGCGCAGAAGGTAGTTGTAGAGTTGGTGATTCAACCAAAAAGTGCCTCGATTGATGGGTTCGGCGGGGTCGGCGATTTTTGCGATATCGCTGTACTCGTCTAGGTCATCATTTGAAACCGGCTGAGATTTTTTTGTGATTGTGATCGTGTCGTCTTTTTTGGCCTCAGCGTTCGTCTGAGCTCGATTGGCAGGCTTTGGGGTTGGTTTTTTGGAGCTGGATTGCGCTGCTGCCGAACTCGTCTTGAGCGGTTTTTTCTTCTCTTGAGGCGAGGGAGCAAGTGGCACTTCCTTCACCGCACTTCGTAGAAAAAGGGTCTCCTTGGAGTTTTTAGGAGTTCCATTTTTTGTGAGTGGTGCGGGTTTGGCTCCATCCTTTGTTATGATGACGATCTGGGAGTTCGAGTCGGTTTGGCTACTTGCGAATCCCGTGTGGAGCCAGAAAAAGGCGATGGCCAATTCTGTCAAAAATGTGATGGATTGTCTCACGGTGGGTTGAGGTTAATCGGTTGATTTTGAAGCCGATTTTTTAAGAGCGTTCAGTACGGCATCTACCCCGCCTTCTTTAAACTCGTCATCGAATTGTGTGCGGTAGTTTGCGACTAAGCTTGCCCCTTCGATCACCACATCGGTGATTCGCCAGCCACCTGTGTCTTCGAGTCGGTAGATCACCTCGTATTTGCTCCCTTTGTACAAAGTCGTGGTAGCAATTTCCACGCGACCGGGTGCTGGGCACTGTGCCGTCTTGTAGGAAATTTCCGGCAACTCCCCGGGTGTGAATTTGCTCGAGTAGGTGCGGATAATCAGCGTGCTAAAAAGTCGAGTCGCTTCCTTTTGCTGGGCTTCCGTGAATTGTCGCCACCCTGGACCGATGGCTCGCCGGGTCATGGTATCGAAGTTGATGGATTTCATCAGTACTGGACTCAGGCTTTCTCTCAGAGCGCTGGGTGATTTGGAATCTTTTGCGATGGCGATAACCTCGCCAACGGACTTTTTCAGTGAGTTTTCCGCATCAGGGGTCGATGCCGAAAAGCCGCAGGTCATGCTGACTAGAAGCGAAAGAGCAAGGTAACGCGTTTTCACGATGAAAGGTTATGGGGTTTCTTTTTTGACCTGATCATTTTCCACCGATCCGAATGCCATTTTACCAATGAGAGATTCCAGATCCATTGCAGATTCGGTGAGAGTGATCCTCATACCAGACTCCATGTAGGTATCATCTGCCCCTGGTGCAAGGGAAACAAATTTGTCTCCGATGAGTCCGGTCGTTTTGATTGATGCCATCGAGTCGGTTGGGAGGCGGAGAGATGAGAGGACACGCAGGGTGACGATTGCAGAATAATCTGATGGTTCGATGCGCACTCCTTCGACTCGGCCGACCGTGACGCCAGCCAGCATCACGCTGCTGCCAGCGTGGAGGCCTCCGGCATTGGTGAAGCGGGATTCGATAAGATATGTGTCGCCTGTGATGAGCGATCCGGTTCCTACCTGAATGGCGAGGTAGGATATCGCGGCAATTCCTAGGAGCATAAAAAAGCCTACGGAAAGCTCGAGTTTGGTGTTTTTCATAGAGTGTGAGGCATGGGATTGGATCTGCGAATTTCTGCCAAGGAATCGCTCAGCGCCTGAGCGCTGTCGCGGAATAGACACACAACCGGATCACTGGATGCGGAAAACTCGGAGGGTGTTCCTTCAAATCCGATACGGCCATCGTTGAGCAAGGCGACGCGATCACTCGCAGCTAGAGCTTCTGGCACGTCGTGTGTAACGATGAGCGCCGTAAAATGGAACTGGCGTTGGTATTTGGCGATCATGGCAAAAACGGCGTTCCTTCGCAGTGGGTCGAGGCCAGCCGTTGGTTCGTCGAATAAAACAAGCTCGGGGCGGGTCACAATCGCGCGGGCCAAGGCTAAACGCTTCTGCATTCCGCCAGAGAGTTCTGCGGGGTAGTGGCCAGTAAAGTCTTCCATTTCCAACTGGCTCAAAGCCGCCCGGCTGCGGTTCCTGATTTCGGCTTTTCCCAGATCGGTCGTCTGTTCAAGAGGAAGAGCCACATTTTCCAAAGCGGTTAAAGAATCAAAAAGCGCGTTACTCTGGAATAAAAAGCTGCAACGCCTACGGAACCCCTCTTGTGCCACGGAATCGTATGGGCTCAGTTCTCGGCCTTCAAATGAGACGCGCCCGGCATCAGCTTTCATGATGTTTGCCAAGCATTTCAGAAAAACCGATTTTCCTGCGCCACTCGGACCAAGAACAGTGAAGACGCTGCCACGCGGCACTTGCAAATTTACACCTCTGAGAACGGATTTGCCATGGAAGCTCTTGTGAAGATCCTCAACATGCAGCGCAACTGGGTGAGGGGAGGATTGCATGCTCAAACAAAGAACGAGCTGATCACGTAGTCTGCCACTAGCACCAGAATGCTTGAGAGCACGACCGCTCGGGTGGTGCAAGCGCTCACTGCGCGCGCGCCGATGGCGGAACTGTTCCGATCTGCATGGAAACCTTGGTAAGCACAGGTGCTCATCGCCAAAAGCCCAAATATCGCCGACTTGATGAAGCATTCCGATAAGTCTCCTACTTCCACGGCCCTGTGCACGGCGGACCAGTAAACGCCGGAATCCACTCCGAGCAGGAGCGAGCCGGAAAGCCCACCTCCACAGATTCCCAAGATGACAAAAAGTGCTGTCTGAATGGGAAACACAACCAGCGCCGCAAGAAGCCGAGGAGTGACCAGGTAACCAAGACTATTCACCCCCATAGTTTCCAGAGCGACGATTTGCTCCGTATTGCGCTGGATTCCGAGCTCTGCGGCGAAGGCAGATCCGGCTTGGCCGATTAACATGAGGGCCGCAAGCACCGGGGCCATTTCACGCACCAAACTCAGCGAAACCAAAGTGCCCAGCAATCCCTGCGACCCAAAGCGGCTCAGGACATGGTAGCCCTGCAATCCGAGTACCAAGCCGGTGAAAACGCCCACAATCAAAATCACAGGAAGGCAAATAGTACCCTGTTCATGCACGGCTCGCGCGACCCGCTTCGCAAGTCCCTTCGTCTTGGCCACGCAACAAAATGATTTTGCGGTAAAGAGCGAAAAGTCGCCGATCTCCGTAACAGCGCAGAGTGTTTGTCTACCGAGCCAAGTTAACATGCTTCGGATTTTGGTTTAAAAACACGATCAACTCTGATCAGCCCTCTGGAGTGAGGAGACGTTCGAGCTCAGCCATACGGCTCTGAATCTTGGCACGCTCTTCGCGGTGCTCGTCCATTTCCATCGGGGGGAACATGCTTTCCGCATAGTAGGGGAGATGGCCCGAGGTTTTATACATTTTTTCCTTGGCAAGGTGTGGACTGCGTACACGCACGTAGCCGCCTGCAAATTCCGATTCTTTAGCGAGTTTTTCGAGTTCTTCGACAAGGACGGTACCTTTAGGCAACCAGAGTGGCATGCCGGGACCGACAAATTCTGAATCAATAGCGTAGAGCCCCATCTCGGCACCAATCTTCCGGTGATCGCGCTTTTTGGCCTCCTCAAGCATGGTGAAATATTCCTCCATCGCGGTCTTGTTTTTGAACGCCGTGCCGTAAATGCGTTGGAGTTGCGGATTCCGTTCATCGCCCTTGTAATAGGCGCTCGCGACGTGCGTGAGTTTGAATGCACCAATATTACCAGTGCGCAGAACATGTGGCCCCGCGCAGAGATCGGTGAACTCGCCATTGCGATAGAGAGTGATGACCTCGTCTTCGGGGATGTTTTGAACGATATCGAGTTTAAACTTGGATGGATTACCGCGTGCGGCGAGGGATGCCAATTCACCTCGCTCAGCCATGGCAAGGGCGTCGGAGCGAGAAATCTCAACGCGCTCGAAGACATGGTTCGCCTTCACCTCGCGTTTCATTTCCTCCTCGATGCGGGCAAAGTCCTCCGGGGAGATCCGATGAGGCAGCTCCAGATCATAGTAGAAGCCAGTCTCGACCGGTGGGCCTGCGGCAAACTGGGCCTCGGGCCAGATTTTTAGAATCGCCGTGGCTAGGACATGGGCGGCTGAGTGGCGGATGCGTTCGAGTTCAGTCATGGGATGGCGGGTTGGAAGAATTTTTTACCACGGAGCACGGAGATCACGGAGTCGAGAGGATGGGTTTAGGTGAGTGGAATCGCAGCAGATGGGATTAGCTGAGGGATGCCGTTTTGAACGGGGTAGGCTATGGCTGAGTCTAGGCGTATCCAAGCAGCTTCGAGCTTAGCGTGTGCTGGCATTTTGCGCAGGGAAGCCAATTCCTCGCTCGTCGCCTCACGCAGCGGTTGTCGCGTTTGCGGGCAAATGAACTGGGATTGAGCGGCTTGCATGAAGTGGAAGTGATTAACTCGAAAAGGAGATCTTGGGACAGAATGAGAGGTTCGTTCGTTTGGTGCCGCAGATCACTTAAACTTTAAAATTTGAGAATCCATCTTCCCTCCGTGCTCTCTGCGTCCTCCGTGATTAATTCCGTCTGATTTGATCTCAGTATTTTGGCATCGAGGTATCCACGCGGTCGGCCCAAGCTAGGATGCCGCCGGCTACGTTGAGGAGTTTGGAAAAACCAGCCTTTTGCAAGTGGCGTACCGCAGTGGCACTGCGCGCGCCAACCTTGCAATGAATGACGATTTCATCCGCCGTATCCAGTTCGCTCATGCGGGATGAGAGTTCGCCAAGCGGGATGAGTTTGGCTCCCGCAATGCGTGCGATGTCCCACTCGTAGGGCTCACGTACGTCGAGAAGCACAAATTTGTCATTCCGGTCGATGCGGGCTTTGAGTTCCTCGACGGTGATTTCAGGGACAGGGAGTTCGGCTTCCTCCTCCGCGCGGGCTTGGGGAATTCCACAGAACGTTTCGTAGTCAATCAAATCGGTAATTGTCGGGTTCTCTGAACAAACCGGGCAGCTCGGATCCTTTCGGATTTTGAATTCGCGGAATTTCATTTTCAAGGCGTCGAAGTGAACCAGACGCCCTATGAGTGGCTCGCCGATTCCAACGATGAGCTTGATGGCCTCGATCGCCTGCATGACTCCGATGATGCCGGGTAGAACGCCGAGAACGCCCCCCTCTGCACAACTTGGCACCATGCCTGGCGGGGGAGGCTCGGGATAGAGGCAGCGGTAGCATGGCCCGCCGAGATGGGGAGCAAAAACCGTGCATTGACCGTCGAAACGGAAGATCGATCCATAGATGTTCGGTTTCTTTAAAAAGACACAAATGTCGTTGCTCAGGTAACGCGTCGGAAAATTATCCGTTCCATCGATCACAATATCGTAAGGCCCGACGATCTCTCTCGCGTTTTCTGATTGGAAGAGTGCGTCGTAGAGTTCCACTTGCACATTGGGGTTGATTTCCTTGATGCGGTCGCGAGCACTGTTGAGTTTTTTGCGCCCCACATCTTTCGTCCCATGAAGAATCTGGCGCTGGAGATTCGAGTAGTCGACCACGTCAAAATCCACGAGCCCGAGCGTGCCAACACCGGCAGCGGCTAGGTAGAGCGCAATGGGTGAGCCGAGGCCGCCAGTGCCGATGCAGAGCACCTTTGCCGCCTTCAGGCGCTTCTGGCCCTCCAAGGTCACTTCCGGCATGATGAGGTGGCGTGAATACCGCGCCACTTCGTCATTGCTAAAATCGATTTTTTCCACACGAGTTGGGTCCAGAATGCTTTTCATG
>CANMQB010000034.1 GCA_947499885.1 Spartobacteria bacterium
TGTTGCAGCTGTGATGGTGACGGCCGATATCGGGCCATTTGCGAAACCGGGCTCCCGCCTTGATGTCACAGTTTCCTCGATGGGCGATTCCAAGACCCTCCAAGGCGGCGTTCTTCTTCAAGTGCCGCTCCAGGGTGCTGACAAGACGGTTTATGCTGTGGCTCAAGGTCCGATCGCTGTTGGTGGCTTCCTTGGGGGCCAAGGTGGTCCTGGTGGCGCCACGGTGCAAAAAAACTTTCCGACCGTTGGCACGATCCCCAATGGTGCCATCGTGGAACGTGAAGTGCCCGCCCAGATCGTTCAGAATGGTTCCATGAATCTCAACCTGCGCGAAGCGGACTACATTTCCGCCGCACGCATGGCGGAGGCCATCAATCGGGTTTTTCCTAACACCGCTGTGGCCCGCGATGGCCGTACAGTGAATGTCAATGTGCCGCCTGAGTACAATTCCTATGAGGTGAATTTCCTCGCCAGTCTGGGAGGCATCGAACTCGAGCCGGATTCCGTCGCGCGAGTTGTGATCAATGAACGCACCGGCGTGATCGTGGCCACATCCAACGTCCGCGTCTCGAAAGTAGCCATCAGCCACGGATCGCTTACGATTTCCATCGCTTCCACACTCACAGCCAGCCAGCCGAATGCCCCGCTCATAGGCAATGGTGCCGGCCAGACTGTCGTTTTGCCCAGTACGACTACTGGTATCGATGAGCAAAAAGGCTCTTTCAAAGTCGTCGAGGAAGCCCCGACCATTGAAAAGGTCGCTACTGCCCTCAACGCCCTTGGTGTTTCCACCCGCGACATGATGTCGATCTTTCAAACCATGAAACGCGCTGGAGCTCTTCAAGCCGAACTCGTCTTAAACTAATTATGGACATCTCAGCCCTCACTCCCAAAACACTGCCAGGTCTCACACCTCTGACGCCCAACTTTCAAACGGCGGCAAACGGCAAAATTTTGTCACCTGAGGATGCAAAAATTGCCGACTCTTGCAAACAATTCGAGTCGATCCTCTGGCGTAGCATGCTTGAAAAAGCGCTCCAACCCATGATGAATAATGACCAAGCTGGAGCAGATAAAACTGGCACTTACAACTACTTCCTCACAAATACCATTTCCGAGTCCGTCAGTGGAGGGGCAAATGGGATATCCTCGCTCCTCCAAGCCCAACTTTTAAAAAAACCTCAATCCGTTTAAAATTATGAACATACAAGTAAATTTTAAAGAGATCGTTTCCGCACTTCAAAACGAACTTCAAGAGTACGGCGGGCTCCTCCACCTTTTTGACCGCCAGCAACAGTGCATCGTTCACCAAGACCCCACAGGATTTTTGGACATAAATATGGATGTGGACGAGCAGATTGCGAAGCTCACGCAAATTCGCCACAATCGTGAGGAACTCGTTCGCCAGTCGGCTGTTGTAGCTGGAAAACCAGAGGATATTACCCTCTCCGCACTCACTCATAGCTTCCAGCCCGAGCACCAACCGCTCCTCAAGGCTCTCATTGACGAAATCAATGACCTGATCACCCGCACCCAGCGCCGCACCCGCCAAAACCGGATGCTTCTGGCCCAGTGCGTGGAGTCGGCACGACAATTGCTAGCAGCAAGAAACCCCGGAGCTATGCCAGGAACATACGGGGCCCACGGACAGGTAAGAACAACATACACTCAGGAAAAATACACAGCGGCTGTCGCCTGACGAGATCAGGTCAAGTCGCCTCGAAAACTTAACAAGGAAGTTAAAAATATGTCAGGCCTCATCGGATCACTCCAAAACAGCAGTGGCGCCCTCCGCGTCCATTCCAAAGGTCTTGAAGTCGCAGGAAAGAACCTCGCGAACATCAACAACCGGGGATACTCCAAGGAACGCGTCGAAATCGGCGATCGCGGCTCCATCGAAACCGGTGTCGCTTTTGAAAGTATGGGCGTCGAAGCCATGGGCCTCCGCCAAAACCGCGATGCGCTCCTCGATAAGAGCGTGATGCGGGAAATCACTTCCACCAGCTCGCTCGAGGCCGCCAAAAAAGTCCTCGAAAGTGCAGAAACCGCCCTTGGCCAGTTCCTCGACCGCACCAAAGACTCGACCTCCATTCAAAATGCCTCCGGCGCCAGTGGTGGCGGCATCAGCGACGCCCTCACAGATTTCTTCAACGCCTGGGAAAGTTTTTCCGTTAAACCCAATGATTCCGGAGAAAAGCAGCTTCTCATCGCTAAGGCTCAAATCTTAGCCGATAAAATCAACGCTACAGACACGCACCTTGCTCAGGTTCAATCGGATGCCGATGCCCAGTTGGAGACCGATATCGGTGTTGTCAACGATTTACTCGCGGAGATAGCTAAAACGAACGAATACATCGCCAAAGCGGAGCTTGTGAAACCATTCTCCGCCGTTGACCTTCGCGATCAACGCCAAGCCAAGCTTGAGGAGCTTTCCCAGTATATCGACGTTCAATTTGCTCCAATCACTCCCGACGGTCTTGGACAAATCACAGTAACTTCCAATGGTGTTGACCTCATCAATGGCAAGTCCGTGCTAGGAAACTACGAATACAACGATTCGACACGCAAGTTGAGCTTCAAACTTACAGGAGCCACGACTGGCACGGAATTTACCGATGCGACACTTCCGAATGGTGGACTCGCCGCTCAGATCCTCGCCTCCACAGGCGACGTTCAAAAGGCGAGGGATGAAACCAAGACACTCGTCACCAATCTCATCAGCTCGCTGAATGACATTTATAAAGGAGTCAACACTTCTCAGCCTCAGTTTTTTCTGACCCCCACAAGCGGTTCATTGATTGCATTCAACTCGACCGACATCAATGCGAATACTCTCAAAGGATCCGCCAGAGTGGGGGCCAATGACATCGCATTGCAAATTGCGGGACTTGGAAGCGATCCGATCGCTGGTCTTGGAACGAATGTTACGTTTGTAGCTCACTTTAACAAAACCGTCACGACTCTCGCTCAGGAACTCAATACGACGAATATTCGTCTGGAAGACCAGAAACTCAGTCAAGAAATGGCTTTGAATAGCCGCGACCAATACAGCGGTGTATCGCAAGACGAGGAAATGACGGACATGATGAGATTTCAAAGGAGTTTCCAAGCTTCGGCTCGCCACATCAATGTCATCGACACTCTTCTCGAACAAGTTGTCAATCGCCTCGGAGTAGGCTAAGAAAGTAAAAAGTCATGAGAGTCACATTTAATACCTTCCCAGACACTCTGCTCGGTCGCCTTCAATCCTTGGGCGGCGAGCAGAACAAGGCCCTCACCCAACTCAGTACCGGCCAACGCATCGCTGCTCCGAGTGATGACGCGCCCGCCATGCAGCGCATTCTCAACCTGCGCGTGGAAAAAAAACAAAACCAGCAGTACTATCGCAATGCCACGGACGGGATGGAGGTCAGCAAGGTTACTTTTGCTTCTCTCGAACAAATCAAAGATCTCCTCGTTCGCGCCTCAGAGCTTGCCGCAAATGTGAGTGGAGCATCCTCCGGGCAGGAGTTCACTGCCAAAGCCACCGAGATCGATCAGCTCGTGAAACAAGGGCTGAATGTTGCGAATACAAAACTTCGTAATAACTACCTCCTCGCGGGAAATGCTGCGGGGACCGGAGTGGATCCCTTTGCCTTAGATGCTTCCGGTAAAGCTATCTACACGCCGGATACGCCAACTGCTCAAGCTGATGCCACCGATACTCCAGAGATGCATATCGGTGAAGATACCACGATTTCCGCCTACGCTGTGCCGTCAGAGAACAGGCAAGTTCGTGACCTTTTGAACAAGATGATTGATCTTCGAGACGCGATGAATTCAAAAGATTCTGCTAGTGTCATCGCTCTCCGAGATGATCTGGCTGCGCAAGAAGATTTGATCCTCTCCTCGCTTTCCCGAGCTGGAACCACGCAGTATCGCCTCGAGACTGCGATGAAAGATTTGGAAGTCCGCTACGAAGGAACAGAGAAGCTTATTTCCACCGATGCTGATGTCGATTTTGCTGAAGCCACTGTTCGCTTAAACCGGGCTCAGATGGCCTATCAAGCGGCGATCCAGAGCGGCGCGATGATTCAGAATAATTCTCTTCTCGACTATCTGCGCTAATTTCTTTAGCTAATCCCCATCATGCTCGTAGAAGCCTCGATTTCGGGTCAACAGGAATTTGTTCCTGATGCAACGAACAACCAATTTTTAATGCCCGAAGGCCTCATCGGTCTTCCGGATTTCAAAAAATTCCAACTCATAGTTGACCCAGAGAGCCTTCCTTTCGTTGTGCTTTACGCGGTCGAAGGCGACGAAATCCAGATTCCGGCTGTCGAGCCAGTCGGGCTTGTTGAGAACTATCGGCTTGATATTGGAGATGCGGATGCCGAATTCCTCGGACTCGTGGGCGATGATGCGAATCCGCTCATTCTCAACGTGGCAACGATCAAATCTTACGAACCCCAGAAGGTAACTCTCAATCTGGCGGCTCCCATCCTCATCAACCGTCGCACGCGGGTCGGCAAGCAAGTTGTTCTGCTCAATTATCAGAGCTACTCGACGACTCACGTCCTGATTGACGAAACGGCTTAAGCATCAAAAGAAAGACCTCACCGATGCTTACTCTTTCCAGAAAAATCAACGAAACGATTCAGATTGGAGATAATATTGTTCTCATCGTTAAGCGTATCGATGGCGACAATGTGCGGATCGGAATCGAAGCTCCCAAGACCATTCCCATCTACCGAGGCGAAATCTACGAGGAAATCAAAGCTCAAAACCTCGAGGCCATCCGCAATCCCCAGACTTCGCTCACAAAGCATAATCTCGGCAAACTTCGCCTCGCCGCCCAAGCCGCCCGCGAAGCCGCAGCCCGCAAGGCCAGCGGAATGCCCCCAACCGAGTAGCGCGGACGTTTCAGACAGGATGGTCCGCCTACGGAATTGCAGCTCCGGCGGGACAAGGCAGGACCAACAGAGTCGAAGCGAAGCGAAGAAAAACTGTCAAAGGCAGCCCAAAGGGTGAGCGCCATGAATCATTTTACATGGGGATGAGGAGATGTTGGAGGCAAGACAAAACACGGAATGCTCGCGGAATTGTAAGTCACTCATTCTCTGCGCTCTCTGTGTCCTCTGTGGTAAATTCAGCTAAAATCGTTTTCGCGCAAAAGTGTTCCGCGATCACTCCAAAAACTTTTTACTCCCGCGGGGGGCAAAGCGGCCGATATTTGCTTTTGGGCTTCCCATGTCACGGGTCGACTCATCCATCGGCAAGAACCCGGCATTTCCCGAAGCGAAGGAAACCATGGCCATCCCGCGATGCCGAAAGTGCGCAGTGACCTCGCGCTCGTTGATGCCGTAAAACTCCTCAATCATGGGGTTGCGAGCTGAGGCCGGTCTCTGAAAAGTATTAACCTGCGCCGAGGTGAAGAACACCACCACCTGCGAGGGATCGGAGAGCGCCGTTTGCCTCATAAGTGCTCCAGTGCCCATGAAGCCTCCACCCAGAAGCGTGTTATAGCCTATTCCGATATACCCATTCCGGTATTTCGGTTTGAATGCATTCCCACCCAGCGCAAAGCTCGGATCAGGCCGGAATCCCTTCGGCACATAGTTTGCCAGCGGGCCCTTTGTTGGATCAAAATCCCTCTGGCCTTCGGGACTGCGGCTGCTGGCATAAGTTTCAAAACCATACCACCATGTCACACTACGATCTGCGGCTACCCTCTTCCAGGGCCAGAAGGTATAATTGTTGTCACCGAGATAGGCCATGCCGCCCGCTGCCAGTTGGCGAATATTGTTTGCTGACACTGCCAGCGACGAACTCGCGTAAGCTTGCTTCGCTGCCACAAAAACAATCGCTCCCAAAATGGTCACTATCGCTATCGACAACATGAGCTCCACCAGCGAGAAAGCCGCACTCCGTTTCTGCAAGGCACCACCACGCCCCCAAGAAGGGGGCATGCCCGTCCCGGGCGTGCAAGCAATGGATACCTTTGCAACGCCGGATCTCTTTTTGACAACCGCGCCAACCTCACACACAGGCGAGACGTCTGGGCCCTTCTCTGTTTGCGAGTCTCTGCGTATCGGCAAGCATACCCTCTCAACAACAACTAAGTTGGTTTGTCTCGGGCCGGCTCCGTTCTTACGCATTGCTTCGCTGCTTCAGCATGAAAAAAACCAGTGCAATGGTAACAAGGATCGCCACTGATGGTTCGGGAACCGCATTAGCCGCAGCACTTAAATCGGGTGGAATCGAAGCGGAATCTGGTTCGCTCAAGCTAAACGCATACCAAGTGTTATTTGCGATTGTTTGGCTTCCTCCGCTCCAGTTTGAGTCCCAAGTGGGAGATAAGCCAGTTTGAGCGGAAAAAAGCTCCCAATACCCATTATCCAACCAACCTTCTTGATATCTGTCTGCAGGATTAGTTGGTCCAGCGCCAATAGAGCTGAAAGGGGTTTCGTAACTAGTTCCAGTATTCCCATCCGACACACCACTTGTAAAAGTGAGTATCGATGCGTTTCCAATTGGGTCTTTAGCTCCACTCACGCTGAATGAACCATCGAAACCTGTGTCAAATCCAAATCCAAAGTATGCAGTTCCAAAACCTCCTTCCGAATCGATTCTGGCATACAAACCTAGGTTCCGAGACGCCAAAGTATTGATCATCGTATCGAGCGTCGTATTCGAACTCCACTGGAAGCCCCACACCAAAGCACCCGGTGTTTTGTGATCTCTCCATTGAATCATTAACGCCGACCGATTCTCACCACTCCCAGTCCAGAATTGGATGTCGTCAAAATTCCCAACCAACGTCTGCGAGTTTGCGCCAAATATGGGCGCCAAGAGCAGCAATGCTGCCAATACGATCTTCTTCATTTTATTGTCCTTATAAAAAACACGGGGATGTCAAAGGACAATCCCTTCCCCCGTTTTTTGAAAGGACTACCCCCGTCACGTGCAGTCATGCGCTGCCCGCGCACCGATTTCAGGTGCTGTGCGGTTTTCTCCGCCGGTTCGAACCCGGACTTTGACCTTTGCGCGACAGTGAGGGACTTTCACCCATGCTTTCCTAGGCCGGCGGATTGGTTGAAATGTAAAAAAGAACGCTCCGATAGTCTCGGAATTGGCGGAAAAAATAGCGTTCGTCGGGTGTCCCGTCAACAAGAAAAGCGGAGCCTTTGCTCTGCGGAGCAGAATCCCTCAGAACGGGTCGTCATTATCCTGAGGAGTCGGAGTGCTCAAGCCGCGCGTCGGGAGATGGACATCCCATGCCTCAAAAAGGGACTCTGGGACTTCGCGAAGGAATCGAGACGCCGAGAAGAATGTCTCTCCATAGCCCGTGCCGATGCGGGCTTCTGGGTAGGTGAGGTAGAGTTCATCCATGCATCGGGTAATGCCGACATAGAAGAGGCGGCGCTCCTCCTCCAAGCCGCGCGGGTCTTCAATGCTCCTAGTGCTGGGAAACATCCCGTCGGCGAGCCAGATGAGGAATACAAAACGCCACTCCAGGCCCTTGGCCTGATGGAGTGTGGAGAGGGTGACTTTGTCCGTCTCGGCCGCATTGGCAAAGGCATCAGCCGTCTCCAATCCGCCCAGCAAGGCAAGCTGGGAAAGGAAGTCGGACGTGCTTTCAAATTGTCCTGCGAATTCCTGTAGTGTGATGAGATCCTCGTGGCGGGCATCGTAATTCGGAAACTTCTCCTTCATGTAGTCCTCGTAAATGGCGAAGAGGACGCAGGAAATCATGTCGGCGGGTTTCATTGGTCCCGTAGCAGGAGCCAAGTCGCTGAGAGTGTGCACAAATTGATCCCACGACTTTTGGGCTTTGGCGGGAACCTTGAGCGGGGCGAGATCCGCGAACTGGGTTTTTCCTGCGAGAATCGCGGAGGATTTTTGCCAGAGCGTCTCAGCGGTTTTATTGCCAATGCCTGGCAGCATGCGGATCATGCGTTTGAAGGCCGTTTCATCGCGCGGGTTGATCGTGAATTTCAGAAATGCAGCGACATCCTTCACATGGGCCTGCTCAAAAAAACGGAGCCCACTCGTGATGCTGAAGGGAATGCCGCGTCGGGTGAACTCGAGTTGCATCTCCATCGAGTGGTAGTGGGCTCGGTAAAGAACGGCGATCTGCTCGAGTGGCACGCCCTCGGCGGAGAGTTCCATGATGCGCTGCGCGACGAAGGCTGCTTGCTGGGTATTGGTCTGGAGGGCCACAAGCGCCGGCTTGATGGAATGCGGCTTGCGGACCGGCTCGAGGTTTTTTGGAAATTGCTTTTCGTTCGTGAGAATGGCGGCATTAGCGATGTCGAGCACGCCAGGCACGCTGCGGTAGTTTGTTTCAATCTTGAAAACCTGAGCGCCCGGATGGGTCTCGGGAAATCGGAGGATGTTTTCAAAATTCGCTCCGCGCCAAGAGTAGATGCTCTGGGCATCATCGCCCACGACCATCACGTTCCGATGGGTGGCGGCGAGGAGGTCGATGAGTTCGGATTGCAGCCGATTGGTGTCCTGATACTCATCAACTAGGATGTGCTGGAATTGGCGCTGGTATTGAGCGGCCACGTCAGGACAGGTCAGCAATAGCTCGAGCGTCTTGGCCAAGAGGTCATCAAAATCCATCGAGTTTGCCTCTTTTTTTCGTGACTCATAAGCCGTCTGGACGCGTTCGATGTCCTGTGCCAAAGGAATGAAGTAGCGGTATTTTTCCGTCAGCACCTTCGAGATCGGCGTGCCTGTATTGATCGAAAAGCTAAAGATATCCGAGAGCACGCCGGCCTTGGGGAATCGCTTGTCGGTTGAAACAATGCCCTCGCGATCGACTACGGAGGAGATCATGTCCTCGGAATCCTCGCGGTCCATAATCGAGAAACCTTGGCGAAAACCAACCGCCTCAGCATGGCGACGCAGGATGCGGTTTCCGATGGAGTGGAACGTGCCTCCCCAGAGTCCATCGGCCGCCCCAGGAATGAGATTGTGCACGCGCTCGGTCATTTCGCGGGCTGCCTTGTTGGTGAACGTGAGAAGGAGAATGGACCGGGCGGGAATGCCTTGTTCCAGAATCCATGCCACGCGGTACGTGAGAGTGCGGGTTTTCCCACTGCCTGCTCCCGCAATGACCAAGGCGGGCCCGCCAGGATATGTCACCGCAGCCAGTTGCTGGTCGTTTAATTCAGCCGCATAATCAATGCCGCTGACAGAGGCAGGTGCGGGTTGCAGTGTGTAAGAACGAGACACGCGGGGATTTATTCTTGCGAAATGCGCAGCGCGCTCAGTTTGGATTGCGGAATATTGAGCCCATAGGCAAGGAGCTTGGCGGACTCATCGGCGATGCGCGCCTTGGTACAGCCGAGCATGACGGCAATGACATCGCGTCCGTTGTAGGAGCCGCTCGAGATCAGGCAATGCCCGGCGAGATTGGTGTAGCCGGTTTTCATCCCATTGCAGAACGAATAGGTACGGAGAACGCGGTTGGTATTCCTCAGCGGCACGACAGTTCCCGAGCTGAAGCGGAAGTTGTAATACCGGGTCCTCATGATTTCGCGGAGGGTTGGATTGCGGTAAGCCATGCGGGCGACACGGGCCATGTCGCGCGCGGTCGAGTACTGGCCTTTTGCTGGGAGGCCATTCGGATTTTCAAAATTCGAATCCGTTCCACCGAGGTTGCGCACGCGCTGCGTCATCTTATCAGCAAAAGCGCTCAGGTTTCCGGCATTGTCGCGGGCGAGGGCGCGCGCGACATCGTTGCCGCTTTTCACGAGAAGCGCGTTGAGTAGTTGGAGCCTCGAGTAGCTTTGGCCTGGTTTGACATTGATATTTGTGGGCTCGCAGTTCGTGTCGGCGGCTTCAATTTCCACTTTCTGCTCGAGGTTCCCCGATTCTGCCACGATGAGTGCTGTGATGAGTTTTTGTGTGCTGGCTACCGGCCGCTGGGCTGTGTCGTTTTTTGTGTAGAGGACTTTGCCGGTATTGGCATCCACCAGAATGGCGGACTTGGCCGTGATCTCGGGAACTGGCGCGGATTGCAGCGGCAGGACGGCTAGGAAACAGAAGAATGCGGGAACTAGGCGAAATATCATATCGGTATGTTAAGGATTTTTCGATGGTGTGCTTAATAAATTTTCTATGCGGGAATCTTTTTCAACTCCGAGTTCTACGGCCTTTTGATAATGCCGACGGGCAAGCTCGATGGCGGGTGGTTTTTCCTCAAGGTAAAAAACGGCGAGATTGTAGTGGGCATCGGCATACGAGGGGTTGAGTTCCACAGCGCGGCGGAGCTCGTTCTGAGCCGCATCGATCCAGCCTCGGCGACCCATGACCACACCAAGAAAATTCCGGGTTCTTGCATTCAGAGGATCCTGAAACATGGCTTGCGACAAGGCGGCAAGGGCGGCGTCCGGCTCATTTCGGTCCATATAAATCATCCCGAGTGTCAGCCAGGCGGGGGCCAGCTCCAGTCGTAGGCGGACCGCTTTTTTCAGGAGTTCCTCGCCTTTGTCCGGATGGCCTGAGTAGAACTCCACCATGCCGAGATTGACGAGTCCCATCAGGTTCTCCGGCTCCAATTTCAATACGCGGTTGTACGCGTTCCTCGCGGTTTGATACTCCTTGCGTTCAAAGGCGACATTCCCCTCGGCAATAGCTTCGGTAAGTACTGCGGGAACGATTCGCTCTTCTTTTTCGGCAGCTTGGACGAGATGCGTGAGTCCAAGAACGCTTGCGGCTAGGAGCCCGTGAGCGGTGGCTCGGCAGATCATTCTCCAGAGAGTTCTTTTGAACGCCTGCATGCCGCGCGAACTGCCTCGATAAATGCCGAACGGACTCCGCAACTCTCCAGCTCACCTAGAGCCGCTGCCGTTGTTCCGCCCGGGCTGGTGACCATTTCTCGCAGGACCGCTGGGTGCTCGGCGGTTTCCTTGGCGAGTTCCGCTGCTCCGAGAACGGTTTGGATGGCGAGTTGGCGGGCCATGTCTGTGGGCAGGCCGCAGGAGACTCCTCCGTCTGTGAGCGCCTCGATAACCAAAAAAATATAAGCCGGTCCGCTTCCGCTGAGGGCGGTGACGGCATCGAGGAGCTTTTCTGAAACACAGGAAACGACTCCTACGCTTGCAAAGATCGCATCAGCGCAGTCCTTGTCGGCGTGGGTCATGTTTGCCGCACCGCTGAATGCCGTGGCTGCACGGCCGATGAGGGCCGGCGTATTTGGCATGGCGCGGATGATCCGGCTTTTGGGTGCCAATTTTGCCAGAGTGGAGAGGCTCAGACCTGCTGCAATCGAGATGAGGAGTTTTCCTTCCAATGACGACCCCGCTTGTTCAAGAGCTATGCCTGCCTCTTGGGGTTTAACGCAAAGAATCACCACAGGAGCTCCTGCGACGGCCTCCGGATTCGAGGTGCTAATTCGCACCGACGTCGCATCGTGGAGACTCTGCAAAATCTCAGCGTCCGGGCATGCAGCGATGATGTCCTCCGCATCGCACAGCTTTGCGCGCAACATTCCTTGAATGATGGCTGACGCCATTTTTCCAGCACCGAGAAACGCGTATTTCATGAGCAAACGCTAAAGGAGTGCCTCGCGGAATGCAAAGGCTCTGTTGTTGCCATTTGGAAGTTCGCACCTGATTGGGGCATGGAACAAATAAGTCACATTTTCGCTCTTGTCTTGAAGGTCCCTCCCTCGTAGGACAGCGCCCTCATGGACTCCAACACGCCGATAGTCTCGATACAGGACCTCCGCAAAAGCTTCGATGAAACGCCCATTCTCAAAGGAGTGAGTTTTGCCATCGAGGAGGGAGATTTGGTTTCGATCATTGGGCCCTCGGGTTGTGGTAAAAGCACGATGCTCCGCTGCATCAACGGGCTGGAAATACTTGATTCGGGAGTCATCAGCGCTGCCGGAGCGAGCATTTCGAGAGAGCCTGGCGCTCCACTGGATGCTGCTTTTGAACGACGTACCCACGACCTCCGCCAGCGCGTGGGCATGGTTTTTCAGCAGTTCAATCTTTTCCCCCACCGCACACTTCTTGAGAACACCATGCTGGCCCCAATGACTGTTCGAGGGATGGCCCGCGAGGATGCAAAAAAAGCGGGGCGGGCCTTGCTTGAGAAGGTCGGACTTGGCGGGCACGCCGAGCGATATCCGGCGAACCTCTCCGGTGGCCAGCAACAGCGTGCCGCCATTGCCCGAGCCCTTGCCATGCAGCCCAAAGTCATGCTCTACGACGAGCCGACCAGTGCTCTTGACCCAGAGTTGGTTGACGAGGTCTTGCACGTGATGAAAGCCTTGGATGCCGAGGGCATGACGCAGATCGTGGTCACTCACGAGATGCGCTTCGCTCGCGATGCCAGCGACTATATCATTTACATGGAAGGCGGTCACATCGTGGAAATCTCAGACGAGGATGAAATCTTCGAAAACCCCAAAGACGAGCGCACGCGCCGATTCCTCCGGAGGTTCATCTGATGAAAAAAATCACCTTGCTTTTCTTTTTAGCCCTCACATTCATCCTGCCTCTCTCCTTGCACGCAGAGGGCAAGCCCCTCCGCTGGGCAGCCGCGACAGATAGCAATGCTCCCTTTGCATTCTATGGTCCGGGCAACAAACTCACCGGCTTCGAGTACGAGGTCATCATGGCCGTCGCACGCGAGATGGGGAGGGAGGCGGTTTTCGTTCCCAACGACTGGGATGGCCTGATTCCCGGCCTCTCTCGGGACCTCTATGACTGTGTCATCTGTGGCATCGAGATTACCCCGGAGAAGTCGCAGGAGGTGCTTTTCACAAATCCCTACTATGTGACGTATGAGCAGCTTGTTACGGCAAAAGGAGCTTCGCAGGTAAATGCCCTCGATCAACTCCAAGGAAAGCAGGTCGGCACCCTCAGCCAGACGGCTTCCTTTAACATGCTTTCCGACACACCTGGAGTGATCGTTAAAACCTACGACGAGGAGGTCAATGCCTACGCGGACATTGTGCATGGAAGGCTCTTTGGCGTGCTCCTCGATTTTCCCATTGCAAAATACTACGCCTTTGCGAATCCAAACCTGAGCTTCAATGGCCCTCCATTTGGGCAGATTTCCTACGGCATCGCCACCTCCCGTGGGAATGCAGAGCTTGCGACCGAAATCAACACCGCTCTGGCGCAGGTCATTGCCAGTGGTGAAATGCGGGACATCCTCTCCCGTTGGGGGCTGTGGACAGACATGATGGCTGACACCTTTGGGCAACCCCAAAATCCCTCGCTGCCAGACACCGAGTATCGAGCCTTTGTTGCTGCCACGGCTGAGCAGCCATCGCTTGTGAACCGCATCATTGGCTACGCCCGCTTCTGGCCGCTTCTGCTCAATGCGTCTTTGCTCACCATCGAGGTCAGCATCCTCGGTATGGTTGGAGCCGTTTTGTTAGGATTCACCTTGGCCATTATGAGAGTTTACGGGCCGTTCCCCGTGCGAATTCTAGCCACTTTTTATATCGAACTCGTTCGAGGCACGCCTCTGCTCATCCAGCTCCTGATTCTGTTTTATGGGCTGCCGAATATTGGAATCAAACTCGAGCCATTTGTTGCCGGCGTTCTTGGCCTTGCCCTTAATTATGCGGCTTATGAAGCGGAAAACTACCGCGCTGGTCTTCTCGCCATTCCGAAAGGTCAGATGGAAGCTGCCCGAGCGCTCGGCATGACACAGCGGCAGGGTCTCATCCACGTTGTCATCCCGCAGTCTTTCCGTCTGGTTCTTCCGCCAGTGACCAATGATTTCATCTCCCTTCTCAAAGATTCATCGCTTGTTTCCATGGTCACGCTCGTGGACCTCACTGGTGCTTATAAGCAAATTGCCACACAGACGTTCGATTACTTTGGAGCCGGCCTGCTTGTAGCCGCATTTTATCTTCTCATCGGTCTGCCCTTCGTCCGCCTCGCTCGTTACACCGAGCATTGCTTGAATCCCGCTGCTCACTCAGGCGCGAGGCCGTCACGCCTTCACAAGCCGCAGGGAAAATCCTGACTCTAGTTCGCAACTCCCCCGTATGGACATTCCAACGGGCGTTGATTACCTTGCGCCGTGTTTAAAAACTACCGAAATTTCCAACTCACACCGGTAAAGGCCCTCATAGGCCTGAATATTCTCGCTTTTGTTTTCGTTGAAATCCTGCCGCTGCGGCAACAGGCGTTTGTTGATGATGTCTTCGGCTTGAGTGGAGCAGGGGTGGGGCGCGGTATGCTTTGGCAATTTGTGACCTATCAGTTTCTCCATGAAGGCATCCTTCACCTTGCTGTAAATATGATGGGACTGTGGTTTACCGGAAATATTCTCGAGCGGGTTATGGGAGCTCGGAGCTTTGTTTTGCTGTACCTCCTTTGTGGCGTGGCAGGTGGAGCGTTGCAGCTGATATTCAGTTCTGGTCCTACCCTCATTGGAGCCTCTGGAGCGGTTTCGGGACTGGTCGCTGCTTTCTCCACCCTCTATCCAAGAATGCCCATTACCGCACTATTGTTTTTTGTGATCCCCGTTCGCATGCAAGCCATGTGGCTCGGTATCATACTCGTCGGTCTCTCGCTCTTTTTTCTGCTCACCGGTCTTTTCGGAAATATTGGAAACGCCGCACACATCGGAGGCGCACTAGCAGGCTTTTGCTGGGTAAAATACCGACAACGCCACTTCCGCGTGGTTCGCTGATCTTTTGAAAATACTTTGCAGCGCAAAATCTTATCTAACTAGGCGATGCTTCCCAATCAAAAAAATTCTGCTGTGTATTAACCTCTCACAAATAGGAACATTACTTGAAGTGCTTTTCTCATAACATCGCATTTGCGAAGCGCTACTTGGGGATTTCAACGTCATCTAATCCGCTCAGAAAGACAGTCTCAACGCCTCGCCTCGGCAACGCCGCCAGTTCCATCTCCAGTAAAAGTTCCCAGCCGAAATCCCCAAATCTCCATGCACCTAGAAGTCGCTACCGACTTCCGCCACATCTTCAAATCTCGTCTCTTCTTTCTGCTTATTTTGACCCGACCCTCTTGTTTTGGAGAGAGAATCCTGAATAAGTCAGCAGTGTAAAACGTTTCAATTCTTAAAAATGAGATAATAAATTTAGAAAAACTTTCAATTTTTCGTCAGTGCCTCCATGGTAATCCCTCTCTTTAGTTTTTTATAAATTTTTTGTTGGGCTTTTTTTAAAATATCAAAACATTCCCTACTAAGTAAATGACGCGTTTAATTCTTCGTATTTAATAATTTAAAAGATTTAAAGTGCCTTTCAATGCTACGCATACCCTTCCCATCCACTCACGCTGGGGATGTGCATCTCTTAGGTAGAATGTCACTGGCGCTTGGCATGAAAATTGCTTTGCGTCAGTTAACTTTTGCAATTGGTGACCCAAATTATGAACTCTTTTACCATGTAGCGCTTTAGTTGCGTGGCGCGTAGGCGAATCATAACCAGCAACCCGCCACCCGTTTCCACTTTGCTATTTCAGCTTTTCCATTGCTCCTCTGCTCCCGCTCCCTTATACATAGCTTGAAAGAAAACTGAAATCCTAAAACGCTTCTGACTTTCGTTGATAACTAGCTTTTTTCATGGCGCCTTGGAATATAAAAAATAAAACTCTTACGAGAATTGTGATAACTTTAACATTTAATTAAAATATTGTGGACTCATTTGCAACATACATAATCCATAACCCGGATCTTACAGAAAGGCGAGAGAACCTTGAGAGGGTGCTCGATAATTCTATGGAAGCAAAATTCATTGAAATCGAGAATTGCGCCCCCGAAGCTATTAATATGCTTTACAAGGGTTTAAATCCCGAAAAATGGGTGCAAAAATCTAGAAACTTATGGTATCCGATACCAGTTCCTCGTCAATTATCCAAAGGAGAGGTTGCTGCCACTGCTAGTCATTTTTATTCCTACATGGATTTTTTGAGTACTTCCATGAAAGATTGGATTTTGGTTTTGGAAGACGATGCCGTTTTTGAAAGTGGACTTCCGAACAAAATCGAAAAATTACTCAATGATTGCCCAGCGCGAGCAGATGCTTTATTTATCGGAGGAGGTTACCAGCACGATTTGGTTTCGTTAACAGTTGGTATCTATAAAAACTTCATTATCAAACATCACCCTGCCACAAATACAGTCGTTGGATACGCTTTAAAACGAAGAATGATTTCAAGAATAATGGAATCCTTCGAGTCTTTTGATCAT
>CANMQB010000035.1 GCA_947499885.1 Spartobacteria bacterium
AGAGGTGGTAAATCGAACACTCAACCAAGCACACGCGCCGGAAAGGACGGCGGGAAGCACTAGAACGAAGCCAGCAAAAAGAAAACTGGCTGCCAGTCCTGATTTTTTCTCGAACTCCAAGACCGGGGCGACCATTCCTGCAGCGTTGGCAAACGCCGAGAAGGTGAGGACGAGAACCAATGCAGCAATGTCCAGCCTTCGGGAATAATCTCCCACCGCAGAGCGTTTCCCCGAATGCAGTAGATCGGATCCTGGAGGAACAGTCAGAATGCCGACGTTATCTGATGGGCAAGCTTTCACGCAATCCAGGCAAAATGTGCAGTCCATATTTCCCGACTTTGCTGGCTGGAAGAGATGCAGCTCACACCCGCGCTGGGTCTCGTTGCCACGGAGGCAATCGTGAGTGCGACAACTTGCGCAGACCTCCGCATCCCTCACGCGAACCTCCAAAGGTGAGACGAGTGAGGATACGAAGTGAAACTGTCCAATCGGACAAACGTGTTTGCAGAAACTCGCTCCCTTAAAAATGCCATCCACCAGCACGGCTGAGACGAAATAGAAAACAATGATCCATGCCGTCCACCATGGAGTCTCCCATAGATCAAAAAACTCGTAGGCCCAGAAAAAGAAAACCAGAAGAGCAATAGCGAGCCACTTGGACCGAAGCGGGCGGGGCCAATGAGATGTAGCCGGGAAAATTTTGCGCCCGAGATCGCGAGCAAAAGTAAAGGGACACGCCATACAAAAAAAATTTCCCGCAACCAAAAGAGCCAGCACAACAAGGCCTCTCCAGTGAATCCATGGCAGAACTCCAGCAAGATTCATTGCGGCCACCTGAGGACCGAAGAAGCCATCGAGTACGACAATCAGGGCCAGCCCGAAAAAAAATGCCTGCAAGGAAACTCTAAAATACTTCGATCGCAAAACCGGGCCAATGCCAGGAACTCGCAGAAGATCAAATCGCTCCCTCGGCTCAGCAGCTCTGGGCTGCGTCTTAGGGACGGGAGGCTTCCGAGTGAGCTTTGACCCCGTAAGGTATTTGATCGCAATGACAGCTGCCGGCAACAGGAATGCGATCGAGCCCGGCACCCACATGAGAGTTCCTGCAAAAGTCTGGTCGTCTATCGCTGACAGCCTCGTGACCCTCGGAGCCGATGCATAGGAGGGGTAGATAACGCGCCCATAGAAGGTAAAAAAACCGGAGAGCATTGTGTTTTGAAGATCTACTATGAGCAGATACGGGATAATAACCCATCGCGGCACAGCGGAACGAGAAGGCCATGGCTGAACGACCGGCCACCAGAAAAGCAGGGCGGTTGAGAGAAAGCAGACGTGTTCCGCCTTGTGCCAAAAGGAGGAACTTAATGCGAGTTCGTAGAACGCCGGCACATGCCACAGCAGGTTCGACAGCATGAAAAGGGGCCCCGCAAAGAAGGGGTGAACGAGTACGGCGCCGATTTTTTTGAGATACGAATCATTCAAAAAAGGCCCGAGCCCCGAACTGACAAATCCACGAGGCAACCCCGAAAGCATCGGCAAAAACGGAGCGCCCTGCAGAATCAGCGGAGGAGCCACCATTGTGAGGAGCAGGTGCTGCACCATATGAACGCTAAGCAACCATGCTCCAAATGCGTCAAGGGGCGAAGCCAGTGCCACATAGATGGCAAGCAATCCAGCGAGAAATGATAGCAGGCGCCATTCAGGAAATCGCTCAGGAGCAAGCCGCCTGACCTTACGCCACCCATTCCAATAAATGAAGGCTGCGAGGGATAAGCCCAGCGCTGGAATCCATTCAAAAGTCCACGAGGCGAGAACCGAGGCGGTCTGATTGTTTTCCATGCTGGAACCCAAAACGCCTTAAACCGACTGCAAGGAATAATCCCCGGTTGGACTCAATAACGGCTGGGAAAAGAGAAAGAGCCTGCTCGGAATCACTTGCTCAAGCCAACCTAAATGAGGCGGAAGGACACGCTGGCAATCTTTCCAACTGGATTCTACAAAAAGAAAATCCGGGGCCATTTCTTGAACAACCTCACACATGAGAAATCCGGTATTGGATTGGATGCGGAGCAACTCCACATCGGGAGTGATCTCGGTCAATTGCTCGCAAATTTCATCCAGAGATGTCCCATCGGCTTCAGTTCCCAAGAGGGACGCACGAGCGCGAGCTAGAGGACTATCCGCCGCCAAGATCGAAATCTTTGAAGGTTGGAGCGTCTTTAACTTATCCCTGACAGCTTGCCAGCGAGGGGAATGCGCCTCCAATAAGAGACAGGCATTCAATTCACTAGGCGGTTTTTCCTGCGGATCTGGAATCAAGAGCAAATCGCAAGGCGTTCTTGCGAAAAGTTCCCGCACGATGGTTCCCGTGAAGTTTCTCGGATCGCTCGGCCGTGCAATCGTGCCCGCAATGAATAAATCAAAGCGCTCTCTGGCCACAGCAGCAATCAGAGCTTCGGAGGGGGAATCCCCCTCGCACCAGTAGATATCCACATTCTCCCGACCCAAGTTCGCAAAAGCTTCTTGAAAACTAAGGTTCTTTTCGTCAGTGCGCTCACCGGCATGGAGCACACTCAGCTTTGCTCCAAAAGCCTTCGCCGTGCGATCAGCCTCAGCAAGGACCGCTAAAAAACGCGGAGAAAATGTCGAAGCAACAGCGAAGTGGGGAGTGGACATGGATCAAAAAAAATTCACAAACTCGAGGGTGTCATCAACGCGTTGAAATCTGCACAATTTTTTCAAATGCCGCCTTTGTGAGACCCATTACGCTCAGGCGAGATTGTCTCAATAGACCGATCTCGGCAAGCGCTGGCTCGGATTTGATTTCCTCAAGCGACACGGGATGCTTCAAAGTGCGAAGTGGTTTCAAATCCACGCACGACCAATCTCCATCGAGCGAGGTAGGATCTGGGTAAGCGGTCCGGGCCACTTCTGCAATTCCGACAACGCACTTGCCAGTGACGCTATGGTAATACAGCACCTGATCCCCTTCCGACATGGCACGCAGGAAATTCCTGGCTTGGAAATTCCGCACTCCGGTCCATGCCGTTTTACCATCCTTGAGAAATTCCTCCCACGCATACGCGGTGGGTTCCTGCTTCACGAGCCAATAGTTCATTCGAGCTTTGCTAAAATGAAAATCCGCGAATATCAAAGGACTTCTTACAAAATGTCGAAAAAAGGTCTCTTCATCACATTCGAAGGCTCCGAAGCATGCGGAAAGTCCACCCAGATCAAAATCCTTGCTGAACGCCTTAGCTCCTCAGGTTATGATCCGCTCCTCATCCGCGAACCGGGTGGCACTGCAGCTGGCGAAGCCATTCGACACCTCCTGCAGCACGCCCCCGAGGGTGATGATCTCACTCCCGAAGCCGAGTTGCTCCTCTTCGCCGCGAGCCGAGCCCAGCTCGTTCGGGAAAAAATCCTGCCCGCCCTCGCAGCGGGTCGGCTCGTCATCTGCGACCGCTTCCTAGACTCCACGACAGTCTATCAAGGCGTCGCCCGCCGGATCCCGGCCGATGACACCGCGCTCATCAATGCCTTTGCGGTCGGAGGATGCCTGCCTGATCTCACCTTTCTGCTTGATTTGGACCACGCGTCGTCTCTCGCGCGAATGCAGGCATCTGCTCGTAAGCCGGATCGTATCGAGCGCGAATCCGACGAATTTTTTGAAGCCGTGAGAAGAGGCTATTTAACATTGGCCAACAATAACCCAGAGCGCATCCTCCTCCTAGATGCCTCCCGAGCCCCTCTCGAAATCGCCAGCGATGTTTTCGAAAAAGTTCAGAGCGCAGTCAGCTTAGGACTCTGATTGCATCATTTTTGTATTGATTTTGATGCAAAGTGGTGTTTTACTGTATTCATTATGAGAATAAGCGTGGATATTTCAGACGATGTATTAAAAGAAATCATGGAAATGACTGGTGAAAAAAGCAAAAGCGCGTCCGTAGCCAAGGCAATCAACGAATTCATCAGGAGAAGGAGAGCAAAGGAGTTCGGTCGGTTAATCAGAGAGGGGGCATTCGATTACGAACTCGATGCCGAGACCCAGGCTCTCATGAATCCCCTCCCCCCCCTCACT
The DNA here is from genome assembly GCA_947499885.1 of Spartobacteria bacterium. Classification (GTDB taxonomy): domain Bacteria; phylum Verrucomicrobiota; class Verrucomicrobiia; order Chthoniobacterales; family Terrimicrobiaceae; genus UBA967. The sequence continues at coordinate 4,082 of CANMQB010000035.1, forward strand.
TCAGAGTAATGGTACTCGTTGACTCATCAGTTTGGATCGAGGCCCTGAGGCTTAAGGGACGCCTTGATGTTAAGGTATCGCTCGAATCCTTGCTTGAAGCCTACGAAGCTCAGCTCTGCGCACCCGTGAGGCTGGAGGTATTGGGCGGTGCAAAAAAGGAGGAACGCCGAAAGCTGGGATTTTATTTTTCTATCATTCCTCACCGCCCTGCCAGACCAGACGACTGGGAGCGTGCCATCAACCTGGCTTGGCGATTACGCGACTCAGGAATCACGGTTCCTTGGAACGACGTCTTGATCACGGCGATCGCGATTCATGATTGCGTACGCCTTTATTCGATAGACGCTCATTTCGAAAAAATATCCCAACTTTGCCCCCTCCTTCTCTACAAGCCGGGTTATGGAGGTTCCTTCCAGCCGGATCACATTTGATTTTTTTCTTAACATTTCAGCAATTTCCAGTAAAATTCCCGCCCCGAGTACGCTGATCAGCCTCCCGCCCAGCATCAGGCACTCCTAAACTAACCCCAATTACAAATATGGAAAACAACACACCACTGGGAGACATAGGTCTCATCGGATTGGCCGTCATGGGCCAAAACCTCGTCCTTAACATGAACGACCACGGCTACACCGTCGTTGTTTACAACCGCACGACCTCAAAAGTGGACGAATTTTTAGCAAATGAGGCCAAAGGAACGAATGTTCAGGGTGCACACTCGATTCAGGAACTTGTGGCAAAACTCAAACGCCCAAGGCGTGTCATGATGCTTGTGAAGGCCGGTCAGCCGGTGGATGACTTCATCGCACAGATTACCCCCCATCTTGAACCGGGCGACATCATCATTGATGGTGGCAATTCTCTTTTCGACGATACGAATCGTCGTCAGCGTGAACTCGAAGCCAAGGGCTTACTTTTCATTGGCACAGGAGTTTCCGGTGGGGAGGAAGGCGCACGTCGCGGACCGAGCATTATGCCTGGAGGGTCCCCTGCCGCTTGGCCACACGTGAAGGATATTTTCCAATCCATCTCCGCCAAGGTTGAAAATGGCTCTCCGTGCTGCGATTGGGTCGGTGAAGAGGGTGCAGGCCATTACGTAAAAATGGTGCATAACGGCATCGAATACGGTGACATGCAGCTTATTTGTGAAGCCTACAACATTCTTAAAAATGGGCTCGGCCTGAACGAACAGGAACTCCACGATGTTTTTGCCGAGTGGAACAAGGGAGACCTCGACAGCTATCTCATCGAGATCAGCCGCGACATCTTTGCTAAAAAAGACACGGACGGCACACCGCTTGTAAACAAAATCCTAGACACCGCTGGGCAAAAGGGCACCGGGAAGTGGACCGTGATCAATTCCCTCGATATGGGAGTTCCAATTACCCTCATGGCAGAAGCAGTTTACGCTCGCTGCGTCTCAGCCCTCAAGGAAGAGCGAGTGAAGGCCGCCCGTAAACTCAAGGGCCCGAATCCAGCTATTCCCTCTGCTCGCAACGCAAAGAGGCGTGCGGCTCTCATTGAAGAAGTCCGTCAGGCACTCTACGCTTCAAAGATCATCAGCTACGCTCAAGGCTACATGCTGATGCGTGCTGCTGCTGCTGAGTACGGATGGAAGCTCAACTGGGGGGGCATCGCCCTCATGTGGCGCGGAGGATGCATCATTCGCTCCCGCTTCCTTGGAAAAATCAAAGATGCTTTTGATAAAAAGCCGAAACTAACCAACCTGCTTCTCGACGACTACTTCAAAGGCGAAATCAAAAAGTCACAGAAGGGTTGGCGCAACATCGTAGCGATCGCAGCAAAGCGCGGAATTCCGGTTCCCGCGTTCAGCACAGCCCTCTCGTTCTTCGACAGTTACCGCTCTGCTGTCTTGCCAGCGAACCTGCTTCAAGCCCAGCGCGACTACTTTGGCGCGCACACCTACGAGCGCGTGGACAAACCTCGCGGTGAGTTCTTCCACACGAACTGGACTGGCCAAGGCGGCACCACAGCCTCCACGACCTACACGGTTTAGTCGCGTTTGCGCGTTTTCATTCTCAAACCCGACGCCATCGGCGACTTCATCCTCTCAACGGGGTGCATTCGCCTCATGGCTCGGGAATTGGGAGAGAAAAATCTTGCCATGGCAGTGCGGGCGGATGTCGCCCCGCTGGCGAAGGCCCAATTTCCTAAGGCCGACGTCATCCCGCTCCGGCTCAGGGAAAAACGGCGCCTCGTTAACTTGGCGACGGTGAATGTGATCAACTGCCTGCCGGCTTGGCTTCGCATCCTTACCTTTCGCGCAGATGCTGCCATCTGCCTGCGGAGCATGCGGGCCTACCTGCATACCATCACATTCTATCTCCCTCGTGCAAAACGCCGTATCGCCTGCGAGAATCTCCTTCTGGCCGACCCTCGCATGCGCCGGCCTGCAGTTGAAAACTTCGTGCGGCGTGTCTTCACCCCCACCCTTATCCCCTACCCGAGAACAGGAAAACTTCCCACGGATATCGAGGCAAACCGTCTCGTTACGGCTGAACTCCTCCAGCGCCATGTCGCTGACGAAGAAATCCTCCCCACACTCACGCCGCCAAGCCCCGTTTCTCCTAAAAATCGCTGGCTACTCTGCCCCTTCAGCTCGACAAAATCTAAAGACTACCCCGCCGAATCTTGGGCACAGGCTTTAAATCTCCTCTCCTACGAACAAACCCCGATCCATCTCGCTGCCGGGCCAAATCAAGCCGATCGCCTCCAAGTTTTTGCTGCCTCCCTTCGCGCCGCAGGGCTGAAAAACATCCACGTCGATCGATCAGTCCAGCTCTCAGATTTTCTGCAATCTGCCGCTGAATCCCGCCTCGTCCTCACGGTGGACACTGCGGCGGCCCACATCGCTTGCGCCCTTGGCACTCCGGCTGTCATCGTTTCCGCGGGTCAGCACCCCGGAGTTTACGCCCCCTATTCGCCAAACGGACAACAAATCTGGCTCATGCCGCCGCAGCATCTCCCTAAGGGTGAATGGCGCAACGCCACCACGCCAAAAATGATCGCGGATGCCATCGCGCAAGTTCTCGCTGCTCGCTAACCAGCAGACATTGATTTTCATCCATTTCCTGTTTCTACTCCACCACTCATGCCACTTCGTTTTTTTAATACGCTGACTCGACAGGTCGAAGACTTCGCACCTCGCGAAGCGGGGAAGGTGCGCCTCTACACATGCGGGCCCACTGTTTACAATTTCGCTCACATCGGGAATTTCCGCGCCTACGTTTTCGAGGATTTGCTGCAGCGCCATCTCGAGTATCGGGGATTGAAGGTCGACCGCGTGATGAACCTCACCGATGTCGATGACAAAACGATCCGAGGTTGCCGGACCTGCGGCGTGCCGTTGGCGGATTTCACCGCGCCATTCAAGAAGGCATTCTTCGAGGATCTCGACACGCTTCGGATCAAACGCGCAGATCATTTTCCCGAGGCGACGGCCCCGGAGCACATCGCTCGGATGATTGAAATGATCTCGACTCTCATCGCAAAAGGCCACGCCTACCGCGCCGAGGATGGATCCGTGTATTTCCGCATTCGTTCATTCGCCGACTACGGCAAGCTCGCGCACTTCAACACCGAGGAACTCCGCGATGGCGTTCGGGTGCGAAACGATGAATACGAGAAGGAAAATGTCGGCGACTTTGCCCTTTGGAAATCCTATGACGAGGCGGATGGCGATGTGAGTTGGGAAAGCCCATGGGGTCGGGGACGACCAGGTTGGCACATCGAATGCAGCGCTATGGCCACTGGCATTCTTGGGCCTGAACTCGACATACACTGCGGCGGCGAGGACAACATTTTTCCACACCACGAAGCCGAGATCGCGCAGAGCGAATGCGTGACTGGAAAAAAGTTCGTGCGTCTTTGGATGCACTGCCGCCACCTTCAAGTGGAAGGCTCAAAGATGGCCAAGAGCGCGGGCAATTTCTTCACCCTCCGCGACCTGATGGAAAAAGGTTGGAGTGGTCGAGAGGTTCGATACGCGCTCATTTCCGTAAAATACCGGGAACCGCTCAACTTCACTTTAGAAGGCCTCGCCGCTGCCCGCAGTGCACTTCAGCGCCTCGATGAATGGACCGTACGCCTGCAAGAACTCTCGCAATCCGCCTCTGCACAAGGTTCCGCTGAAAAAAGCGACGCTTTTGGACAGGCCTTGGATGATGATTTAAACATCTCAGCTGCATTGGCCGTTGTCTTTGACCTGATCCGTACTACCAACCGCCGCATGGATGAGTCTTCCGTGACGCCTAGCGAAGCTCTGAGCCTATTGAATTGGCTAGCTGGCGTGAATTCCGTGCTGGGTTTCGATGTGGAGGCCGAATCAATTCCTCCTGCCCTCAGCGACCTTCTGGCCCGCCGCGCTACAGCGCGTGCCGCAAAGGAATGGAAAAGCAGCGACACCCTCCGCGACGAAATCCTCGCTGCTGGCTGGGTGGTAAAAGATACCAAAGAAGGTCAAAAGCTGACCCCTCTGCCACGAGTTGGAGGCTGAGAATGATTGACCACAGAGGGCATAGAGGGCACAGAGGGATTAGAGTTTTAGTTTTTTAGAAGCACTCCTGAGAATCCTGCAAATCCTGTCATCCTGTCTTAATTCCAACACGCTATGTTTTCCATCGACGAATTTTTTGATCTCGGCCACTGCGAACACCGGGCACTTTTCGAGAACACCGAGAATGTGTGGGACGCCCTGCCGAAAATTGCCACCTACCTGCAATTCCGCCTCAAGCCAGGCATTCATGGCCGCCTCATTGGCAAACCTTTTGTGAGTGGAGCTGTATTCGTCGGCAAAGGCACCGTCATTGAACAGGGCGCCATGATCAAAGGCCCGGCTTGGATTGGAGAAAACTGCGAGATCCGCAACGGATGCTACATTCGTGAAAACGTGATCCTCGGCGACGGCGTTGTCGCTGGGAATTCCTCCGAATTCAAAAACTGCCTCGTCTTTGACAAAGCCCAAATACCTCACTTCAACTACGTCGGCGACTCAATCCTCGGATACGAAGCCCATCTCGGAGCAGGTGTCATCCTCTCCAACGTTCGCCTCGACAAAGCTCCAGTAAAAATCCAAACCCCCGATGGCCCGCTCTCAACAGGTCTTCGCAAATTCGGCGCGATCATCGGAGACCATGTGGAAATCGGCTGCAACAGCGTATTGAGCCCTGGGTCACTCATTGGCCGCGATAGCATCATCTATCCAGGCAGCCAGTGGCGCGGCCACCTTCCTGCTGGCCATATCGCCAAGCTGAAGCAGGAATTTTTACTGGTTCCGCGAAGAGACTGACACCGCAAAAAGCGATCCCTCTTATCTTCGCTTACATTCCGAGCTTCATCGAGTAGTCGAAGAGCTCGCCATCTTTGAAGAAACGCTTCAACTCAACTTCCGCGCTCTCAGCACTGTCCGATGCGTGGGCGATATTCTTCATCATGGTCGTTCCAAAATCCCCGCGAATCGTGCCCTTGGCGGCCTTAGTCGAGTCCGTCGGCCCAAGAAGATCGCGCACATGATCCACAGCATTCTCCCCGGCCACGGCAAGTGCGATGAGGGGCGTGGCACCCATGAAGGCTTCAACTTCAGGAAAGAAAGGCTTCGCGGCAATGTGAGCATAATGCTCGCGTAGAATGGCAGCATCAGCTTGGAACATCTTGCATCCACGGATCTGGAATCCGGCATCTTCAAAACGTTTTACGACTTCGCCAGCTCTGTGTTCAGTGATGCAGTCGGGTTTCAAAAGGATCAGCGTTGTTTGCATAAGGCAGGGAAATGTAACTGCAAGCCACCAGACGAAAAGCAGATTCTCACAATGTCTGATCCCACTGAACGAAAGATTCGCCATTTGAGCCCCGGCAAATTAGGCTCGGAGCGTATGAAATATCGTCAATTCTGCGGCTCCGACCTCCAAGTTAGCGAAGTGGGTTTTGGTCTTTGGACACTCTCGACCGGTTGGTGGGGCGACTACTCAGATGACCAAGCCGTGCGCCTCATGCACTGCGCCCGAGAGAAAGGCATCACACTTTTTGATGCCGCCGACACCTATGGCAACGGACGCAGCGAGGAACTCATCGCAAAAGCATTTGCCGGGCGTCTGGATGACATCGTGATCGCCACCAAGATCGGCTACGATTTTGTGAACCACGGAGATGGTCGTCGTGGCCAACGCGAGATCCCTCAGGACTTCTCCCCAAAAAATCTGCGCGCCGCCACAGAGGCCGCCCTGAAGAGGCTCGGTGCCGAGCACATCGACATCATGCAACTTCACAATATCCGTATGGAGCAAGTCGAAGACGATGCCGTCTGGGCGACTCTCGAAGATCTTCGCGCCGAAGGAAAAATTGGATTCTACGGTGCGGCACTTGGCCCAGCGATCGGCTGGATGGCTGAAGGCGTTCTCGCGATCCGCCGCCGCAAGCCAGCCGTCGTGCAGCATATTTACAACCTCCTCGAGCAAGAACCCGGCCGCACAATCCAAAATGCGGCTGAAGCCTCCGGCACAAATACAATGTTCCTCATTCGTGTCCCCCACTCTTCTGGAATGCTCGAGGGCAAATACACCGAGGATACAGTTTTTGCTGAGAACGACCACAGACGCCATCGGCCGCGCTCGTGGCTCATCAATGGTGTCCGAAAAATCGAACAACTTCGATTCCTCGAACACGATGGCCGCACGCTCGGTCAAGCCGCCATTCAGTGGCTTCTCCGCGACCAACGCACGGCCTGCGTGCTACCAAACATCTACGACGAAGAGCAAATCGCGGAGTTCGCTTCGGCACCTGACCAGACGCCCCTGAGCGATCAGGAAATAAGTCGCATTCAAGCTCTCGTGGATGCCAATTTCGGCCTAGAACCCGAAGAGGCCAAGTTCAAGGGCACCATGGTGCTCCCGGAAGAAACAGCCGCGTGAAAAAACGCTCCCGGGTAAAGCGTTTGGCGGGGTTTGTCCTCAGGGGTGGCCGCCGCCGCGTTGGCCCCGCGGGCCCTCTTCAAGCCCCTCCCCGATATGTGCTCTTCGATTTTGACGGCACATTGGCGGACACCTTTTCCGATGGACTCGAGATTCTGAACATACTGGCGGAGGAATTTGGGTTTCGACAGTTGCTCCCCGAAGAAATTTCCCTCGCCCGCGATCTTTCCACGCGAGGGCTCATGAAGCATCTTGGCATACCTAGGATCAAGCTTCCTCAAATTTCCAGACGTGGCACCGAGGAAATCGGAAAGCGGATAGACACGATCATTCCTCTCCCCGGCATGCCGGATTTGGTGAGGAAACTCCATGCCATGGGATTTCGCCTCGGCATCCTGACCTCGAATTCCGAAGCCAATGTGGGAGCATTTTTAAAAAACCACGACCTTGAGATTTTCGAATTCGTCAAAAGCTCCTCAAAGCTGCTCGGCAAAGGCAGTGTGCTCCGCCGCCTCATGAAGGATCTTCACCTCAAACCCCGCGATATTTTTTTCGTCGGCGACGAACTTCGTGACATCGAGGCGGCTCAGGAAAACGGCGTACATATTGCAGCCGTCACTTGGGGGTATAACAGCTCCGCTGCCCTTACTGAGGCGGAACCTGATTATCTCTTCACCCACCCCTCTGAGATCACCGAGCTACTTGAAAGATTCCAGCCCAAGAGCGAGGGTGCCTTGCAATGATGTTTTATACTGGAGGCCTTATGGCGGCGTTCACGCTCGGCTTTTTCTATTTTGTTGGAGCCGTGCCCGGTGGTGTAGCGGCGGGACTTCCCGTCTGGCTCGCGGTGGTTGCCTCTTGGATTGGCTACTCGGCGGGAGCCGCTGTCATGCTCTTGCTTGGTGCACCAGCCAGAAACTGGGTGGCTCGCAAACTCCATATCCCGCTGGAACGCGACCCAAATAAATGGATTTGGAAGGCTTGGTCGCGATTTGGACTCATAGGCCTCGGGCTCATCGCACCAATTACCATTGGTCCTCAGACAGGATGCATCCTTGCACTTGCCGTCGGTGAGCGTCCGCTCAAAACCTTTTTGAGCCTCTCCCTTGGTGTGATCCCGTGGTGTTTAGGCTTTGGCATTGCCTTGGCTTGGGGGTTTTCACTCGTGAAGTAAACGATGTGCTCTGTTTTTAAAGAGGGGAAAAACATTCTTAAACCAGGGCGCCTCGTGATCGCTTCGACTGCACAAGGCCCCACATCGGCGATCTGGGCGGGATTTGCACGCTCCGAGATACTCGCGTGGTGGATCAAACAAGGAGCCGAAGCGGTCGAACTCACCGCCACTTCATTCGCCGAGCGATCTGAGAATACTGGCCAACTCGTGTGGGAGGACATTCCAGAATGCCATGTCATCAGTGCACTGCTCGACCACAGGAAATCTTCGCCTCTGCTCAAAATCGTGACACGACCTGCAAGCGACGAAGAAGTTGCTCGATTCCAGCATCCTCGTATGCCGGTCATTCAGCGGAGGAAATTCGAAACGGTACGCCCCGCTCGCGAAGAGCCGGATTTATTTTCGATAGTCGAGTAAACCTGAGTACACTCAACTCGCACTCAAGGCCACAATGGCTTCATCGAGGGAGGCGGAATTCGAAATCGAGATGACGGGAGTTCCCTTGCGAATGCGTCCAACAAGACCAGCAAGCACTCCGCCCGGCCCAAGTTCGATGAATTGCTCGATGTGCAGATGGTCAATGAGATATTCCACGCTCTGTGACCAGCATACAGTGCCAGTAACCTGGTCTCCCAGCGTGCGGCGAATGGTATCGGGCTCGCTTACGGTGCAGGCATCCACGTTGCATACCACAGGCACCCGGGGCGAACTCATGGGTGTTTCGGCAAGAGCGGCCGAAAGCGTCTGATAGGCAGGCTCCATGAGACGCGAATGAAAGGCGCCTGCCACCGTGAGTTCAACGGCTTTGCGAGCGCTATATTCCTTGGCGAGTGAAACAGCGAGAATGATTTTGGAGGATTCGCCAGAGAGGACAATCTGCCCGGGGGCATTGATGTTTGCGACATCCACATCTGCCACCGCAGCAAGTTCCCGCACGCGGTCCTCTTCGCCACCGATGATAGCTGCCATGCCGCCTTCGGAGGCCTCACAGGCCTCTTGCATGGCCCGGGCGCGCTTATCCACAAGACGGAGCCCAGTCTCAAAGTCAAATGTTCCCGCTGCCGCATGCGCCGTAAATTCACCGAGCGAAAGGCCGGCGGTGGCTTGAAAATCGAGGGCGGGGAATTTTTCTTTGAGGACCGCCAGACAGGCAAGTCCGTGGACATAAAGTGCAGGCTGGCAGATGGAGGTTTTGGTGAGTTCCTCGGTGGGACCTTCAAACACAATTTGGCTGAGCGAATAGCCGAGGATCGAATCCGCGCGATGGAAGAGTTCGGCGGCACAGGGATACTCTGCGGCGAGGTCTTTGCCCATTCCGACGGTTTGGGCACCTTGGCCAGAGAAAATGAGAGCAGTTTTTTTCATAAGTAGATGGAGGGTTAAATTCGGGGATCAGTGCCAGGCTTTATGCACAATGGTGTAAGCAAGCGGAATGCCGATGAGAAGGTTGAAGGGGAAGGTGACCCCCAGTGCCAGACCGACATAGACACTGGGATTCGCTGCGGGAAGCGCGGCACGGAATGCCGCTGGAACAGCGATGTAGGATCCGCTTCCACAGAGAATCGCAAAAAGAAACGCATCACCCTCGCGGAATCCACAGAAGTAGGCAATGACGAGCGCGCAACCGCCAGAGATGATGGGGAAAGCCAATGCAAAGACGACGGAAAAGATGCCCCCCGCACGAAGATCCGCAATGCGGCGCGCGGCCACAAGGCCCAGGTCCAAAAGAAAAAAGCAAAGCATGCCCGGGAAAAGTTGGCTTACAAAAGGCTCAAGCGCCTTGGCGCCTGATGCGGGGGTCACCATTCCCGCAAGGAGACTGCAGATGAGGATGAGAACGGATTTGTTTGCGAGGCACTCGTGGAGAACGCTCGCCCAAGAGAGTCGATTTTTGCCGCCGTCGGCGTCATTCCATCTCGCCATAACGAGGCCGGTTAAAATCGCAGGGCTCTCCATCAAGGCCAGTGCCGCCACCATGTAGCCACCGAATGGAATCTGGCGGGCATCAAGGTAGGAGGCTGCTGTCATGAAAGTGACCGCACTCACCGAGCCATAAGTCGCCGCCACTGCCGCCGAATCAGGCACACTGAATTTCCTTCTCACGATAGGATAAACAATCAGCGGAATCACAAAGGAAGCCGCCGTGGCTATGAGCAAAGGCAGCACGACCCCCATGGACATCGGTGTGTTCTGCAGTTCGTTTCCACCTTTAAATCCCAGCGCAAAAAGTAAATACAAAGAAAGAACCTTCAGAAACGACTCTGGAATCTCCAAGTCAGACTTCACAATCACGGCAAGTATGCCAATTAGAAAAAAAAGAATGGCCGGTTGTAAGAGGTATTCCAGTGGACTCATGTGCAGCGCAAAAACTAAATAGGAATTTGATTTTGGGAAGAAGGAAGATCACATTTCCGAAGGCAACAAATGAAAACCTTAATCGCTCTCGCCGCCATGGCTCTCGCAGGCTGCACAACCATGCCTCATCAACTCCCACTCCGCACCGTCGAGCATGTCGATCTGAACCGCTTCATGGGCGACTGGTACGTCATCGGCACCATTCCTTGGTTCGTTGAAAAAAACAACGTTGGCACGATGGATATCTACAAACTGCGACCCGACGGAAAAATCGACATCCGCTACGCATTCCACAAAAAAACCCTCGAAGCCCCCCGCCAGGAAATGAAGGCCACTGCCACGGTCGTAAACACCAAGACAAATGCCGAATGGGCGGTTCAATTCCTATGGCCGTTCAAGGCGCCCTTCCTCATTATCGACCTCTCCCCAGATTACAGTCACACCACGATCGGCTACCCCGACCGCAGCCTCATTTGGATCATGAGTCGGAAACCCGTGATGTCCGAGCAGGACTATGCCAACGCTCTCGAAAGTGCCCGCAAGCAGGGTTACGATACCTCGCGCATCGCCAGAGTGCCTCAAAAATCCCAAACACAGCCATGACCACCTACGTTTACGAAACCATCCCAGCCGACACCTCCAGCGAGCCTTGCGTCTTTGAGTTCCAGCAACGCATGACGGATAAGCCGCTCACCCAGCATCCTGAAACCGGAGAGCCCGTGCGGCGAATCATCAGCGGCGGCCTTGGCATCATGCAAAAAGGCAAGGCGACCGTCGCTGCCCCATCTTCCTGCGGCAGCGGATGCGGATGTCATTAAGCCCTGACTAGATCGGATTCAAACTCCAAGCGACCTTACCGTTTTCTTGGATTTGAAGCCATGCCCAGCTCGGCGGGGAGCCCTTATTCGGTTTGCCGATGGTACCGGGATTAAGAAGCCGGCAAGATGCGACCTGCTCGTCTCGGGGTACATGAGTGTGCCCAAACAACAAAAAATCGCACAACGGCAGCCTGCGAGGCAGGATGTGGATAATATGAAACGTCCTTCCGAAACGCGTCAAATCCAAGCGTGGCG
>CANMQB010000036.1 GCA_947499885.1 Spartobacteria bacterium
GCGTCCGTTTTGAAAACTTGGACTCTGTTCCCGACTCGGTGTTCGTCATCAAACCATGAGTTCTTGGAAACGAAAAGACCTGACCGGATTGGATGAACTCGATGCAGACGAGATCACCTTTCTCCTCGATACGGCGCGTGCCTTCAAAGGTGTCGGCAAGCGTAGCCTGAAAAAAGTCCCCGCACTCCGCGGCAAGACGCTCGTCAATTTTTTCGTGGAGCCCAGCACTCGCACTCGGACGTCGTTCGAGATTGCAGCGATGCGCCTGAGTGCGGACGTGGTGAATATTTCGGCCACCGCTTCCAGTCTCCAAAAGGGAGAAACCCTCAAAGACACCGCGCTCAACCTTCAAGCTCTGCAGGCAGATATCATCGTTCTCCGCCATAGTTCGCCCGGGTCCTCCCGATTCCTCGCCGAGCGCTTGGAATCAAGCATCATCAATGCGGGCGATGGGGCTCACGAACACCCTACGCAAGGATTGCTCGACATCTTCACCATCCGCGAAAAATTCGGTCGCATCGAGGGCCTCAATGTTGCCATTGTTGGCGACATCCTCTTCAGTCGCGTTGCCCGCTCAAATATTTTTGGACTCCTGAAACTCGGCGCCAAGGTTACCCTTGTCGGTCCCTCGACGCTGGTACCCAAAAGTTTTGAAAAACTTGGCGTCCGCGTCATTCATCGTATCGATGACGTCCTCGCCGAGGCGGATGTGGTCAACCTTCTCCGCATCCAGCACGAGCGCCAGCGTAAGGAATACTTTCCCGGCCTTGGCGAATATGTCGCCCTCTTTGGCCTCACAAAAGCCCGCGCTGCCAAGTTGAAGCCATCCTGCCTCATCATGCACCCGGGCCCAATCAATCGGGGTATCGAAATCGACAGCGACGTGGCTGACGGAGCTCAAAGCGTGATCCTCGAGCAAGTCACAAACGGAATTGCCGTTCGCATGGCTGTTCTTTACTCCTGTGCCGGCGGAGCCGGCGTACCCGCATGAAAAAAATTACCCGTATCGTGAATGGGCGAGTCATTGACCCTGCCAATCGCCGTGATGAATCCGCAGACCTCTGGATTGCCAATGGTCAAATCGTCACCGCACAAGTCGGCGAGGCAACTGAAACGATCGATGCCTCTGGCCTCGTCGTGGCACCTGGGCTCATCGACATCCATGTCCACCTCCGTGAGCCCGGTCAATCTCACAAGGAGACAATAGCCAGTGGCACGCGCGCTGCTGCCGCAGGAGGCTTCACCACCATCGTGGCGATGCCAAATACAACCCCTCCTGCAGATAGCGCCGCGACGATCACTTGGATCAAGGAAAAGGCGGCGCGCGAAGCCTGCGTGAATGTTCTTTGCACTGGAGCGATCTCGAAGGGGTTGAAAGGGGAGGAACTCGCGCCTTTTGGTTCCCTTTTTCAAGCTGGGGTTGTGGCCCTCACAGATGATGGCCATTGTATCCAGAACCACGAGATCATGCGGCGGGCTGTTGAATATGCCCGCATGTTTGGTCTTACCGTCATGGACCACTGCCAAGACTACTCGATCGTCGGGGATGGCATCATGCATGAGGGCGAGTGGAGTCTCCGACTCGGTCTTCCTGGTTGGCCTCGTGCCGGCGAGGAGATGATCGTGTCTCGCAATATCATGTTGGCTGAACTCTGCGACTCGCCGATCCACTGCCAGCACATCAGCTCCGGCGGCAGCGTGCGCCTCATCCGTGAAGCCCGGGCGAGGGGAGTCAAAATTTCCGGCGAGGTCTGCGCCCACCATATTGCGCTCACCGATGCCACGCTTGCAGCTTTCGACACCAATTTTAAAATGAACCCCCCGCTGCGTACGCAGGAGGATATCGATGCCATTATCGAAGGGATTGCAGACGGCACGCTGACCATCCTTTGCAGTGACCACGCGCCGCATGCCTCTTACGAGAAGGAAGTGGAAATTGATCACGCACCCTTTGGTATCACTGGCCTCGAAACTCAGTTTGCCATTTTCCACCATGTCCTGGTGCATCAACGTGAAGCGATCGATCTGCCGCGCCTTATTGCGCTGTACACTTCGGAACCCGCCGCTCTTCTCAAATTAGACCGCGGCACGCTCGGCATCGGTGCGCCTGCAGATATTGTACTCATCGACCCACGGCTGGATTGGACTTTTGATAAATCTCAATCAGCCTCGTTGTCTAAAAATACCCCGTTCCACGGCCACAAGTGGCGCGGTCGTGCGGTTCGCACGATCGTAAGCGGGGAGACGGCCTGGTCTCTCCCGACTTAGAGCGTTTCTGGAGCGTTGAGTAACTCTGCGATGCGCTTTAGCAAGCGCCCAGCTGCGCCGCCATCGAGTACGCGATGGTCGAAGCTGAGTGTGAACATGGCTTCCACGACCGGAACAAACTCTTCCAGTTTCGGATTCCAGTTCGGAACTGTTTGCCCAGCGCCCATTCCAAGGAGGATAGTCTGCTCGGGAAGAGGAATCGGCGTGGCAAGAGTGAGCCCGAAGGTGCCGTAGTTCGTGATCGTAGCGATGGATCCGCCGGTATCTGCTGCCGGCAGGCGGCGCTGACGGGCGAGTTCGACAAGGCGGTTGTAGCGGGAGACCAAGTCGTCGAGTGGGAATTGGTCGGCGTTGCGAATCACTGGCACCAGCACGCCATCCTCTGCTTCGACGGCGAACCCGATATCCACCGAAGGCGGATGCACGATGCTTTCGCCAACGAGGCGTCCGGCAGGCGCGCTATTCTCGCCAAGAGCCACGGCCAGAGCCCGGAGCGCATAGAGCGCTGGGCCGGGCTTGGAGGGATGCGATTTGCGATGGGCGAGGAGCTTGTCGAGCTGGATGGGAATGCCGACTGTGGCGAGCGGGCGGGACCAGCTGCGGATCATGGCATCGGCGACAGCTTTCCGCATGGGGGAGGCGGGAGTGATTTTGTTGTTTTCGATGCTTCCCATGAAGCGTTCGAGATCCTCGATGGTGACGCGTCCACCGGCGCCACTGCCGGCGATGCCCGCGAGATCCGCTGCGCGGAGGCCGAGCTCCGACATGCGGGCCTTCATACGTGGCGAGAGGTAGGTGACTCCTCCAGCGTGCGCAGGAACTGGCAAGCCTCCTGGGATAGTCGGCTCGACTTTTTGTGGGGCAGGGGGTGCGTCAGAACGTTTCTTTGCAGGTTTCCGCGATGGTTTTTGCTCTTCATCCAAACCCAGGCGCTTGGCTTCCTCGACGCTCACCTCGATCTGCCCAAGAATGGCCCCAACGGGGTAGCTGACTCCATTTTCGGCCAGCATTTCGGTGATCGATCCCGAGCATGGAGCCGTGACAGCCATCATGGCTTTGTTTGTTTCGACTTCGATCAGGTCGGCATCGGCTTGGATGCTGTCACCTTCTTTAAAAAGGATGCGAACGATGGTCGCCTCGGCGATGGATTCGCCAAGTTGGGGCATTTTTATAGGAACGAGAGCCATGGTATGTCAGATTTGAAGGAGCCGCCTTGCTGCTGCGGCAATGGTGGATGCGGTGGGGCGGTGGGCCGCCCAAAGATCGGGATGGTAGGGGACAGGTGTGTCCTTGGCGTTCACTCGCATGGGAGCGGCATCGAGAAGACCGAAGCCCTCAGAGGAAACACGGGCTAAAACCTCCGCAGCAACGCCACCCCAGGGCCATTCCTCACTCACGCAGAGAAGGCGGCCAGTACGCGCCACAGAGGCCAAAATGGTGTCAGTGTCGAGCGGCTTGACGCTGCGCAGATCGACCACTTCGATTTCATAGCCATCTTCGGTGAGTTCGAGTGCGGCGGCGAGGGATTCGTGAAGCATGGCACCATGAGTCACGATGGTTGCATCGCGGCCGGCCCGCGCAATGCGTGCCTTGCCGATAGGTAATGCCGTATCTGGCAACTTTTCTGCCTTCAGATGATAATAGAGGAATTTGTGCTCACAGAAAATAACCGGGTCGTCGATGTTCACAGCCTCGAGAAGCATGGAGTAGGCGTCCTCGACCGTTGCTGGAGTGACCACTACCAGTCCTGGCCAATGGGCATAAATCGCCTCTAGGCTTTGGCTATGAAAGGGGCCTCCACCAGAGGTTCCTCCTGAGGGAAGACGAACCACGATAGGGCAAGGCACATTCGTGCGGTAAAAGAGGGTCGCTGCGTGATTGACGATTTGATTCAATCCACAAGTCGAGAAGTCGGCGAATTGCATTTCGACAATCGGCCTTGCGCCTTCGATGGCAGCACCGATCGCCATGCCGATGATTGCATCCTCGCTGAGCGGCGCATCTAGAACTCTCCCGGGAAACTCCACAGCAAGGTTTTTAGTGGCCTTGAAGGCCCCTCCAAAACTTCCGATATCTTGGCCGTATAGAAAAACGCGGGCATCGGTCGCGAGGGCCTTTTGTTGAGCAAGGCGTATGGCTTCGAGGTAAGTGATCATGAGGCTGCGTATTGTTCTCGGTACTCTGGCCGTGAGAGGGCGGCCCAGTCGTCCTCGCTCGGGTCTGGCAAGGGTTCGCGGCGCACACGGTCGGCTGTGGCATTGATTTCCTCCTCGGTCTCACTCCTCCAAGCCGTAAGCTCTTCAGCGCTGTGCCAACCGTTCTCGATAATGTGTTTTTCAGCTGAAAAGACGCAGTCGCAACCGACGGCCGATTTTTTTAATTTGGGATCAAGGTATGCGAAGTCATCGTGCTCGCCATGTCCAACAAGCCGCAAGAGATCCGCAACGACCAACTGAGGACCTCCCCCTTCGCGGGCTGTCTGGATGGCGTTGCGAAGTGTCTGCAGGCAGTCGAGCAGGCTGGTGCCATCGGCTTTATGTGACCCCACTCCGTAGCCAATGGCTTTATCGATGAGATCGGTGCAGGCGTATTGGCGGGAGTTTGGCGTGGAGTAGGCGTATTGATTGTTGGCAACGACGACGATGAGGGGAAGCTGCTCCACAGCGGCTGCATTCAAGCCCTCGTGGAAGGCTCCAGTTGATGTCCCCCCGTCGCCGATACACGTGGCTCCTACAACCCCTTGCTCACCCTTGAGCCGACGGGCTAGAAGCGCACCAGTCACAGTGGGGATCATGGCTCCGAGGTGGCTGATCATGGCGTAGTATCCATCACGGGGACGCCCGCGATGGATATTGCCGTCGCGGCCCCGCATCGATCCGAGTTGCGAGCCAAGATATGTGCGGAGGGTATCGAGGACCGAGTCGCCAAAAGCAAGGCGTCCGCCTTGGTCCCGAATGAGCGGGGCAAAAATGTCGCCGCGCCGGAGTTGGATACCTACCGAAACGCTGAGTGCCTCTTGGCCGCGGCCTAGGAATACGCCACCTTTAATCATGCCCGCTCGGTAAAGGCCGGCGAGTTTTTCCTCCAGCACACGTGAGGTCAGCATGACACGATAGGCTTTGACGAAATCGGACTGGGTAACCGGCGCGATCTTTTTGGACATTGGGTGTATTTTATACGGCTAAGCCGCTACCTGCTGCAAAGCATTCCTTCGTGACCTGCCAGCAAAACTTTGGACATGCTTTAAAAATGGGTCGCGTCTCGGAGAGGGTTTTCGAGGGAACGCGGGATGCGAGTTATTTTGTTGGAGGCATGATCTGAATAGAGAGCGGGGTTGCTGTATCAAGGTGGACTTCTCTCTGTGGGAGCGCGAGGAGTATGCCCTCGGCTTGAAATGCCTCGTAGATTGCCAAGCGCATCTCGCCGGGCAGGGCGTTAGCGGTGCGGGGGTTGGTTTTGTCTATCCAGTAAAAAACGGAAAGGATCAGCGAATCCCTCTGAAAGTCCTCAAGGAACACTTCGACGTTCCGGTCTTTGAGAACCTCTTCTTGGGCGGCAACAATATCATGAACAATACGAATGGCCTTCTTGAGCGGTGCCCCATGAGCGACTCCCACGCGAAAATCCTGACGGGCATGCCGGTTGCTCAGCGTCCAATTTACAACCGTGTTTTGCAGAATCACGCTATTCGGGATGAGGATTTCAACGCCATCGATTCGGCGGAGTTGGCAGCAGCGGGTTCCGATGGCAGTGACCAAGCCTGAGAATTTCTCGACTTCAATGATGTCGCCAATCCGGATCGGACGTTCAAACAGAAGGATAATGCCGCTGATGAGATTGTTCACGAGCTGTTGGGCGCCAAAGCCCAAAGCAATGGCGGTGCCGCCGCCAAGGAGGGCGAAAATCGTGAGGGGAATTTTAACGACAGCAAGCGCGATGAGGCAGATGACTCCCAGGAGAATGAAGTGGGTGAACTTTTGAAGTATGGCGCCTGTGGTGGCATCCAGACTGAGTTTTGCAGTGAGTCGGGAACGAAGCCATCGGCTGAATGCTGCTGAAGCCAGACCGCCAATCAGAAGCATCCCCAGTGCGATGATCAACATCCCAAGCGTTACGGAACTCGGGCGTTGGACGAGCACGCCGTTGACGAAGACCGAGTCGTTGAGGGTGAAAATCTCTGTATTCCAGAAACTAGAGAAATGAGTGCCGAGGGATACTGCAGCCGCGTCCATTTTTTCTCCAAGGCCGAGGCTCTTCTGCTTGGCATTGAGATCCGCCTTGGTGAGTTTTATGAGTTGAACGAGTGAGGAAAATCCGTTTTCCCACTGCGAAAGGATGGCCTCTTCTTGTTGGAAGGCTGCATCAACAGGGTTCGTGGTGGTGGATTGGACTTGGGTTTGATTGCCTGCAAAAGCGAGCGAGGCCTTTTTCCAGCGGTCTTGCATCTTGGCGCGATGTCCTGAGATCAGCGGGAGAGTCGCTTGGGAATCCTTGAATTTTTCCTCCAACAAACGGCTGATTTGCTCGAGTGAGGTCGGATTCGATGTGTTCCAAAGATCGTACCGCGATTGCCAGATTTGGCCTGTGATCATGAGTCCAATGCGGTAATATTCAAAGAGCTGGAGTTGGTTTTCGAAGCTTTCCACAAGCATGTCGCCGACTTCCTTGTTGCCGGGCACGGGATTTTTGGACGCCAGAGCCTTGATTTCATTCCCGACTCTAGCCACGGACTCTGTAAAATTGTCCTCGGCTTTTTGAACATCGCTGAGCCTTGATTCGAGGAGACTCATGGGAAAGGTGACGCGACCCTCGAGGCTAGATATATTCAATTTTGAGAGCTGGATGAGAGCGCGTTGCAAGTCCATGTCAGCTTGCCAGCTTTGTTTGTTGGTGCTCAGAGCATGCTCGGCGAGGATGGATTGTACGCGTGTCTCTTGGAGTTTGAGAAGCCAAGCATCGTGGGGTGATGCTGCGGGGCCGATTGCTTGGAGCGTTTGGAGTTTCAGCTGTTCGCTTTTCAGCGATTCAAACAACTTGATTTCCCGATCCGCGCGGGCGAGTCCAATTTTGTTGAGTGCTTCGATCCAATTTTCGGCCTGCCATTGATCAACTCTTGCGGCGTCAAAAAGTGTGAGTCCATTTTCCGGATTGATGTCTGGAGCTTTAAAATCGGAAATGCTTTTTTGGACTTGTGCGGCCTGCTTTTCGAATGCCTTGGCCGTGCTGGTCCAGTTCAGGCTGAGAGTATCAGCTTCGACGATTTGACTCAGGAGATGGATGTATTCGCGGTATTCCTCGGGGGTGGCCTGTTCCTGTTTTTGAAATTCCTCCGAGCCGACTTTTTTAGCCGCATCAAGAATGGCTTGGTAATCCTTGGCCTCTTTTGGATTGGGAGTCGGAGTTGCCTCTTGGGCGGGCGACGAGAGAAGAGCAGTGAAGAAAATGCCGAGAGTTGCTTTTAAAAAAATATTCATTAACGAGGTGATTCCTATTGCCAGACAGCCACCAAGGGTTAGGATACACATCCTTTTCAAAAATGAAGCCAGAAATTCATCCAGACTATCAAGAGTCCGTCATCGTGTGTGCATGCGGTACCACTTACAAAACGCGCTCCACTCGTCAGAACATCAAACTCGGCATTTGCGCTGCCTGCCATCCCTTCTTCACCGGCGAGCAAAAATTTGTGGATACGGCAGGCCGTGTTGACAAATTCAAGCAGCGCTACGGAACAGTCCGCGCGCCTCGTGCCGTCAAAAAGCCCTAGCAGCAACAATTCTTTTTTAAAAACGGTAAACGGGCAATTCGCCTGTTTACCGTTTTTCTTTCATTATGGACTTTGAACCTCTTATCGAACGCAAACGCCGCCGGTTCGAGGAGCTTGAAAGCGAAATTTCTTCGCCGGGGCTCTTTGACAACGCTCCACATGCTCGGGAGGTCTTACGTGAACATGGTTCCACCAAGGACCTTCTGGAATCTTGGGGGCGGCTCGCGAAAGCCCGTCGTGAGCTTGAAGAAAATCGCGAGCTTTCGAGTTCCGATGACAAGGAAATGGCGGCTCTTGCCCATGAGGAAATTGATCGTATCGAGCCGGAGATCCCTCTTCTTGAGCGCGCCCTTCAGGTTTCGCTTCTGCCACCTGAGCCCGACGAGGACCGGGACGCCATTGTTGAGATCCGTGCTGGCACCGGGGGGACCGAGGCAGCACTTTTTGCCGCCGACCTCCACCGCATGTATTGCCGCTATGCTGATTCGCTTGGTTTGAAGGTCGAGGAACTTGAGTCCAGCCCAGCGGATCTTGGTGGCCTGAGGGAAATTATTTTTCGAATCTCTGGAACGTCCGTGTTTCGCCGTTTCCGCTACGAAAGCGGTGTCCATCGGGTCCAGCGTGTTCCAGCGACTGAGGCTCAAGGTCGCATTCATACTTCCACCGCAACCGTCGCCGTTTTGCCGGAGGCTGAAGAGGTGGATATTGAAATCAAACCCGAGGACCTGCGTATCGAGGTTTGTCGCGCTGGGGGTCCTGGCGGACAAGGCGTAAACACCACGGATTCTGCTGTGCAGGTCATGCACATTCCCACGGGGCGAATCGTTCGCTGTCAAGACGGCCGCAGCCAACAGAAAAACAAGGAGGCTGCGATCAAAATCATGCGCTCCCGACTACTCGAAGATAAACGCCGCGAGGAGGAAGAAAAATACTCTGCACACAGGCGCAGTCTCATCGGGGGTGGTGGACGTGAGGAAAAAATTCGCACTTATAATTTCGCAGAGAACCGTGTCACCGACCACCGTATCAAGTTGTCGCTTTATTCGCTCGATCGCTTCTTGGAGGGAGACATCGGGGGCCTCGTCGAGGCGCTTCAAGTCAGCGATATTGAACAGCGACTCAAAGACTCCGGCATCGTCTGAGGTATTCCCTCGCGGGAAGAAATTCTTAAATATTTGTCTTGTGGGAAGGCGAGGCATTCTTCAGATTACGCCAACTTCAGGCGGTTTATGAATACTAACTCGGAAAATCTCACCGACCTGTCCGGCTTGGAAATGGACTTGCTCAAATCCTTCCAGCCTTCATGGGTCAAGGAATCTACTCCATCCACCAAGTTATCCTCTTCTTCCACTCGTTCTGACGACGAGTCGATGGAAAGAGGTCGTCCCGGCTTCGATCGGGATGACGCCGATTCTCGATGGGATCACAAACGCCCCAAATCGGATCGCATTTCCCGTAGGCCCTCTGGTGAAAAATTTGAGAAATCGCGACCACGTCCGTCTGATGAGAAGCGTGCTGCCGCAAGGCCTCATGGTCTGCGTCGCGACGATCGCCAAGGTGGAGCTCGCCGAGAGAGCGAGCCCGCGCCGCGTCCGATTTTTTTAGAGGGATGGGAAGTCAAATTTCTGCCCGAGCCCCGAGGTGTTGAAGGGCTTCTGAAGCAGATCAAATCCACCGTTAAAACCTATTCGCTTTTCGAGCTCGCGCGTTTGGTCCTCGAGAAATCGGCCCGCTACCTTATCGAGTTCCAGCGTACGTCCGGCCCGGCCCTTTTTCAGGTGTCGGAAGACGGGACCCTTTGGCTCAGCGAGAGCGACGCTGTCGCGCGTGTTCTTGCTGCGCACTTGGATAAATTTTACCGCTGCGAGCGGATTGATGTGGAGCCGCCCAAGGGAGCGCATCCGATCATTGCCCAATGTGGAATGAGCGGCGTCCTTCTTGGCCCGCCCAATCTCCACGACTATCAGCTCAAGGTTCAAAAGCTGCACACCGAGCGATTCAGCAACGTGGCTTTTGACATATACAAAGCCCGTATTCGTATGGTCCGGGATGAGGAATCCGTGCAAAAATGGCGCGAGCAACAAAGCTCACAGGAAGTCTATTTTCCGCTCGAAACGCCCGAAGGCACCGAGCCCACTCCACTCAAGAATCTTGTCGAGGTCGCCGAGCACTTTCAAAAAAACCATGCCGCCCGCGTGGTCACAAAACTTGGTGATCAATTTATCGTTCCAGGCTCCGCACCGGTGAATGACTCCGCTCCGCCTGTGATTGAGTTCACTCGTCGAGAGCTCGACAGCCTCATCCGCTTTCCGCTCCCCTTGGCCAATGTATTGAGTCAGAAGCTTGCCGCTGGTGGGTTGCAGATTTTTAAAGCCCACGAAAATATCACCTACGTCTCAGTAGCTCGGCCCAAGACGCTCGATCGTCAGGCCAATCCTGTCTCCGAGAGCCTATCGGCCATTCTTGATTATTTGGAATCGAACGCTGGGAAGTCCCGTGCGGAACAATGGAAGGCCCTCCTTGAGCTGCCCACTCTGCCATCGGATGCTGCACTCCGCGAGTCGGCCCTCCTTCGAGATTTCCATTGGCTACTCCTCCAAGGACATGTCATCGACTTTGCTTCCAAAGGGCTGGAAATCCCACGGCGACCAAGCGCCCGCCCGCCACAAGACAGGCAGGAGAAATCTCAAAACAACCACCCACCTCGGCCTGTCGCAAGCCCGAAAGTCCCTCGGCCTGCGGTAATTGTGCCGCAGACACCCAAGCCGAACCTCGAGCCGCCTGCAGAATTGTCCAAGGCCGAATCGGATTCCGCCGCACTGCAACCCGACGAATCAGAGGCTTTGCCCAACGGGCCAGAGGCTTTACCCCAAGCAGCGGATGTTTTGCCTGAAGCAGTGGATGTTTTGACTCAGGTGACTGCTACTTTATCCGAAGAAACTGACCTAGCCTCCGAGGCAATCGAGCCTCTGCCCGAAGCGGTTGAGACACCGGCCGAGGCAGGCGATTTTTTGAGCGAGCTCGAAACTGCCGTTCAAGACACTCCCACGCTCGAGGGCGGCGAGACGACCACTCAGCTCCCCATCGAAAGCCAAGTTACCAAGCCGCTCGTGTGACCCACGGCCAGAAGAGGCTTGGAGGGGTGCCAAGCCAAAGTGCTAATGCCGGTACCGAGGCGTGCTCGTTTGCGGCGGAATTGTCCCTTCTCAAAAGTGACCACCAAGAGAGTTCCTTCTCCATCCCCGCTTGCCAGTTGACTGGTGGCGGGTGAGAAATCCAGCGCCAGCACTTCGCTCTCGCTGCCATCGACCTGAATTGGTTGGGCTCCATCCGGACCTTTTGCGGACGCGCACGGCCACACTGTCACCACTGCACTGCCCGCCGTGGCGAGGCGTTTGCCATCAGCCGAAAAGGCTAGCGCGCGAACCTTGGATTCAAACCCCTCCATGTTGAGCGGATTGTCCCTCGGGATATCATACACGTGCACGCTTGCGGTCTGGTCAGCAGTGGCCAGCCAGCGTCCGTCATTGCTCCACCGCACCTGCAGGCTCGCTCCGCCCCAATCGAAGCGGGCGAAAGGTTCTTTTTCACCAAGCCGCCAAAGCAACGCCCCACCCGCGCCCGCTGTGGCGATCTCGGCGGGCGACTTGGGATTCCATGCGAAATCCGACACCACGGCCGGCAAGTCGCGCAGGCTTTTTTCAGCACTCCCGGCCGCGTCGAAAAGGTGCAGCGTCTTGCCCTGGCCCGCCGCGAGGAGCGCCCCATCCGGACTTGTCCGCACATGCTCGATCATTCCCCGTCCTGGCTTCCATTCCCGGGAGCCGCAGCGGATTTTCCCATCGAACCCGCAGGTCGCAGGCTTGCCGGCGAACCAGTCCGAGCTTCCATTCCCCATTCCGTGGCCCGGGAGTTCCTCCAGCAGCGTTGCAGCGTCGTCTGCCACGAGCACAGGACCAGTCGTGGGAGTCGCGAGCAAGCGCGTTCCCTCGGGATTCCACTTCAGGTCCAGGATATGATCCCCCGCAGTGATCGAGCCGAGACTTTTCAAGCGAGGCAGGAGCGGAATCCGCTGTTGAGTGATTCGCGGTCAAGTTTACGCCCGATGAAAACGAGGCTGTTCTTGCGCGGGCGACCTGCCCACGGACCGCCACTCGCTGCATCGATGAGCATGTGCACGCCTTGGAAAACCACGCGGTCGGCCTGGCCCTTCACGGCAAAAATCCCCTTCATGCGGAAAATGTCCTGCCCCTGGTCGCGAACGAGCTTGGAAATCCAGTCGTTGAGCTTTTTGCCATCGCACTCGCCCTCCGCTTCGATTCCCACGCTGGAGATATCCGAGTGGTGATGGTGGTGATGCCCATGCGCATCCAGAAAGTGGGGATTGAGTTCCGTGGCGCGATCGAGGTTGAAGCCACCCACTTCGAGTATCTTTTTGATCTCAATCTCTGCGCGGGTCGTGCGGTGGATCACCGCCAGAGCATTGATGGCTCGGATGCGTTGCTCCGTTTCTGCCAACTCTTCCGCTGTCGCGAGATCGCATTTGTTCAGGAGTACCACATCCGCAAAGGCGACTTGCTCTTCGGCTTCATGCGTCTCGCCGACATGACGAGAGAAATGGTGTGCGTCCACCACCGTCACCACGCCGTTCACTACCGTCTGCTCCCGCAATTCCTCATCCACAAAAAATGTCTGCACCACCGGCCCCGGATCAGCCAGGCCTGTCGTCTCGATCAGGATGTGGTCGAACTTGTCGCGGCGCTTCATGAGGTTCCCAAGAATGCGGATCAAATCTCCGCGCACCGTGCAGCAAATGCACCCATTGTTCATCTCAAACAATTCCTCCTCGGCATTTATGACCAGCTCATGGTCGATCCCGATCTCACCAAATTCATTTTCGATCACCGCAATTCTCAGCCCATGGTTTTCACCCAGAATTCGGTTCAGCAACGTAGTTTTTCCGGCTCCAAGGAAGCCAGTCAGGATAGTGACAGGTATGCGCGACATCCCATTATTAAACATGAAAAGCCGAAATGCTGAAAAGACTCTTTTCAAAGGCTGATTCCGCAACTCGAAGCCGTGTTTTGTTACGAAATTGTAACGAACAATCCCTTTGCAGTGGGCAAAATTTTTAAAGACTCGGCACCCGAGCATCCAAAAAAACAATCCCAGTCTGTCAATTTCCACACCATGAAAAAAACAACCATCTTTAAGTTTCTCGCCGCATGCGCGGTTTTGTCATCGGAAGCCTCCTATGCGCAGATGAGCCTCCTGAGCAATTTCAGTGCGAACTACGGAAACGGCACAAGCGCCGGCGAGATTGTGGGCTTCGACAATGTGTCAAAAAACCTCTTTGTTACGAGTTCCAGCTCTGCCGCCTACCAGATCAATATTTTTGATCTTTCGAATCCTTCAAGCGCCATCGGCATTGGATCGATTGATTTCTCATCATCTTTTGGAATCAAGGCGAACATGAGCGCTCTCAGCAGCGTTGCAATCAACTCCGCCAAGGGATTTGGTGTCGCCTCTTTGATTCCCACGGCCAATACCACCACGCTCGGCAAAGTGGGTTTCTTCAATCTTTCGACCGGAACTTCCCTGGGAACGATCGACGTCGGATACCACCCAGATAGCGTTTCTTTTTCACCTGATGGATCAAAACTCATTGTCGTGAATGAAGGGGAATTCAGCTCGAATAGCACAACCAATCCTACAGGGGTCAATGCACCCGGCTCGATTTCCGTTTTCGATGTCTCCAGCATTACCAGCAGCAACCTCGCCAACCTTACATCTCTCACGCCAGTCACCAGGGATTTTTCCTCCGCCAATCTTGCCTCCGGAGTCTCTCTGAGCGGCATTCGCAATTCGAATGTCGCGGCCATTGGCACCAGTGGAACCTTCATTGCCTCGGTTCCTGATTTTACCCAAGCCGCCAACCAAGACCCCAACGCGATCGAGCCTGAGTATGCCTCCGTGATCGGCAACAAGGTCTATGTTTCACTTCAGGACAACAACGCCATTGGCGAGTATGACCTCGCGACCGACAAATGGACCAAGGTGACCAACCTCGGAACCATCACCCAGACTATTGATGCCAGCGATCAAAACAATTCAGGCGTCGCCAATAACTTGATTGCTATCAACCAAAGCGTCAAAGGCCTGCCCATGCCAGACGCCATTGCCACGTACACGTCTGGTAACAAAACCTACGTCGTGACGGCCAACGAAGGCGATTCCCGAAACGGAGATGATCGCGACGTCAGCCGGTTCGGAGACATCGGGGGAAACGACAGCATGAACAATATCATCGACCAGAACGCCCCATCGAATTTTCCGCTCACTCAGACAGGTGCCCGCGCGAACGAAGAACTCGGTCGCCTCAACGTCTCTCGTCTCGACGGCGATACCGATGGCGATGGAAAAATCGACGATCCAACGATGATCGGAACCCGAAGTTTTTCGATTTGGGAGGTCACCGACGCCGGTTTGCAACTCACCTATGACTCGGACAATTTTTTCGAAACATACATCCGCGATAACGATCTTGCTGGCTGGGTGGACGGCCGAAGCGATGACAAGGGTCCCGAACCAGAAGGCCTAACCTTGGGTGAAATAGATGGCAAGACATTCGCATTTATCGGAATGGAGCGAAACAATGGCATCTTTATGTTCGATATCACTGATCCGAACGCCCCATCATTTTTTGGCTACACCCGCACATCGGATGGATCACTGCGTCCAGAAGGAATGAGCTTCATTTCAGCCGCCGATAGTCCAAATGGGCAAAATCTTCTCATTGTTGGCTACGAAGGAGATGGGGCAGCTGCCAGTGAGCGCATTGGCGTGTATTCCGTCGTTCCCGAGCCGCAGACATACATTCTCCTCGGCATCGGGGCCGCTTTCCTCCTCTGGCGCGCGCGCCGTCGGGCTTGCTGAAAAGTTTTAAAAGCCCTGATTATCAAAGAGAAAAACTGCAAAATGAAAAATAACACCCGACTATCAATTCTTGCTGGAATTTCGGTGAGCATTCTGGCGACTCTCACAGCGCAAGCGCAACTCAGCACACTCCGCATCACCGAAGCCATGTCGAGTGGCGTTGGAACTGCTGACTGGTTCGAAGTAACAAACTATGGGCTATCCGATGTCTCTATCACAGGCTGGAAGATGGATGATTCCAGTTTCTTATCTGGCAACTCTATGACGCTAAGCGGGGTGTCTTCCATCAGCTCGGGCCAATCTGTAATTTTTTTGGAATCAGCTTCTGCAGTGGCTGATATTAACGCATTTCGCACGACTTGGGGATCCAATGTCGCCTCTCTAATCATTGGATCCTATACGGGATCAGGTGTTAGCTTCGGCAGCGGCGGTGATGGATTAGTCCTTTTCGAT
>CANMQB010000037.1 GCA_947499885.1 Spartobacteria bacterium
TGTGTTGTGTCTGGTATGGGGCAATCACACCTGCGCTCCCGATAAAACGACGACGATTCATATTGCCCACCGCATTCTGAAAAGCTGAAATAGTCAAAGTGTCTGCTCTTTCCTCTCATGTTTTTTGAACCTTCCCAAGATTCCAGACACACCGATACAGAAGACTGCTCTCCGGATTCCCGTGTTACTGCAGCACTCGACGAACTGGATATTCCCTACCACTACCTGCCGCGTTCTCAAAAATACGAAATTCATTATGCGCTCGATTCCGGTCGCTCCCAATCTGTTTACATCGGCTCTCACACCCAGTGGTTCATGGGAGTCGAGCTACGGCAGATTTTTTCCAGCGCTCTGGTATCTGATGGTCTATTTGAAGCACGCACCGCGAATCTCCTGCTCCGGGAGAATTTCGAGATGATTCATGGTGGCTGGTCCGTCATGCATGACCCTGACGAAAAAAAGCACTTTGTCATTTTCAGCCTGACTGCATTTGCCTCACTGCCTGCCAAGCAGCTTTCGCCCCTCATCGAATGCGTGGCAAGCACGGCTGACGATATGGAGAACCGCCTTTCGGGCCTGGATGAATTCTGACACTGCATGGGCTTCTACTATCGCAAATCTGTTAATCTCGGCCCGTTCCGAGTGAACCTGAGCAAGTCTGGCTTGGGCTATTCTGTCGGGGAGCGAGGATTCCGTGTTGGCACAACGGCGCGTGGGAAAAAATACACGAGCTTCAGCATCCCTGGGACGGGAGTTGGCTATCGCAAATCTGGCGCTGGTTGCCTTGTCCTCCTTGCTGCTGTTCCAGTTGGGATCACCGCCACAAAACTTCTCCTCACTTCATGAACCTATCTTGGAAACGCACACTCCGCACGGGCTGCGAAATTTTGAATGAGCAATTTTGAATTCTGAATGAATCCACCATCCAACATTCAACATCCATCATTGACCGTCTTCCTGCCCCCGTTCTGCTAATCCTGTTAATTCTGTAAATCCTGTCAAAAAATGATCTCCTGGAAACGCACACTCCGCACGGCCTCATCCGAGCGCTTTCTTGCACAGCGCGAGGGGCTGGATGTTGCCGCAGTCGATCTCCACTACCTCGCCAGTGGCACCGTTGCCGGAACCGTGATTCTGCTGAAGGACGCGGGATGGAAGGAATCCGATGTGCCTGCGCTTCTCGGTTCGCTGGATGAGGATTTCCTTCCCGATGTGGACCTCGATCATGGAAACCTCAATTACACGGTCCTCATAGGAGAAGTTCTCGGAAATTTCGAAGCGCAGAAAAAATGAGTAAATCCAAACAAATCACCATCACCCTCCAAGGAACAACGATCGGCATACTGCCCCGGTCCGAGGGCGACTACATCTCGCTCACTGACATGGTGCGCAACTTCGACGGCGCTGGCGCGCTCATCGAACAGTGGCTCAAAAACAAAGACACTGTTCTATTCCTCGGAGTCTGGGAGCGGATCAACAACGCGCATTTTAATTCCCCCGAATTCGAGGGAATTAGAAATGAGGCCGGTCGAAACAGCTTCTTCCTTTCGGCCAAAAAGTGTGGGTGTCGCAGTTGCTGCGACACAGGCAGGTAGAAAATTCTACTGCCATGATACCGCGCAGGAAAACACACTCCACTCGCCACCATTTACTCCTTACCCGCCACAGCGGCTCCGCCGCAATCCAAAATTCAAAATCCACCATCCCCAGTCTTGTTAACTCTCTAATTCTGTCAAAAAAAATGCTTTCTGAATCGAAAATCCAATGCACAATTATGCTCGATTTTTATCTTAAATGTGACTCGCCGATGCTTAAATATCAACAACTGATGCCTGATATGACAGCTTTCATTCCGATGGCCGTTTGGAAAGACGGGAAAGTCGTCGAGTTCCTGCCCGAACCCAACCTCAAACCACACGGAACCCATCTTCCGCGCTCCTTTACGTTTCTGGCAAAAAAACGCAAACACGACAACAAATGAACCTGAAGATGACAATACGCGGGCCTTTTCTATTTTCACCTTCAATCTTCCGATGCTCAATACTATCCTCACCAAAATTCCAGGAGTTGCTTCCGCCAAAGACTCCCTCCTTAGCATGGTCGTGAAGCCTCATGTCCAAGAATACCTTGGCGACGCGGGCACGATCCAGGACATCCGCCTTGATTCGATGGCCAAAACCATTGAAGTCACGGTCATCCTCCAAGGCGACTCCAATCCTCTCGTGGCAAAAATAACCTCCTATTCGATTACCGAAAGCGGGGACTGCGCTCTTTTCTCCGTCCAGCAGTGGGAATGCCGGAGCCACCCCTGGCTCCACACCCTCGGTCAAAAGTTTTCACCTACCGCAGAAATCCCCCTCTCCGTCCCCTATTCCGTCGCACGAAACCTTTTATGAAACCGCCTTCCATACCCATGATAAACATCGAAATCATACAGCAAAGACAACAACGCGCACCGGAACTCAAAGCAATCGCTGACTCCTGTGTGGGATGCGCCCAAGCCCTCCAGGACCTCAAGGTGGCAACTCAGGGCATCGACGGCGCGACTGGGCCGCTGCTCAAGGATATCGACTCGGCCGTTCAGAGTCTGGATGCGGTCCGGGCACGCGCTGAAAGGCGCCACGAACGGTTTTCTAACGGCCTTATTACGATTGCCGTTGCCGGGTTAGAAAAGTCCGGCAAGACGACGCTTCTCAAAACGTTGACCGGAATTCAGGATTTGCCCACGGACAGCAGCCGTTGCACTGCGGTTCCATGCGAGATTATTTATGACAGTTCCCGTCAAGTGTTTGATCTCGAGTTCCACACGAAACACAGTTTTGTGGAGGAGGTAGTTTGCGCGCTTGTTGATGGGTTCAACTCCACCCTGTCGCAGGACGAGAAGCAGTATCGTATTCCGGTCCTACCGGATTCCCTCGATGCCTTCCGGACAATGCAGCTTCCCGCCCACAACTTCACAAAAGGAACGGATACAGAGAAATCGATCTCGCCGCTCAAAATGTTGAAGGAGAAGTATGCAGTTTTGCTTCAGCATCTTGATAAAAGTCCCGATGAAGACCTCCCGCTCAGCCAGCTGAGCAAATGGGTCGCTCTCCAAAATGAAGACGGGGAGAAAGCAAGGATCGCGACGGTGAAGAACTGCCGGATCTACACGGATTTCCTCGGTGGATCGGGCAACCTGCGCTGGCTCGACACACCCGGAGTTGACGATCCGAGCCCATTGGCTCGCGAGCGCACGATGCGGAGCATTGACCGGGAGGCTGACTTTCTCCTTGTGGCGACCCGCCCCGAGGGGAAGCCAGATATCACTTCTTCGTTCACGCGATTTTGGACATCGCTCAACCGCCTACCCCAAGAAGTGGCCCTCTTGCGGAAACTCCGCGTTTTCCTCAACTGGCAGGAGGGGGCCGATCCCTCAAAAGAATTTATCGAGAAGCACCGCAACAGCCTTGTGAGTGATGCCGGGGTTCCTCCCTCAAATTTCAGCGGCCCGTTTCAAGCCATTAATAACTCGGACATGAGTGCCCTGATGTCTGAGGTTAATGCACATCTCTCTTCCGCGCTGCCATCTCAGGACAGCGAAACGATCCGGCGAATCCGGCGAGACTACCAGTCGGTCATGGCCCAGATTCGCACAAATGTTTATGACCGGGCACGCAAGATTCACCCGGGCGACTCCAGTCAATCCGACCAAGAGCACCACTTGTTCCACGAGTGGTTCAACTGCCCTTCTTCCACTGGACAAAGCGAGGGGTTCATTCCTCGATTGCGCTCGATTTTCCAAGCTTCAGTGGAGCAAATCGAGGCGCACCCGAGAGTAAAGGAAGCACAAGAAGAGTTGCTGAGGTTGCTACAGGAAAAGCAAAAACTCGTCCAATCCCAGCTCCCCAAAGCCGCCGACATGTCCAGAATCCGCAAGGAAAATGCGGGCCTGCCTCCGATCTTTTCGGCGATGCAGATTGCCAGCCAGAGCACGTATTCTGACATTATCAATGAGCTGTCCAAACAGGTTCGCGCATTTGGGCCGATCATGCAGAATATTCTTCTGGGCATCCTCCGCGATGCGGGTTTGGGCAATTTGATTCCTCAAACCGAACCGAAGGATGCCCTAATGCAATTCTGCAAAAAGCTTCGCGAGGGGATGCTCGGTGACACCAATGCTGCTTTGATCGCGCTCGAGGATGTCGCCACGCTTCAGGACTCTCTCCAATACGTCTATCGTTACGAAATGCGGCCGGCGGTGAATCTTTTCAATTCCCTGCTTTGGAGCGACGGAAAGCCAGCGGACGCGCTTGCCTCGCTCCTAGAGTCCAACGGAAAAGCGACTTGGGCCACCGAGGTTCGCACCTACTTCAAGGAGAAACAGCTTCCCGGGATGCAGTCGAGTGACCAGGAACATGCGGATGTTTTTGCCGAAATGAACAAGCGCGCATTCCAAGGAATTGGGAGCATCATCCAAAGTGGCAGATGCAGGTTCGCCACCATCGCGGATGATGTGCTGCGCGACAGCCAGTATCGTCTCACCTTTTCCGAGGTTTCCACGAATTCGTGGATGAATCTCCTGTCCCCGCTGCGCTCCGATTTGCTCGGGGAGAGCATTCAAAGTCTCCGCAGGAACTCCGTGCGTGTGGCCGCCTTCCGGGAAAAGGTTGTCGCTCTGGAATCCACACTTCCCTCCTAAATCTTAAGGCACCTTAGAACCACTCCAAAACACTTAACCGCATTCTAACCATTATGAATCTTGCCGAAATTCTTACCACCGCCAAACAAATTGCCCAGCCCATCGGCTGCACAACTGAAATAGCGAAGTTCCAGTCCATTCTCGATGCTCTCGAGTCCCAGAAATACCGCATCGCC
Source organism: Spartobacteria bacterium (assembly GCA_947499885.1). Lineage (GTDB taxonomy): Bacteria > Verrucomicrobiota > Verrucomicrobiia > Chthoniobacterales > Terrimicrobiaceae > UBA967. The sequence goes on from CANMQB010000037.1 coordinate 4,858, forward strand.
TTCGTTGGGCAGTTCAAAACCGGAAAATCCTCGCTGATCAATAAATTCATCCTCAAGCAGGATCTTCTCTTTACAGACGTCTTAGAGGCGACGTCGGTTCCGACGGAGCTGGAATATGCGGAACAGCCGGGCCTCGAAGTCTATGAGTTCCGCAAAGCAAGGGCTTCTGTTCAGGCTGAAGGCGTGACTCTCGATCAGGACGTTGTCGTCGGGGTTGACCTCGCGAAAACAATCCCGAATCCTTCCACGGAAATCATCCGCCAGTTGACCAGTGCCGACACGCCAGAAGAACGCAAGCAGCTCGCGCAGCGCGTCTCCCACGTGCGAGTTTCCTTTCCAGCCGCGAATTTGCGCGGCTTCACTGTTGTGGACACCCCCGGCATCAATTCGACGACTGAGGCCGTCGCCACAACCACTTATCGGGTCATCCCTGAGAGCGACATCACCATACTCGTCGCCAGCCTCAAGCAACTTGGCGAAGTGGAATTGCGTCTTCTCCAGCGACATATCTTCGAGGCGGGAATCTGCCGCTGTATCGTGGTCCTCACCTACGACTCGCGCTTCGGCCAAGTAAGTTCATCCCAAGTGGAGGCGGTGCGCCGGGCGGTGAAGGCCCAACTGGAGAATATCGGACGCCCCCAAATTCCCGTCGTCGTCGCGGAAGCGTCTGCGGGAGGGGAGCTGCCTTCCGGCGAACTTGCGCGACAGACCGGGCAGATACAACCGCAGGAGGATTGGCTTAGCAGTTCCGACAGCACGAACGTGGCGGCCGCCGCAACAGCACCGGGATCCCCAGCTACAGAATTTGAAGTGTTTTTGCTCAACTACATTCGCGATAACCTCCGGTCCGCTCGGGTCGAAAAAATCCGCTCCCGCACGGGGCGGGAGCTTGGAAGTTTCCTTGCATCCATCGAGATCGAGCTGGCCGCGCTCCGGCAAACCGAGACGGAACGCGCTTCGACCCTTGCTGCCGCGCAACAAGCCGCCAAGCAGAGCGAAACCGATTTCCAGCGCCTGAAGATGAGTTTTCTTGCCGATGTCACACGCATCCTCACCCAATACAAGGCGGAGATTCTCGGCGTTGTTGACGAGATTGTGCGAGACATCCGGTCGCGGCTGCAAGCCGCCGGCGATTTGCGGTCCGCGCAGATTGTCATCGAGGACGCGCAGCGCAGCGCGCCGGTCACCATGGAGGCGCGCGGGCTTGAGGTGGCTGGCCGATACCGCGCGATGATCAACGATCTTCAAGCCCGCTACCAAGTGCAATGGGAAGAGCAGTCGGCCCCTTGGCGTGAAGTTCTAGTGCAACTGAATATCAAACCCGAGGGCTTTTTGGGAATCGTGGCCAAGGCACCGCCGTTTTTGGTGAATGTGGCGGACGTTTTGATTTTTATTGTAGCCTGTCCATTTCCATTCTTCATTGATATCCTTCTGCGAATGTTGGCGGAGAAGATCCCTGGCCTTAAAGACATTCTCCCAGCGACACTCGTGAAAAACCTGCTTGTCGGAGCCGTGCAAAAAATGCTCCAAGAGCAGTTCATTGGCGTCCAACGCTCCATCGGAGAGCAAATCGACTCGAACATCGAGGAGACGAGGTCGAGGCTGCAGGCAGCATGGGAGGAGGCCCAAGCCCAGCAGCGTAGGGCGGTTCTGGGGCCCCTGGAGCGAGCCTCTCAGCAGGGCGACCAAAATCGTGCTGCCGCCCTGGAAACCGCCGCCGCGAGCCTCAGCCCGCTCATCGCACAGGCCCAAACAGCAAACTGAGGAATTCCAAATGCAGTCACCTATCACTCCCGAACAATACTGGCAATACCGTGACCATTTGGCGTCACTTCTTGAAGAGGCGACAGGGCTGCCGAGGTTGCTTCCCGAAAGTGCCGAACGCATTGCTCAGGCCCGAACCAAGCTTCTCGAGAACGAATTCGTCTTCACCCTCGTCGGCGAATTTCAGGGGGGGAAATCGACCACTTTCAATCTCCTGGCAGGGAATGGCCGAGAGCTGAGTCCTCGGGGGAAAAACTTCGGCGGCATCAAGACGAGTGGCTGCATCGTGCGGGCCGTTCCCTTGTCCGATCCAAACGAATCGGAACATGCGTTGGTGACGTGGAGGACTCCCGAGGAAATCCTTATGGGATTCTCGGACTTGCTTCGCGTGTCTCCAAGCCTCACCGAAGCCGAAGGCCAAATAGATGCTGCCAACACAATCAATCCAAGCCAGAGGCTGGCTAATCTCCTCGATACCTTTAACCCGGAAACTATCGAGGGGCGCACTCGCATCTGGGAGAAAGCACAGGAGGTCTTGCAGAATAAGAAGAACTCTTTTCTTGGCATTGATCCCGAAATTCTCGATCAAATCCGCTATGCCCTGATTGCTGCTCACTTCTACGGGCAAGCTGAAATCCGCGAGCAACTGAACAATAATCGCATTTCGCTTGCAGGAGTCCGAAAGCTCATTGTTTTCCCGGAGGATTGGGAGGAGCGGTGGACGCGCGAAAATCCAGACCAATTCCAGCCTTCGGAAGTCAGCTTCGCCTTTGTCAAAGAAATCTGCCTGCGCATCCATGCCCCAGAGTTGGCAAAGCTGGGATGCTCGATCGTGGACTGCCCGGGCCTCGGCGTCAGTGCGTGGGATAATTTAGTAGCCCAAGAGGCGATATCGAATGCCGATGCTGTGTTTTACTTGGTCTCAGGGGACAAATCTTTAAACTTATCCGAACTCACTCAGTTGTCGAAACTGGCCTCTGCCGCAAGTCGAGTTTTTCTCGCTCCAAACAACAAGAATTTGCAATGGAAGCAGGCGGAAAAAGTTGCCAAAGCGACTCTGTCGATCCTCCAGAGTAATGGGAACCCTTTTGCAGAAGAACGCTTCCAACCATTTTCTGCCCTGCTGGCACTTCACGGGAAGCAACTCGAACGGCTCCTGCCCAGCCTCCCAGGCGAAACTCCAGGTTTGGACCCAGATACCATCGCTGCCCTTGATGCAGATGTCCGGAATCCGGATTGTGACCCCCCTCAGCCTTTTCCGCCGTCCACGATCGCCCGAAGAATTCGACGACGCGTGGAAAAAATGAGCGAGAATTACAGAGGAACTGATTTCGCTGATCCTCCCGATGATGCGCAGTTAGTAAAAATCTGCAATGAAACGTCCCGTTTTCCGATGCTTCTGGACAAAGTTCAAGGCTTCGTCCTCAACAACCGCGCTATGGGTATTTTGGGAAACAACGCTCAAAAAGCGGCTGATACACTGAAGGAAACGGAGGGGAACCTGCAAGCGGAGGAGGACACCGCAAAACAAAAAAAAGAGGACTGCGAATCGCAATTTATTGAGGCAGAGACGGTTCTCAGCGTTTTTGAAAGCCAAGCGAGAGATGGCTTATCGCGTTTTGGAGATAAAGATACCGTTAGAGCTTTAAGCCAGTCCCTTCGGGATTTTATCATCAATGGTCAGGATGAATGTATTTCTGGTCTCGTTGAAAAAGTAAAACGCAAGCTAGAACAGATAGGCAAACTAGAGCATTTATTTTCAATATTCTCTGACAGGAAAAAAGAAATCTCAGAAGAAATTGTTGCTCAATGCAAAAAAGCTTTTGAGGACTGGCTTAAAGAAAGAGTGCGTCTCTGGGTTGTTGAGGTCAAAGAAGGACGAGAAATTTATTACAATACTTCTGTTAATCGTCACCTGGAGACTCTGCTGCGTGACATGGAGCGATATTGGAGGCAGGCAGTTGCTGAACATGACCTTCCCCTCCTAAGAAATATTATCTTCAAAACAACGCGGACATTTGACGCCTTCGGAACCGTGCAGATAAATCAACTGGAAAGTGAGGTGCTGCAGGCCGTCGATGACCAATTCCAAGCAGGCATTGTTGTTGGTGGTATAGCCATTATCGGGATTGTGCTTGCTATAATTATTGCATTAACTTTACTTGCCTTGCCAGTATTGGCTATACTTATTCCATTGATTGCTATAGCTTTCCCGAAATGGAAGGCTTATCTCGATACGGATCACAATAAATTGAGAGCCGATTTAGGGAAGAAGTTTCCCGAACTGGCTGGGGCTATTTCCGAAAATGCCGCAACCGCTATCGAGCGACACCTACAAGACATTGTAGACCATGTAAATAAGAAAGTCATTCATCACCCTCGAAGAGTTTTTGAGCAACGAAAAAAAGAAGCACAGGCAGCATTCAATCTCGCCGAGCACGATCGCCAGCAATTGGCGGAAGAAGCAAGACTGGTGCGGGAGACGAAATTCGTTCCGTTGCGGCACCGTATGAAGGAGTTCAAAGCGGCGTTGGACGCCCAATTCACCGCAGACCGAAGCTGATCGGTATGGGCAGGCGTTCTACTCACATTTCCTCTTCAACTGAATCGCAGGTAGCAAAGCCTGATCCTGCGCGAATCCATTGTGTCCTTCTTGGGAAGTTCCAGCAGGGAAAGTCCACCTTCGTGCGACTGGCCGTGCCGGGAGCGAATTGTCCGGTAGGCGACGGCACGGAACCGACAACTGGCAAAGCAACCAGTTACCCATCGGCCTGTGGCACTTGGATGGTATGGGACACCCCCGGAGTCAACGCAAGAGAAGATCATAACTCAGCATGTCAAGAAGCGCTTATGATCGCCGATGTCGTTGCCTTTGTAAAAATGACCGATTCCATCTTGGATTCAGCCGAACAGTCAGCACTTGTCAATATCGCCGAGCTGGGGGTGCCATTTTTTCTGTTGTTAAATAGTAAATCCCCAAGCGTGGATTCAGACCGGGACAATCCGGAAAAATCCCGACGCTGCAAAGTCACGAACGCGATTCTGGCTTGGGTGGAAAATCATCTGCCGACTCCGCCTCTTAAAGACTTCAATACCAATCTTGCATGGGCTGCCGCTGGCAGAAAAACCCTCGAAACTGATGATTGGAAGGAGGCCCAGATCCGACGGTCCTACAAAGACAGCTACCCGGAAGACAGCGACCTTGTGCACGCCTACTCGCGAAGCCAGTTTGATGCCGTTTACCAGTATCTGTTCGGTAGCGGGGCCGATTTTTTTAAACCGAGCGGACTTTTTCACCAAATCCTTGCCGCGCGCATCGCTCGAGCGTCGGGTAACGCATAACAAGCAAATGGAATCGGGAAAAGTTAAACTCAAGAAAGTCATGGGATTCGGCGTCGATGCGGAAGTTCCATCTTGGAGTGAATTTTTGGCCTTGCGGCGCAAATTGAAAGAAATTCAGCAGATTCTAACTGCCGGAAATAGCGAATTAGAAAGGAGTCTGGCCAGCACGGATCGCCATCTCAACGATGTTATCGACAGTCACAATGAGCTGGATAGAACAACTGGCCGGTTAAGCAAACAAATCTCCGGGCTTGCTGAGTCTCAAGAGAGTCTCAAGCAATACCGCGAGAGAATAGCCCAAAACATTGCACGCGAGATTGTTCCGCTCATCGAAGGTCAGATCAACAGATTTTACAGCGCGGCGAAAGAAATCGAATCTTGTGCGACTTCGACAAAAGAGTCGATGGCCCAATTGTCCGAAGATCTCCATAGGAAACACCAAACTTTAGCTGACAAGGTCGAAAAGATTCAGGCCGCAACAGAGCAATCCAAATTTAGACAGTCCGTGGAAGACGCGATGCTTGCTCATTCAAAACAACAAAAATGCATTGTTGAGGCGATCATTGAGGAAGCAAAAAAGCAAATGGCGAGTTGCGTCGTTGCACTCGATTCGCAGCGCGATGCGATCATGGAAAAGGTTGCCACCTGCTCACAGCGGCTCGAGGATGCGCGGATAGAAACCGAACGGGCGCAGAGCCTCCTTCGCGTCCTTCAATCGGAAGCGTCGGTTAGCTCAAACAAGTAAATGTCATCGGAAAAAGTTAAACTCGAGAAGCATTGGATGGGGATCGGCGTCGATGCAGAAGTTCCATCTTGGAGTGAGTTCTCTGCCTTGCGGCGCAAATTGGAAGAACTTCAGCAAGGTGTAACCGCCGGAAAAAGCGAATTCGAAAGAGACCTGGCTAGCACGGATCGCCATCTCAATGACCTTATCGACAACAGCCACAATAAGCTGGATCGAACAACTGGCGAGTTAAGAGAACAAATCTCCCGGCTTGCCGAGGCCCAGGAGAGTCTGGAGCAATACCGCAAGAATATTTCCCAAAACATTGCTCGCGAAATTGCTCCGCTCATCGATGGCCAGATCAACAGTTTTTACGGCGCAGCGAAAGAAATCGAATCTTACGCGGCCTCGACAAAAGAGTGGATGGCACAAGTGTCCGAAGATCTACTCAGCAAACACAACACCTTGGCCGGCAAGGTCACAACAATTGAAGCTGATGCGTCGAGAGTTGCAGATTCCATTGATACTCTGAAGAAAGAAACTGCAACAGCGGAATCCAGATTCAGGCAATCCGCAGAAGATGCGATGGCTGCTCAAACAAAACAGCAACACTGCATTGTTGAGGCGATCATTGAGGAAGCAAAAAAGCAAACGGACAGTGGTGTCGCTGCCCTGGCTTCGCAGCGCGATGCAATCTTGGCCAAGGTCGCCACCTGCTCACAGCAACTCGAGGATGCCCGGAAAGAAACCGAACGGACGCAAAACCTCCTTCGCGCCCTCCAGTCGGAACCATCCCGGCACCTCGCAATCCTGAACATTGCTCAGGAACTCAATCATCGTTCTTGGAAATCCTTCTGGAGGCGTTTGGTTTGGCTATTTCTGGGAGCTTCCCAATGAGTTGTAGCATGGACAAGATTCTTGATCTATCTCCAAGGCAACGTGCCGCATTTTCGGGTGTGGCAGCGAATGCGTCAGACGCATCAAACTCCGGCCACGCCTTTGAGGATGTCATTGCGCGTGCTATCAACACCCCGAATACGAACGCATACGATAAAGCGATTGATTCGGTTTATCTGGCGCAGGGCACAGGAGGATCCCGGCTTCATCACTTGGTCGATGGTCAGCACGACTTAGTTGGTGCATTTCGCGCAGCCCATTCTGCCTATCCAAATGATTCATTCGCGGCTGAGGTGCTTGGCACAGCGCACCACCTCGCCAAAGATCTTTTCTCCAAAATGGGACTTCCCGTCGTCTCGCTAGATCCACAGAGTTACTCGGCTTCTTCAGATTGGATTGCCGATAACCTCGGAATTTCCCGCCTGTGGCAAGCTGATTTGCTTCAAATAAACGGAATAGAACTCCTTGGCGGAGGACTTGCTGCTATCGGCGTAGTGCTTGGCATCCGAGCTGCCGACATTCGAATCCTCGCAGAAATTGCCGGCGGCTGTGGGATCGCCTCGATTTTGGCCGCGAATCCCATATCAATGATTGCCGCCTGCGTTGCTTTGGGATTTGCGATCAAAAACCTGCGCTCGAGAGGGGATACCCGAAAACTCATGGAACATGGAACCGTCGGAATTGCGAGCGCCTCGACTGTAAGTTTGGTTGGAAATCTCCTTGGTGGGGTTGCTGCTGCGGGAGCACTGCCAGCTCTCGGTGCAGTTTGCCTGAGCATCGTCTCCGGTATCGCAATTCGCCAATGGCTGCGGAAGAAGATCGTTACCCCAGAGGGAGCCCGAAACACCAATACCATCATTGCACCATTCGCTCTTTCGGCACACGAGATCGAATCCGAAAAAACGTGGACTCTCCACTTGCAAAATATTGGTTGCAACGCTACCCACCGATTCTCACCCGAAACTCTTGTCATCTTCCGTTCAGCCTTTGCATGACCCACTCCCGAGTTGGCCCAAGTCATCCCTCACACACTATGGAAAATGGGGGTCAGACAAGAATGGCGCTAAGTTAAGACCCTTTTGGGATGATTTTGCGGCTTGATTTTTTACGGATTCCGGGAGCGGAGTTGAGAAGAATTTCTTGGCTAATAGAACGCATTTTGTTGAGGATGGATTCGGCCCTCCTGTTGGCGGCGATAGCCACTTTGAAGATGTCTGCTTGCTCCTGAGAGAGCGACAAGGTGACGGTTTTCGCTTTGACCTTTGGTGTCCATCTTCAGTTGCCTGGGTGATTGGGTGTCACGCTTCCATGGGTTATCCAATCCAGAATGGATAGTTCTTTTCGCAGTTCGAGGAAGCGGCCTTGCAGCTTTTGCCCGTCTTTTGCTTGGAGAAAGTATTGATTCATATTTTATTTATCAGATATCAGTATAAAGTATTGATTTTTAGTATTCTTAAGAACGATTTTTCGCATTAAACAACTTCAAAGCAGTAATCCACGGCTCGTTCAAATCCATGCCGGTATCTTGCTCGGGAGCAAGGATTCGAGGGCCTCGGCAGCGGCATCGAGGTTGCCTTGATTTTTCAGCAGGAGGGCTTTTCCAAATCGTGGCTCGGGGAAGTGAGGATTGGCCTCAATCGCTTCCTCGAAATGCTGCATGGCGCTGGCCTCGTCTCCGCTCTTGGCAGATGCAGCTCCAAGGCCGTTGAGCGCGTAGGGATCGCCGGGTTTCAGATCAAGCGCCTTGGTGAAAAAGCGGATGGCGGAATCCCAATCCTGCTCGCGGGTGAAAATATTCCCCAGCACGACATAGCTCCAAGCATCATCGGGAGCGAGTCGCAGGGCATCGATGAGCTGATCCTTGGCTGCCGACAAATCGCCGAGTTCATAGTGGAGCATGGCAAGGTCGCGGCGCGCCACGGGCAGGGCAGGATTCGCAGCGACGGCTTGTGTGAAAAGATGGAGTGCCTGTGGAAAGTCGCCGCTCTTGGCCTTCTGAGCGCCTTGCTCAGACAATCGTTGAGGCTCGCTTATTTTTTCTGTGGCTGGTTGACGATATTCGATACGGGCTGTGCCATCGGTAATCGTGACGCGGATATCTCCAGTTAAAAACGCAAATTGCTTGATGATTTTTTCACCCAGCTCGGCCTGAGAGCAAGCACCAGAGAGGTCTTCCGAGGAAAGACAAGTGAGGTCAGACAATCTGATGACTATCGCTTGCATGGAGCAGAATTTAGCAAAGGGGATTATCCGGGCGAGGGGGAAATTCCTGCAAATCGGGCCAAGACATATACCAAGTTCTCGGTGATCGATGCCATGGCCTTGAAATCTAACGTGTCCACGGTGTCGGTATGCTTGTGGTAGTTGGGATTTCGGAAGAGGGCGGTATCGGTGAGCATCAAGGCGGGGAAGCCCTCGTCCCAGTAACAGAGGTGGTCGGAGAATCGCATTTCGGGCATGACGACTGGGAGCGCGGGCATTGAAAGTCCGGGTGAAAATCCAGCGTCAAAGCGCGCAAGAAGTGCCTCCGAGGATTTGTCGCCAACGATCGCTATGTAGTTGCCAGTGGTTGGGATAATTCCTCTTGAGCGCATGAGATCATCTGCGTTCTCGGGCATGCCGTAAAGCGTGGGCAACTCCTGCGAACCGGGCTTGTCTGTGAAATAGCCGAGGCTTTCGAGGCAGATCATACCTTGGAGGTTGTCGCCGTTTTTTCGGCAGGATGTGGCATGGACGCGACTCCCCATCGCCTCATTCATGAAATGGGGAGGCTCTTCGTTTGTGTAGGCAACGAAGCGGATGTTCCTCGGTGGGTTGGGCGATTGCGCAAGGAGGCGAGCGGTTTCTAGAAGGATGGCTACGGCTGATATGTTGTCGTCCGCTCCAAAGGTGCCCGGAGCCGAGTCATAGTGCGCACCGAGAATCCAGTGGGGTTCCTGAAGTCCGCAAAAGTCGCGAGGCACGGCTTCGAGGTTGTGGCAATCAAAGCGATCGACTTGGAAAGTCTGGCGCGAAACGCTGAATCCAGACCGTGAAAAAAACTCCTCGATGAAATCAGCAGCGCGAGAGAGTCCGGAA
>CANMQB010000038.1 GCA_947499885.1 Spartobacteria bacterium
TATCCGACCAAGCAGAAGGTGAGCGATGAAGAGATGTCTGCCATCAAGATCACCCGCGAGGAATTTCATGGCGAATGGAACTACTCAATTTTTCCATAAACACGACAGTTATTTCTGAGCGCCTCCTTAGTCCCGTTTAATGGCTACTAGTCGACTCCGAGGTGTTTTAAGATGCGAAATTTATTGCAGCTCGGTCTTCGAGAATCATACAATGGTGGCTGGTCTGCCTATCGATCAGTTGCGAAGTTCGACCAAAAATCCGGGCAGTTAGCTCAGCGGTAGAGCGGTAGTTTTACACACTATTGGTCGGGGGTTCGATCCCCTCACTGCCCATTCTTTCCTCGATGAGGCCTCCGGCTTGGGAGCTCTGGTGATTAGCTCGGTTTTTTTACCGTACTTTGAATGGAGAGTTCGCGGAGTTGCTTGAAATCGGCTTCGGCGGGCGAGCTGGTCATCATTTCCACGCCGCGATTGTTTTTGGGGAAAGCGATGACGTCGCGAATGCTATCTTCGCCGGCGATGAGCATGACCAAGCGATCCAATCCAAGGGCGATGCCGCCATGGGGAGGAGCGCCGAATTTGAAGGCTTTGAGAATGTGGCCGAAGAGGAGTTGTTGTTTCTCCTCGTTGACGCCGAGGACGGAAAACATCTTGGATTGCAGGTCGGACTCGTGGATTCGGAGGCTTCCACCGCCGATTTCAACGCCATTGAGAACGACATCGTAAGCCACGGCGCGGATTTTGCCGTATTCGCCAGACTCGAGAAGGGCGGCATCATCGGCACAAGGGCGAGTAAATGGGTGGTGGACGGCGTTCCATTTTTGCTCTTCTTCGTTCCAGGCGAGGAGCGGAAAATCAACGACCCAGAGGAAGTTCAAAGCGGTCGAACCCTTGAGCGTATCGAGCATTTCGGCGACGCGCAGGCGCACCCTGCCAAGAGTCTCGCAGGCGGTCTCCCACGTGTCGGCCCCGAACAAAATGAGGTCACCTTCCTTGATGGCGAGGCGCTCGGTGAGGGCGGATTTTTCAGCGTCGGTGAAGAATTTGACAATCGGGGATTTCCATTCGCCGTTTTCGACTTTGATAAAAGCGAGGCCTTTGGCACCGGCTTGTTTGGCGAGTTCGGTGAGGCTTTCAATCTGGCCGGTGGTGATGCAGGCAAGACCTGAGGCATTGATGGCTTTGACCACGCCACCGCCATCGAGAGCGCCGCGGAAGACCTTGAACTGTGTGTCGCGGAAGATGTCGCCAAGGTCGGTGATTTCCATGCCGAAGCGCGTGTCGGGCTTGTCACTGCCAAATCGGTCCATCGCATCCTTGTAGGTCAAACGCGGGAAGGGCGTGGGAATTTCAATGCCCTTGGTTTCACGGAAGACGGTGGCGAGAAGCTTTTCCATGAGGCCGAGGATGTCGTCCTGTGTGACGAACGAGGCTTCGACATCGAGCTGAGTGAACTCGGGCTGACGGTCCGCGCGGAGGTCTTCATCGCGGAAACAGCGGGCGATCTGGAAATACTTTTCCACACCGGCGACCATGAGGAGTTGCTTGTATTGCTGCGGAGCCTGCGGGAGGGCGTAGAAGGAACCTGGAGTGAGGCGGGATGGCACGAGAAAGTCGCGGGCACCTTCGGGTGTGCTCTTGGAGAGGATCGGAGTTTCGATTTCGAGGAAGCCCTCGGAGTCCATCACATCGCGCATGGTCTTAACCACGCGGTGGCGGAGGCGCAGGTTGCGGCTCATTTGCTCTCGACGCAAATCGAGGTAGCGGTAGGTGAGCCGGAGGTCCTCGTTCGAAACCTTGTCGTCCAGCTGGAATGGCAGCACTTCGGCGGGGTTCAGGATGTCGAGCGCGGAGGCGACGACTTCGATCGCGCCCGTGCCGAGCTTCGCGTTCTCAGTCCCAGCAAGGCGAGGAGAGACTTTGCCTGCCACTCGGATCACATCTTCACTGCGGAGTTCATGGGATTTTTTAGACGCCTCGGCTTGCTCCTCAGGACGGAAGACGACCTGCGTCACGCCCTCGCGGTCGCGGAGGTCTATAAAAATGAGGCCACCATGGTCGCGACGAGAGGAAACCCATCCACAGAGAGTGACTTCTTGGCCGGAATGTTCGGAGCGCAGGGCGTTGCAATGGTGAGTGCGGTAGGACATGAGAGTTTTAGGTTTTAAATTGAGTTTTAAGTTTCGAAGCCAGTGCGGTGTGTTCGAGGGTTTCTTCGGCGCGGGTGGCGAGGTGTTTGAGTTTTACGAGCGGCCATTCTTGGCCGACCACGACGGCATGGGAGGCTCCAAGATTTTCGGCTTCTTGAAATTGTTTGCCGATTTTGGAGGACTTGAGCGGGAAGTCGGTCGTGAGACCAAGCTCGCGGCAGGATTGGATGATGTGGAGCGCCTCGGAGCGCTTGGATTCGTCTGCGATGATGACATAGACGTCGCATGAAGCCGCGAGTGCCGATTGCAGCAGCGAACTTGCAGCGGGGGTCTCATCAATGAGGTGGCCAAGCACGACATCGCCCATGCCGAATCCGATCGCCGGGAGATCCACGCTGCCGTCACTCAGCCCCTTGATGAGCCCGTCGTAGCGTCCGCCACCGGCCAAGGCGCGGAGATTTTTTGAGCGATCGAAGATTTCGAAGACCACCCCGGTGTAATAAGCAAGGCCGCGAACGATCGAGAGGTCGGGCTGAACAAAACCCGTAAGCCCGCGCGCGGCGAGGGCGTCCATGACGGGAGCAAATGCCTCGGGACTGCCTGCCGCAATAAAGCCCTTCAGGTCGGCAACAGTGAGACCGGTCGGTGCCAACTTGGAATTGAGCTTCTCCTCCGGTTCGCGCTCAAGCTTGTCTGCGCAGGCGAGCGCGATGCGGCAAGCGGCGTCGTCACAGCCGCGAGATGCCAGAAAGTCCATCCAAGCCTTGCGATCGCTCAAACGGACAACGAAGTTCTCCGCCGTAAAACCAAAGGCGCGCATCAGATCGATCGCCAGCGCGATGGTTTCCGCATCCGCTTGTGGCGAACTCTCACCGATGATGTCGGCATTGAACTGCAAAAACTCACGCAGGCGACCTTTTTGCTGGCGTTCGTGGCGGAAGAAATTCGATACGCAAAACCACTTCATCGGCTTGCGATAGTGCTTCTCGCGAGCGGCGACCATACGCGCGAGGGTGGGCGTCATCTCGGGACGCAGGGCAATCTCACGTCCACCGCGGTCGGCGAAAGAATAAAGCTGCTCGAGAATCTCGGCTCCCTCCTCGTTTTTCTTGCGATAGAGATCGGTGCTTTCGAGCACAGGGCCGTCGAATTCCACAAACCCATAGCGCTTCGCGACCTTTCGCCAGATGGACACGATGTGGTTGCGACGCGCGCAATCCTCAGGGTAAAAATCCCGGAACCCCGGCAGGGCCTGCATCACGCGACACACCTCCGTTGAATCGAATTGCTCAAAACCATCGCCAGATTCTGCCTGTTTCAACCGCTCCTGCAAAGCCGCAAATCAGGCCTCACGCACAGCAGCAGGATTTCCCGCCACAACCGCATCTGGCCCCGCGTCCCTCATGACCACGGCCCCAGCTGCACAAACGGTATTGCGGCGCAGCGTGACACCGGGCCCGATGAAGGCTCCAGCGGCGATCCAACAGCCCTCCTCCACGACTATGGGCTTGGTCACAAGATCGAAGGTTTCCTTTTTAAATTTGTGGGAGCCCGTGCAAAGGAAGGCCCGCTGAGAGATGCACACATGGGATTCGATCCGTACTCGGTCGAGGCTGAGAATCATGACCTCTTCGCCGATCCACACATGGTCGCCGATTTCCAACCGCCAAGGGAAATTGATGTTCACCTGTGAGCGGATCACCACACCGCGCCCGATCTTGGCTCCGAAGGCTCGAAGCACCGCGCAACGCAAGCGTGATGGTTGGGGAAACCATGGCTCAAAAAAAATTGTTCGTGCAAACCACCACAGCACTTCCTTCCAAAAAGGAGCACCTCTGGAAAATTCAGGATTCTGGTAGAGCGAAAGGTCCACGGAGCTTTATTAATGACAGCCTCCAATCAACACCCTACCCACCCGCCCTGCGATGAGAAAAGCAGGCACCCAAAAAGTTTCTCCTTGACGACGCGACGCTCCATCGCAAGATAGGGTGTATCTTATCGAGAGTGGCAGAGGGACTGGCCCTGTGAAGCCACGGCAACCGCTGAAGTGTGATGGAGACATCTCACCCAGGCCTAGGTGCCAAATCCAGCTTGGGAAATTACGAAAGTGATAACCTGGGAAAGATGAGAAGGACATTAGCTAATCCGCAGGTGTCCCATCGCTCGTCCGCTCTCGTTGAGAAAAGAAAATCCATCCATGAGCGAACAACAGACATTCTTTTCGAACCTGAAATGCCGGGAGTGCGGACGCCTGTACCCAAAAGAAGCGATTCACATTTGCGAATTTGATTTTGGCCCCCTCGAAGCAGCCTACGACTACGATCTCATCGCAAAACACATCAATCGCGATGTCATTGCCTCACGTCCGCAGACCATGTGGCGCTACCGCGAGTTGCTGCCGATCGACGGCTCCCCAACCGTGGGGGCTCAAGTTGGATTCACCCCGCTCGTTCGGGCTGACCGCCTCGCCAAACACCTCGGTGTCGATGAGCTTTATATCAAAAATGATACGGTCAACTACCCCACCCTCTCGTTCAAAGACCGCGTCGTATCAGTCGCCCTCAGCCGGGCCTGCGAACTCGGCTTTAAAATCGTAGCCTGCGCCTCCACAGGCAACCTCGCCAACTCGGTGGCCGCAAATGCTGCTGCTGCCGGCCTCACCAGCTACGTCCTCATTCCCGCAAATTTAGAGAAAAGCAAAATCGTCGGTTCCCTTGTCTATGGCACCCAAGTCATCGGCATCGAAGGCGCCTACGATCAAGTGAACCGCCTTTGCTCCGAGATCGCTGGAAAATACGGATGGGGTTTTGTGAATGTGAACCTCCGCCCCTACTACGCCGAGGGTTCCAAGAGCATGGGCTTCGAAATCGCCGAGCAACTCGGCTGGAAGCTCCCGCGCCACACCGTGATCCCAATGGCCAGCGGCTCGCTTCTCACCAAAATCCACAAAGCCTATAAGGAATTTATCAAAGTCGGCATCCTCGAGGAACAACCCTTCTCAGTCCATGGCGCACAAGCCAGCGGATGTTCGCCGATCGCCGAAGCGAAGAAAAAAAATAGTGACATCGTCAAGCCGGTCTCAAAACCCGATACGATTGTGAAATCCCTCGCTATCGGAACTCCAGCTGATGGCTACTACGCGATCCGTAGCATGAATGAGACAGGTGGAAGCGCCGACGATTGCACCGACGAAGAAGTCATCCAAGGCATCCGCGAACTCGCAGAATACGCCGGCATTTTCGCCGAGACCGCAGGCGGTGTCACGGTCGCCTGTGCGCGCAAGCTCATCGAAAGCGGAAAAATCCCGCGCAACGAGAGCATCGTGCTTTGCATCACTGGCCACGGCCTCAAAACTCAAGAAGCCATCCACGGCCACTGTGGAGAGCCCCGCGTCATCAATCCCAGCCTTCGCGAATTCGAAGCCCTCATCGCCAACGATGCAGCGGTCTTACAGACTCAAAACTAAAACCTCCCTTCACCCCACAGCTGAAAACTTCAAACTAACAACTAAAATGCCCATCCAAGTCCGCATCCCAGCCCCCCTCCGCAAGCTCACGAATGAGCAGGAACTCGTCCCCGCCACCGGCGCGAATATCGGCGAGGTCCTCACGAACCTCAACACCGCCTACCCCGGCCTCTTCGAGCGTATTTGCGATGAGAGCGGAAACGTTCGCCGCTTCGTGAATATCTTCGTCAACGATGAAGACATCCGCTTCCTCGAGGAAAAAGCCACTCCATTGAAAGAAGGCGACGAAATCAGCATCGTTCCTGCCATCGCGGGAGGTTAGTGCTTCGTTCCTGCCATGAAATCCGGTCGCGCAGCGTGCTTCGCCACATACCTCGCGCTCGCGAGCACTCTACTCGCGAGGCCGGACAGGGCAAACGATCTCTACCTTGAAAACTGCGCGTCCTGCCATGGGAGCAATGCCGATGGTGGCATGGGCGGAAGCCTATCAGACGGTCTCTGGAAGCATGGCGGCAGCGATGCAGAAATGGCCCGCAGTATTTCCCAAGGCGTGCAGGATCTCGGCATGCCTGGATTTGAGCAGACCCTCTCGCCAGAACAAATTCGCTCACTGGTTGTCTTTCTCAGGGAAAAGGAAAAGACCGCCAAAACTCAGGCTTCGCCACCTCCCCAGCCAAAAAAGGGCTCCGTCAAATCCCAGGAGCACAGCTACAAAGTCGAAACCGTCATTGATGGCGGTCTGAAAACCCCATGGAGCCTGGCTTTTCTTCCCGATGGACGCTGTCTCGTAACCGAACGCCCGGGTACACTCCGTGTCATCGATGCCGATGGAAACCTTCTTCCTGAGCCGGTCGCAGCAACGCCACGCGCTGTCGAGTTGGGTCAGGGCGGAATGCTGGATGTCGCCGTATCCCCAGACTTCGCGCTTGATGGATGGATCTACTTGGCTTTTTCAGATCCGCTCGAAGGCGAGAAAATGCGCTCCATGCTCAAGATCGTGCGTGGGAGGATTCGCGATCATGCATGGAGTGACGAGGAGGTTATATTTCAGGCAGCGCCGAATTTTTACACACCTGCCGGACAACATTTCGGGACGCGCATGGCTTTCGATAGCGGGTATCTCTATTTCATAGTCGGCGAGCGCGGCGGGAAAATGGAAGTGCAAGACCTCACCCGCCCGAATGGAAAGATATACCGTGTTTTTCCAGATGGCAGTATCCCGCAGGACAATCCGTTCGCTACAGACAAAAATGCCATTCCCGGCATTTGGAGCTACGGACATCGGAATCCACAGGGCCTCGCCATCGACCCACGCGACCATGCCATCTACGCCACCGAACACGGCCCACGCGGAGGCGACGAGTTCAACCTCATTTGCAAAGGTGCAAATTACGGCTGGCCGGTCATTTCGCACGGCATGAACTACGACGGATCGCCCCTGACCGGGCTCACGGAAAAGGAAGGCATGGAGCAACCACTCGTGCAGTGGACGCCCTCAATCGCAGCCTGCGGCCTCACCTGCTACACCGGCGATAAATTTCCCGGTTGGAAATACGACTTCTTCGCTGGCGGCCTGCGCGGAGAACTTCACCGCATTCGGGTCCAAGATAGAAAAGTCGTTGCCGATGAGATTTTGCTTTCCGGTCTCGGCCGCATCCGCGATGTGCGCACCGGACCCGATGGCTTTCTTTACATCGTTCTCAACCAACCCGACCGCATCGTGAGGTTGGTGCCGGCCGAGTGAGAACGCTGCGCGGAGGCTTCACACTCGTGGAGTTGCTCGTTGTCTTGGCCGTGATCGCCATTCTTGCAGCGCTCTCGCTGGGCGGCCTCTCAAAACTTGGCGCCTCCTCCGACCGCTCCAGGGCCATCTCCAACATGCGACAGATCGGGACAGGCGTCACACTTTTCGCCGCTGACAACGATGGCAAGCTCCCCGGCCCGCTCTGGCCCGGGCAAATGGCGCAATTTGACCCTGCACGCAGCGGACGGCTCGTGCGTGACTTGGCTCCCTATCTCGGCATTCCCGCTCCCGCCGCGCCAAAAGTCGAAGCCCTCTTCGTCCCGCCCGCCTACCGCAAGGCTGTCAACGCGTCGTTCTTGGATTCCGCGAGAACCTATGTGCTCAACATGAGCGTCCGCGATGGCGACCAGATACTCATTCCGTGGGGAAACCTGGCATCGCCCCTGTCCAGCCAACCGCTCAAGCTCGCCGCCATTCCCTCGCAAGCCTGGGGATTCTCCGACGCCGACGCCCTCCACCCCCGCGTCACTAGCGCCTCATGGGCGACAAACACACCTCCGAAGCCAGTCCACACACCCAAGCGCCTGGCTTGGTTTTTCAATGGCTCTGTCGCCCCGGTAGATGACTCCGAGCTTGCACAACCTTAGAGAGATGTTCAGAAAAAATCCGCACAGAGCAATTCGGCCTGTTGAAGAACTGTTCGGACAGCCTCTTCCTGCAAATCCGGCGGGTAGCCGTGTTTGTTGAGGATGCGTTTCACCATCACTTTGATTTTGGCGCGGGCGCTTTCGCGCAGCGTCCAATCGATGGTCACGCTCTTCTTCACTTGGGTAATTAACTCCGCCGCGATCAGCTTCAGTTTATCGTCGCCCATTGCTTTCACGGCGCTGTCGTTGGAGGCGAGCGCATCGTAGAAGGCGACTTCATCATCTGTCAGCCCCATGTCTTCGCCGCGCTTGGTGGCGGCGTCGAGGTCCTTGGCGAGTTTGATCAGCTCTTCGATGACCTCCATCGTGCTGATGGCGCGGTTATGGTAGGCGTTGAGGGTCTTCTTGAGCTTCTCGCTGAAGATCTGGCTCTGCACGAGGTTGCGCTTGGAGCGGACTTTGAGTTCATCCTTGAGCAGCTTCTCCAGCAGCTCAGCGGCGACGTTCTTGTGCTTGAGGCCGCGCACTTCTGCGAGGAATTGGTCGCTCAAAATCGAAATATCTGGCTTGGGCAATCCAGCTGCGGTGAAGACGTCGATTACCTGGCCTTCGGTCGTGATGGCCTTGCTCACGAGCTGGCGGATGGCGGCATCGATCTGCTCGGGCGTCTTGCGGTTGGTGCTGCTCTGCTTGTTCAGCGCGGCTTGCAAAGCTTGGAAAAAACTCACGTCGTCGCGGATCTCCGTGGCTTCATCGCTCGCTGCGCAGAGGGCGAAGGCGCGGGAGAGTTCCGTCACCACCTGCACCCAGCGTTTCTTGCCGTCTTCCTGTTCGAGAATGTGCTCCTGTCCGGCAGGGATGAGCGCGAGGCGCTCGGTCGGTTTGCCGGTCGTCCACTTGTCCCAGTTAAAGCCATGCATCAGGTCGCAGGCGATGCCGTGTTTCTCCAGCATCACGGCGATGGCTTGCGCGGTGTCGAAGGTCGGGTTCCCCTGGCCGCCGCTCTCGGTGTAGGTGATGAGAGCCTTCTTAAGCTGATCCGCGAGGCCGAGGTAATCCACCACCAGCCCGCCGGGTTTGTCGCGGAAGACGCGGTTCACGCGGGCGATGGCCTGCATGAGGCCGTGGCCCTGCATCGGCTTGTCAGCATACATCGTGTGCAGGCAGGGCGCGTCGAAACCGGTCAGCCACATGTCGCGCACGATCACGATCTTGAACGGGTCCTTGGCGTCCTTGAAACGGTTCGCCAGTTTGCGCCGGGCATCTTTGCTGCGGATGTGCTTCTGCCAATCGGGGCCATCTTCAGCGCTGCCTGTCATGACCACTTTCAGCGTCTCCGCTTCCCACTCGGGCCGCAGCTTGATGAGCGCGTTGTAGAGATCCACGCAGATGCGGCGGCTCATGCAGACGATCATCGCCTTGCCGTCCATCGCCTCCACGCGCTTCTCGAAATGCGCCACCAGGTCGGCGGCCACCAGCGCGATGCGTTTCGGATCGCCCACCAACGCCTCCAGCGCGGCCCACTTCGTCTTGAGCTTTTCCTTCTTCGTCAGTTCCTCGCCTTCGGTGATCTCTTCAAACTCCTCGTCGATCTTCGGTAGCTCGGCGGCATTCAGGCTGAGCTTCGAAATGCGGCTTTCGTAATAGATCGGCACCGTGGCCTTGTCGGCGACGGCCCGCTGGATGTCGTAGATGGAAATGTAATCGCCAAAGACCGCCCGCGTATTCGCGTCCGTCTTCTCGATGGGCGTGCCGGTGAAACCGATGAACGACGCATTCGGCAAGGCATCGCGCAGGTTGCTGGCGAAGCCGTAGGACATCTCGCCGGTCTGAGTATTCACCTTGCCGCCGAATCCATACTGGCTGCGGTGCGCTTCATCGGCGATCACAACAATGTTCTGTCGCGCGCTCAGCTCAGGCATCGCCTCGCCCTTTTCCGGCATGAACTTATGGATGGTGGTGAACACCACGCCGCCGCTCGCTCGGTTCAGCAGCTCGCGCAGATGCTCGCGCCCGCTGGCCTGCACTGGCGTCTGGCCGAGGATGTCGGCGCAGCGTTGGAACTGGCCGAAAAGCTGGTCGTCGAGATCGTTGCGGTCGGTCAGCACCACCAGCGTTGGGTTTTGCATCGCCGGATGCCGCACCACGCGCGCAGCGAAGAAGAGCATGGAGAAACTCTTCCCGCTGCCCTGCGTGTGCCAGACCACGCCCGCGCGGCGGTCGCCCGGCTTGCCGCCGTGTTGACGCCCAGACCAGTAAGTGCCCGCATCCTCGCGCAGCACGCTGCCGGTCTCGGTCATGCCACTGGCGCGCACCGTTTCCTCCACCGCCGCATTCACCGCGTGGAACTGATGGTAGCCCGCGATGATCTTGTGCAGCGCTCCCGAGTCCGGGTCTTCCTCGAAGACGATGAAATGGTGCAGCAGATCGAGAAACCGCTGCCGCTCGAACACCCCGCGCACCAGCACCTCCAGCTCCAGCGCCGTCTTCGGCGCGTCGCCCTCGCCGTCAATCGTGCGCCAGACCTTGAACCACTCCTGGTTCGCCGTCACGGAACCCATGCGGGCCTGCAAGCCGTCACTCACCACCAGCGCCGCATTGTAATGCAGCAGCGAGGCAATCTCCGCTTTGTAGGTTTGAAGCTGCGCGTAGGCGCTCCAGATATCGGTTTCTTCGTTCACCGCATTTTTCAGCTCGATCAGGCCCAGAGGCAGACCGTTGATGAAGACCACGATGTCCGGCCGCCGGTTATGCTGCCCTTCGATCACCGTAAATTGGTTCACGACAAACCAGTCGTTTGCCCGCACATCGTCGAAATCCAACAGCCGCACATGATCGCCCGCGATGCTGCCATCGGGCCGAGGATACTCCACCGGCACGCCATCGCGCAGCATCCGGTGAAAGGCGCGGTTCGTCTGGACGAGCGCAGGCGTCCCCACCCGTAGCACTTTCCTCAGAGCCTCTTCGCGTGCCTCCTCGGGTATGGAAAAATTCAGCTGCCGGATGGCCTCGCGCAAGCGCCCCACCAGCACCACCTCAGAAAACGAATCCCGCTCCGCCGCCGGTTCACCGGGCGCGAGATGCGGCCCGTGCCCGAGCGTATAGCCGAGTTCCCCGAACCATTCGAGGGCGGCGTCTTCGACGATGGATTCGTTGAGGTTCATCGGTGTTGGCGGTTTGCTCCTAAATGGCGGAACTTCTGATTTTCAAGTGTTTGAGCGGTGGCAGTCATCATTCGGCAGTTTGCGTCTAAATGAAAATCAGGCCCAGAATGGCACATAGTTACGATACCTCAGCGAGGTCTGTTCCGGATCAGCCAGCTTGATCTTGTCAGCCTCCACGGCATCCCGAATGGCCCGAGAGGCGGATTCCGTTTTCTTTTCCGAAAGCCGGAAGCGCTCCCTCAGGCTTTGATTCGTCATCTTTTCGTTCATCACATAGCGCAGGCAGCAATGCTGGTAAGTGGCCCGAGTGCGGTCGTTCCGATCCATCTCTTCGAAATCCTTGTGCCCGAACAGCACCACCGAAGTGCGCTTCTCTCCAACGCGGAAGTCGGGCGCTGGCAATTGGAAGGCCTCTGCCGCCTGGATCACCTTGTCCACGCCACTGCCTTTCTCCTCACAGATGCCCAGTCGCCGCATCAGGTCCGCCAGTCTTTCGTTCCGCGATTGGTATTCATCAATGAACCGGTCGGGCGAAATGAAGGGCTTGCCTGGATTCGAGATTTCCATCCGATCGTCGTAAATCTCCACCATCACCGACGCGCCGGATTCCGTGAAGTCCTGATGAATCAGCACATTCGCCACCAACTCGCGCACCGCGATCTCGGGAAACATCTTCACTTCCCGACGCAGCGCTTGCTCGATCACTTCATTGGATGGCACCAGCCCGTTGATGAACTCCACCAAGCCCTGAAAGCCGACTGCGTAGCCTTTCGAGCCGGGTTTATCGAGCTTCGTCTTCAGCTTGTTCGTGCCTTCATACACGATCACTCGCGGAGCCTTGCGTGCAATTCGGTCAAAGCTCTCCAGCTTCTTCGCGAAGAGGATCGCACCCAGATTGGTGATCGTCCATGCGCCGCCACTCCGCTCGATCAGCCGTTCGCTGGCGAAACGCTCCAACACCGCCTCCCGCGTGGCTGGGTAGGGCAAATGCAGCAGGTCGAAATAGCTCTGCGTGTCCAGCACCTGCACCACCTTGTCGCCATCACATTCCTTCATCGCGGGCTTCAAAGCCCAATCTGGCTCCCCCTCGGCCATGATCTTTTTGAGCTGGTCCGGAGTCATTGGCACCAGTTCCTCGCCTGCCCGCATCAGGTAGCGCCCCTTGTAATGCACCGGCTGGCCCGCCGGATGTGTCACCTCGTCAAAAGTCACCTTCAGATGTAAGCGCTCGTAGATACCCGCCACCGTGCGCTCTGGCACCTCGAAGGCTTTGGTTCCGATCACCCGGCGCGGCAGCTTGTCCGTGATGCCCAGTAGCATCCGCCCGCCTCCTTCGTTCGCCAGCGCCACGCAGTAATCCACCAACTCTTCAAAGTGAAAGTTGTTCGCTGCCTCCTTGAACTCCAAGTGTTCGTCCTCGGAGCGGACGGTCAGCAGGGCATCAATCTTTGGAATCGTCGTCGGCATGGTCAGGTGAGAATATCAGGTTGAAAATGGAGAATGCTACCATGCAACGCCTCATCGAGAATGGCCGGGGTCAGCTGCCGGATTGCCTCGCGCAAGCGACCCACCAGCACCACCTCAGAAAACGAATCCCGCTCCGCCGCCGGTTCACCGGGCGCGAGATGCGGCCCGTGTCCGAGCGTATAGCCGAGTTCCCCGAACCATTCGAGGGCGGCGTCTTCGACGATGGATTCGTTGAGGCTCATGGCTCTTCTCCTTTCTCGGGCAGTTGCTTGATCATCTGATCAAAGTCCGACTCGAACAGTCGGTCCTGCACGATGCGGTATTTCTCGAACTCACTCTCGACATGGGCCTTTGCCAGTTCCGCCGACACTTTGCCCGCGTCCTGTAGAATGTCCCGGTCCCAGAGTTGGAGGAACGCACTCAAACGCTTTTCCCAGTCTTCCATCGTCATCGGGATCTTCCTCATCGCCTGCATTTCGGCCATGTCAAGGTAGGCTGAGACGATGCGCTGCATCTGGCCCATTTCGGAGTCCGAGAGGTAGTTCTTGGCGATGGAAACGTCGTAGCGTTGGATTTTCCCTTTCGGCGCAGCCTCCCAAGTTGTCAGCCCCATGTGTTGTTTTTGATGGTCGGCGCGGTCCACGATCACCTCAGCCGCCGTCTGGCCATGCACGGCGAAGTGCATCTTGTTTTGGACTGCCGCGAAAAATCGCTTCGTGGCCGTGGCGGACGGGTCGTAGTCCAGCGCGGTGGCGTAGATGTCCGTGATTTTCTGGTAGAACTTGCGCTCAGAGAGACGGATTTCCCGAATCTTTTCGAGTTGGCGCTCGAAAAACTCGTCCGTCAGGATGCCGCCTCGCTTCAGCCGTTCTGAATCCATGGTCCAGCCTTGGATCGTGTAGTCCTTCACGATCTGGTTCGCCCATTTGCGGAATTGGACGGCACGCTCGTTCTCGATCTTGAAGCCCACGGCGATGATCGCTTGCAGGCTGTAGTGCTTCGTCTGGTAATTTTTGCCGTCCGCGGCAGCTATTAAGTAATGCTTAACAACTGAACTTTCCTCCAGTTCGTTGTCGCTGAAAATGCGCTTCAGGTGCTGGTTGATGGCGGGGACGGAGACATCGTAAAGCGCGGCCATCATCTTCTGCGTGAGCCAGACGTTTTCATCCTCGTAGCGCATTTCGACGCTGGCCTCCGACTCGCCTCCAGCCGCCACAAAGGTGAGGTATTCCGCCGCCGACGAGCGAACGAGGGAGACTTCGGCTTTCTTTTTCGGACGACCGCCGGGGGTGTGTTTCTTTTTGCTCATGGTTTTGTCTTCCTCTCAATTTGAACTCTTCGGAATTGCCGAATAGTTGCCCCCTCTCCTCTCCCCGTGGGAGAGGCCGGGTGAGGGTTGCCGCAGGCATTGGCCGAGTTCAGCCGCCGGATGGCCTCGCGTTCTTTCCCCTTCTCCCGCTGGGAGAAGGCCGGGATGAGGGTTGGAGCAACGCGACATTGCTCCCCGACCTGTCCGCCGTAGTTCAGCGGAGCGGAACGAAGGAGGAACCATTCGAGGCCGGCGTCTTCGACGATGGATTCGTTGAGGGACATAAATTATGCGGGACAGACAAAATTGTGAATACGGGCTTGACTGTTTGCCGGCAAGCAAGCACCTTCTTTACACCTCATTTGCCAGGATGCAGAAAGAGTTGGGCCTCCGCAT
>CANMQB010000039.1 GCA_947499885.1 Spartobacteria bacterium
GAGGGTGGGATGAGGACGCAGTTCGACCGCCGCGTAGCGGCAAAGACTGAGCGAAGCGAAGCCCCTTAGGGGTGGAGGCTGAAAGCCGGAATCAATCCCACCTCCTCCGCGCGAACAAAAACGTTGAGTGAAGCCGCATCAGCATTCAATCTACGTTCCGATATGATTGTCTCACCTAAGATTCGCGGTTTTATCTGCACCACCGCCCATCCCACGGGATGTGCTAAGCACGTTGCCGACCAGATCGCTGTTGTTAAAAATCGGGGGCCTTTTCCAAATGGTCCTAAGAAGGTTCTCGTGATTGGGAGTTCGACTGGCTACGGGCTTGCTTCGCGGATCGCGGCGGCTTTTGGCGCAAATGCCGCCACGATGGGTGTGTTTTTTGAGCGAGGTGCCGAGGGTGGGCGTACCGCAACGGCGGGTTGGTATAATTCCGCTGCTTTCGAGCGCGAGGCCGCTGCCGCCGGGCTCTATGCTCGCTCTTTCAATGGTGATGCCTTTTCGGACGCCATGAAGCAGGAGGTCATTGCAGCTATCAAAGCTGACCTAGGTCAAGTTGATTGCGTGATTTACAGCCTTGCTTCGCCCCGTCGCACGCACCCGAAGACGGGCGAGGTTTTCAAATCCGTTCTGAAGCCAATCGGTGAGTCCTATACGAACAAAAACCTTAACACCGGAAACGGCGAGGTGAATTCGATTTCGATTGAGCCTGCGAATGATGAGGAGATCGCGCACACCACGGCTGTGATGGGTGGCGAGGATTGGGAGATGTGGATGGATGACCTGCTGGCTGCTGGAGTGCTTGCACCCGGTGTGCGCACGCTGGCTTATTCTTACATTGGCCCGGTCCTTACTTGGCCGATTTACAAAAATGGCACCATCGGCCGCGCGAAACAGGATTTGGAGCGTTGCTGTGCGTCCCTGAACACCAAGCTCGCTCCGCTTGGCGGCAAGGCCTGGGTTTCGGTGAACAAGGCTCTCGTCACGCAGGCGAGTTCGGCCATTCCCGTAGTGCCGCTCTACATTTCGCTTCTTTATAAAATCATGAAAGCCGGTGGCACGCATGAGGAGTGCATTGAACAGATGGATCGCCTTTTCCGCGACCGTCTCTCGAATGCCGAGCCTGCCACGGACAGCGAGGGCCGGATTCGTCTGGATGACTGGGAAATGACGGATGTCGTGCAGGAAGTTATCAGCGAGCGTTGGGATGCCGTGGAGACTTCGAATTTCTCGGAACTCGCGGACTTTGCCGGCTACCAAGAGAGCTTCCTGCGCCTGTTCGGTTTCGGTCTTCCGGGCGTGGATTATCAATCCGAGGTGGAACCGGAAGTGTCTATTCCTTCGCTAGCTTGAAGTTTCCAGACATTGAGCTGATGCCCTTCCGTGTGCCGATTGGATGTTGAAGTCCCGGCGCGAGATCCCTAACTTTTTCTCTTTTAAAAAATGAAAATTCAACGCGCATTGATCTCGGTTTCCGACAAGACCGGGATTGTCGATTTTGCCCGTGAGCTGCATGCCTACGGTATCGAAATTCTCTCCACTGGGGGCACAGCCAAGGCCCTGCAAGCTGTGGGCATTCCGACCACCGAGGTCTCTCATTTCACCGGTTCGCCCGAAATCCTCGAGGGCCGAGTCAAAACCCTGCATCCGAAAATCCATGGCGGACTCCTTTATATCCGGGGCAACGAGGAGCACGAGGAGCAGGCTAAGGCGCATGGGATCCGTCCGATCGACCTCGTGGTGGTGAATCTCTATCCTTTCGAGGCCACTATCGCCCGCGAGAATGTGACCCTCGCCGAGGCCATCGAGCAGATCGATATCGGTGGACCCTCCATGATCCGCAGTGCTTCGAAGAACTATCAGTCTGTATGCGTCGTCACGGATCCCTCCGACTACGCGGCCGTATTGGCCGACATGAAGGAAGAGAATGGCGGTACGACACTGGTCCTGCGCGAGCGGATGGCGATCAAGGCCTTTTCCACGACATCGCACTACGACGGTATGATTTCCTCCTTCCTCAATCGCGAGCAGCAGACCTGCGGTCGATTCAGTATCGATTACCCGCTCGAAATGCGTCTCCGCTACGGCGAGAATCCGCACCAGCAGGCCGAACTCTACGGCGACTTCAGCTCCTATTTCGAGAAGCTCCACGGAAAAGAACTCTCCTATAACAACATTCTGGATATTAGCGCCGCGGCCGGCCTCATTTCCGAATTCAGCAAGCCGACGGTTGCCATTTTGAAACACACGAACCCCTGTGGTGTCGGCAGTGACCCTGACCTGCGCGAGGCTTGGGAAAAAGCTTTTGCCACTGACAAGCAGGCGCCATTCGGTGGCATCATCATTTGTAACCAACCGATCACCCTCGCACTGGCCAAGGCGATCTGTGAAATTTTTAGCGAGGTCATTATAGCCCCCGAGTTTGATTCCGAGGCCCGCTCGCTGCTTCAGAAGAAGAAAAATCTCCGCCTCATGCGCGTGCTCAAGCCGCTCACCCAAAGTGGACGCGATATCCGCAGTGTACTCGGTGGTTTGCTTGTCCAAGATTCTGACACCGCCGAAATTCCGGAGCTCGAGCACAAGGTTGTGACCTCCCGTCCGCCAACGAAGGCGGAAATCGACGCGATGGAGTTTGGCTGGAAGGTAGTCAAACATGTCAAATCCAACGCCATCGTGTATGCAGGACCGGATCGTACTCTCGGAATTGGGGCAGGCCAGATGTCGCGCGTGGATTCTTCGCGCATCGCGGTTTGGAAAGCGCAAGAGGCCGGGCTCTCGCTGAAAGGCAGTGTTGTTTGCAGCGATGCATTTTTCCCGTTTGCCGACGGTCTTCTTGCAGCTGCCGAAGCTGGAGCGACTGCTGCCATCCAGCCCGGTGGTTCTGTGCGTGACCCTGAGGTCATTCAAGCTGCCAACGAAAAAGGTGTGGCCATGGTTTTCACCGGTACTCGGCACTTTAGGCATTGAGTGTGGCTTGATCACAGAGAGCACAGAGGGTGTCATTTACTCACAGGCTGATGCTCTCGTCCTTGCTCAATTCATCCAAGCCACTGGCCGTGGTCACCTGCGGCCCGGCTTCGGCACCGATCGACTCAGTGCGTCGCATCACGAATTTTGCGACTGGTGAAATCGGCGCGCTTCTTTCTCTAGCGTTGCAGGAGGCTGGGTGGGATGTCGTATGCCTGCGAGGTGAGGGGAGCACATTCCCTTTGCCTATCGGCGTTGACGTGAGGTTGTTTTCAACTAACGACTCACTGGCCGCTTTGTTTCAAAGCCTGCCTGTTCCGCCAAATGCCATTTTTCACGCCGCTGCGCTCTGCGATTTTCAGGTTGCATCCATCGAAGGTGGTGCAGGGATGAAAAAAATCCCCACGCGCGATGGGGCATTCACTTTGCATCTTGAGCCGGCTCCAAAGATTCTGCCCCGTTTGAGGGAGTGGTTTCCTGCGGCCTTTATTGTGGGGTGGAAATACGAATTGGATGGCGACCGAGCTGCGGCTCTTGAAAAAGGTGCAGCCCAGATTCGTGAATGTCGAACGAATGCCTGCGTACTGAATGGTGCGGCCTACGGTGAGGGGTTTGGAATTCTTCTGCCCAACGGTGGCCTCAGAGAAATAGAAGATAAATCCAACCTGGCAGCAGCGCTGGTGGATCAACCGCCGGCAGCAACCTGAAGAATCTCGATGCAGTCGCCATCCGAGAGGATGCAGGAGCTCCATTCGACGCGGTGGAGTGCAAGTCCATTGTGCTCGATGAGGATCACCTTCGGCTCGAGACTGAGTGCGGAAACAAGGTCCGTGATGGTTTTGGTCTTCTCGAATTCGCGCATCTCGCCATTTAGGAGGATTTTCATAAGGAAAATGGTTTTGGGCCCCAGGCGGGATGTCGGAGCCAAGAGTCAAAAGTCAAAATCACAGCAGAGCTTCGCCTCATACCTTTCTGAGAATTGCTTCGTCCCAATCTTTCCATACGGGCTCGAGCCCAAGGCCATTGAGTGCGGCTTCAACCGTACGGGCATCACGCTCGTCCGAGATGGAGAATTGCTCTGTGGCCGATTCTGCTCCCGTATCGGGCACGATTTTTCCTTTCACTGTGAGGTGTAGTGCCTCACGGCCTTGGCCAGTGTAGCCGCCGGGTTCGGTGTGGCTGCCGGCGCTCATCATGGTCACGCCGAGCGGCGCGATGAGGTCGCGTAGGGGGGCGGGTTCGCGCGTGCTCAAGACAATGCCAATTGAGGGAAATGTGACGCGAAGTGCACAGAGAAGTTGGATAAATTCGCGGTCGGGGAGCGGGTGTGTGGGATCAAACTCTCCGGCGCAAGGTCTCAGTCTTGGCATGCTCACGGTGATCTGCGCTTTCCAGCACACGCGTTGGAGGTATTCGAGATGTGCGGCTAGGGCAACAGCTTCGTAGCGCCAATCGGCCAATCCAAAAAGAGCACCCACACCGAGGCGGCGGAACCCCGCTTCGTACCCGCGCTCGGCGCAGTCCAGGCGCCAATCAAAATCCTTTTTGGGTCCAGCAAGATGGACTTTCGGATAGGTTTCTCGATGGTATGTTTCCTGATAAACGATCAGTCCCTCAGCGCCAGCTTGGACGATTGGCAGGTAGTCCACAGTCTCCATTGGGGCGACCTCGATGGAGAGTGAGGGTACCAATGGGCGAAGCCGGGCGACACACATTTCCAGATACGGGCCTGAGACGAATTTCGGATGTTCTCCCGCGACGAGGAGGATGTTGCGAAAACCTTCTGCAGTCAGGTGGCGTGCCTCAGCAGCGACTTGCTCGACCTCCAGCGTGACGCGCTGAATCGCGTTCTCCCGCGAAAACCCGCAGTAGGCGCAGGAATTGATGCACTCGTTGGAAAGGTAGAGCGGGGCAAAGAGCCTCATCGTCCGTCCAAAATGCAGCCTTGTTACCGCGGTGGAACGCGCCGCGAGCGACCCCAGGGTGGAATCATCCATCGGATTTAACAGACTCTCAAAAGCTCGGAGACTTGGCGATTTTTGGGTGATGGCCTGATTGAATAAATTGGAAAATCCCATGAAGACGAATTGCGAGAGCAGACCATTAACCAACGAAAAGTGCTCCTCAGCAAGCGGCGAGTTTATCTCAGGGTGTTCGTTTTTGATCTCAGGTCATATGTTGACGATTTAGCAAGCTAGGGGATGCATATTTGAGGCGGATTATCCGCACAGAATTAGTCTTTATGTGATATGGGGCTTGCAACCCATTTTGTGGTTCGCTAGGAAAGTCCAGTGTCATCCGAAATTCCATCACTAGCATGACGAAAAAAACGGACACTCCAGCACTCAGCAACAAAGTTTCGAAACGCTCCACACGAATCAAGAGCGGAGAAACCTCCCCTTCAAAAATCAAGCCGCTTGTGCTCGAGAAAGCCTCGGTCTCCGCTTCTTCTGCGAGTGTTGACGTTGAAAAATTATCGGCAAATGTTCCCAACTTACCGAGCGATTTGCTGGAGGATCTGGGTAGCCTTCCCCGTAGCTACGGGGAGGAAATGGTGTTTCTCGTGGCGCAGGACCCCAACTGGCTTTTCACTTATTGGGATATCGATATCTCCCGCCATCCCGGTGGACCCTGCTTTTTGAGGGTCGAGGATGCGGCCGGTATTCTTGAAGCAGAGATTGAGGTGTCGTTTGAGACGCGCAATTGGTACATTCCTGTAAAAAAAGCGGGTGGTTCTTATTCTGTAGAGATTGGCTATCATCGCCATGGGAAATGGAATCCGATTTCCCGATCACCAATCGCCACCACTCCCCAAGATCGCTTTTCAGAGTCCACTGCTTTTGATTTTGCAACGCTGCCCATGCACATTAGTTTCCAGCGGCTTGTGGAGAGTCTTTCCCAGTCGTTCGCATCTTCAGATCAACTTCTTCCGGCCCTCATTCATTTGCAGCAAACATTACCGACCGGTGGCTCGAGTGGATTTCCTTTGGATGCCCGAGAGCGTGAAATTTTGCAGGTTTTCTTGGGTAGTGAGCTTCTGGCTGCTTTGTCCAGCGGTCAATGGAGCTCGGAGGAATTGCACTCGGCTATTCATCAGCGACTCCGGGAGAGCCTCACATCAGGCATCATCGAAGACATTTTTTCCCGTCTATCGCATTCGAATTCGGAGAGCAATTTGTTGAG
The DNA here is from genome assembly GCA_947499885.1 of Spartobacteria bacterium. Lineage (GTDB taxonomy): Bacteria > Verrucomicrobiota > Verrucomicrobiia > Chthoniobacterales > Terrimicrobiaceae > UBA967. Next base: position 6,151 of record CANMQB010000039.1, read on the forward strand.
TTCATTTCAAAATTTTTCCAGAGAGATGGCAGGTTCCTCAGCCCTTCTAAGCTCTCCAGGCGTTGCTGCACTTTTCGCTCACTTGGAGCAAAGACATTCGGAGAGCAGCCTTTTTAGTGGCCTCCAAAGGCTTTTCTCAGAACATGCCGCATCCTCTGAGAGTTTGAGCTCGGCCGCATTTTCTGAACTTCTTGCTGGGAATATTTCAAGTTGGCTTACTAGTGTCATGACAAGTTGGGGTGGGGTAACCGCCTCGGAGCGACCTTCTCTCCTGTCCTTGGCCTCATCTTGGAGTGGACCGGAACTCTCATCGGCTAGCGAATTTGCTGCACGCACGGCCTTGAGTTCTTGGCTTGTTGAGGAGGGGTCTTCGTGGAAAGGGGGCGAGGTTTCAGTGCAAGCCCTTGCCGCCATTTCGAGCTGGAGCAGCGAGATTATGGCAGCGCAGGGATTTGCTGCCAGCAGTTGGAGCGCATCTCAAAATTGAAACGCTGCCGAGTCAAAGCTTCTGAGCTCAAAATCCAGCCCCTCGATCGTCAAGCGGAGGGATTTCTTCGTCACCTTGAGGCTGAAAAAAACGCATCCTCACAGACGATACGCGCCTACCGGACATCACTGGAAGCATTTCGGAAATTTCGCCCTGCAGGATCTTGGGAGGATTTTCGGGCTGAGGACTTCCGTGCTTGGATGTTGGAATTGATGAAAGCCGGGATGGCCCGAGCCAGTGTGCGTTTGAGGTTCGCTGCGATGAGGGCATTTTATGCTTTTCTTCACATGCGCCGCACCATTTCTAAAAATGTGCTCTTGGAAGTTTCGCTTCCGAAAGCTGAGAAGCAACTGCCCCGCTTTTTGACCACCGGTCAGCTGGACGTCCTGATCTCTGCACCTGCAGCGGCCTTGAAAAGCAAGCAAGCTCCGACTTGGATGGCTGCCAGAGATACAGCTGTGATCGAGCTATTTTATTCCACAGGGATGCGTCTTTCTGAACTCGTCGGACTGGATGTGCGGGATGTGGACCCAATCAGCGAGACCGCACGTGTTCTTGGTAAGGGTGGGCGCGAGCGAGTCTGTCCGGTCGGTGGGCCCGCGCTGGAGGCCATTCAGCGTTATCGCCAAGCGGCTCGCGTGAATGCAGGGCCACTGTTCATTAATAAATCCCGACTGCGGCTTTCGGCCCGTGCTGTGCATTCCCTGCTGAAACTTCGCCTTGCCCAAGCTGGACTCCCCGCTGATCTTTCGCCACACAAGCTCCGACACAGTTTTGCGACCCATCTTCTCGATAACGGAGCCGATCTTCGCAGCGTCCAAACACTTCTTGGCCACGCCAGTCTTTCAACCACCCAGATTTACACCCACGTCACGATCGAGAGGCTCAAAACGGCTTACCTAGCAGCGCATCCGCGTGCCGAAGTCTGAATGAGAAAGCGCCAGAGTGGCTCTACTTGACGGAAGCTTGAGCTCCTGAGGTTTTCGCAGTCTTCGCAGGGGTGCTGAGTTCGATCAGGTCGCTAATGATACGAACGGCTTCATTCCTGATTGGGTCGGGCTCGGGAGTTTTTTTGGAGTCCTTCTTTTCCTTGCTGGAATCTTCCACTTCTTCCTCCATATCGTATTTCTTATCGCGTTCACGCTCATAAGCCACGACCTCAAGGTCCTCGCGGTTGTTCTTCACGTCGTCGAGAGTGACCTGCCAGACTTTGGCATTAACCAGCGACCCGCGGGCTTGTCGCTCCTCGTTGCGCGACTCCTTGCGTTGTTTGTCATCGGCAAGTTCTTTTCTGCGGAGGTCTTCATTCGTGCTGATGCTGTTCTTGGCAATGCGCTCGCGTAGTCTCTGCATGTCCTCGTTGACATAAATAAATTCCGGGTCGCCTTGGATGCGCTTTTGCGAGCGTGCACGGAGTTCTTCTAAAAAGAGGTCCTTGGTGAGGCTTTTATCCTTTGTGAGTAATATCGCGGGTGCAACCTCGTCATAATCCAATGGGTTTTTCAGCGAGGCCTCGCCAATCTCCGCATTGTCGGTGCGCGAGGGGAGAATGATATCCGACTCCACACCTTTGATCTGGGTCGAACCGCCACGGATGCGGTAGAACTTTTGAATCGTCAGCTTGAGTGCTCCAGCTTCAGGTTTCTTCACATTAAAAAATGGCAGAGACATGGACTTATCTAAATCCACGATAGTCTGCACTGTTCCCTTGCCGAAGCTCCGCTCATCTCCCACCACGAGGGCACGGCCGTAGTCTTGAAGCGCAGCAGCAAAAATCTCGCTTGCCGAGGCGCTCAGACGATTCATCACAACGATGAGTGGCCCAGAGTAGGAGACATCGGGATTTTTATCGCTGTTAATAGTGATCTTTCCGCTGGGATCCTTCGCCTGAACAACCGGCCCTTGAGGGATAAAAAGACCAGTGAGATTGATAGCTTCTTCGAGGGAACCTCCTCCATCGCGTCGAAGATCAATCACCAATCCCTCGATATTTTCTTTTTTCAAACGGGTCAGCAGGGCCTCGACATCTGCTGTTGTGCTTTTCGGTTCACCATCGCCACTCATGTTTGCGTAGAACGAAGGGAGGGTGATCCAACCAATGCGTGAAACTTTGCCTTCAGCATTGGTCACGTCGAGGAGTTCCGCTTTGGCCTCTTGATCTTTGAGTTTCACCTCATCACGCGTGATCTCAATAATGGAGCGCTTCGAGGGATCATCGGCATCATTGGGAATGACCTGAAGACGAACGATGGTTTCTTTCTTGCCGCGGATTTTTTCGACGACCTTGTCGAGTTTCATATCGACGACGTCTTCAAATTCCTTTTCACCTTGTCCGACGGCGAGGATACGGTCACCGACCTTGAGCCTGCCATCGCGATCGGCCGGCCCACCGGGGACAATTTCCATGATTTTTGTGTATCCATCCTCCGAGCGCAACACGGCTCCGATCCCGACCAGTGAGAGCTTCATGGAGATTTGAAAATTTTCCATCTCACTCGGGCTCATGTATTCGGAGTGCGGGTCGTAGCTTTGTGCGAGGGCCTTGAGAAAGGTACTCGTGACATCATCGGCGTCCATTTCACGGACGTTGCGCAGGGCCTGGTCGTAGCGGCGGGTTACAGTTTCCTCTGGAGAGCGAAGCTTGAGTTCGCTCAGGTGTTCCTGAAGAATTTCGGCTTCCACTCGGTCGGACCAGATTTTATCGGCTTCTGCGAGGTTTTTGGGCCATGGCGATTTTTGGCGGTTGAGTTCCACTTCACGCTTGTCTTGGAAATCGTATTTCTTGGTCGCGAGCTTCTTGTTGTCAGCGACGCGGCTTTCGACCCGTTCTTTGAAGCGTCCAAAAATATCTGTGGCTGGCGAGAGGTCGCCTGAGCGAATGAATTTGTGAAGTGATTCACCATATTTCAGGGTGAACTCATCGACATCCTGCTGGGTGAAGTAGAGTTTATTGTAATCCAGAAGCTCCAAATAAGTGGTGAGGAGTTTGGCCGACATCTCTGCATCCATTTCTTTTCTGCTGTAGTGCGCTTGTTGCAGCCAGTTTGACACAGCAAGTGCGACTTGCCCTTGGTCGAGCGTGTTTGATTTCTCAGCGCGGGCCGGAGGGAGGGAAACCATGGCCGCCAGAAGAACGGCGATGGCGTGTTTCGAAAAATTCATGATGTATAGTTGAGCCTTGCAGAGAACTTGGAAAAAATCAAATCTCGCCTTGGTCTTTATCCGACCTTTCAGCTCATGAATCCGTTCAAAACTTTTACTGGTGGCCCGCTAGAAACAAATGCCTATTTTTTTAAAACCCCATCAGGGAACCTCCTTTTTGACGCTCCGCAAGGCTCGGATGAGTTCTTCGCTCTGGAAAAAATCGACTGGCTGGTTCTCACCCACGGCCACTTCGATCATGTGATGGATGCCGCCAAAATCCAGCGTCGTCACGGATGCCGGGTGGCTTTTCATTCGGACACGGTCCCGATGCTCGCGGATGGTTCGTTTTTCAAAAAACATGGATTCGATATTCAATATGAAGCCTGTCAGGCTGATGTCCTGCTAGTGGAAGGCGAAACGGATGCTCTCTGTGGATTGAAAATGATCTGCCTTCACGTTCCTGGTCATTGTCCAGGAAGTTTGTGTTTTTATTTTCCGAGCGATGGGCTTCTTGTTGGCGGTGATGTGCTTTTTCGAGAAGGCGTGGGGCGATGGGATCTCCCCGGCGGCGATGGACCTCTCCTCTTTGATGGAATTCGCAAAAAACTTTTCACGCTCGATGCGTCGACCCGCGTTTTACCCGGGCATGGGCAGGAAACCACCATTGGGTACGAAACCGAATGGAACCCATATGTTCGCCCCGTCTGAATTCCGCACTCGACAGTCTGATTGGAATTTTGCATCACTTGTAACGCTCCGTTCCACCAACCCCAATTACCCATATGCCCAGCTACAATTACGTCGCCCTTGATGCCCGAGGTCAGGAAACAACAGGCGTCATAGATGCCGCTTCCCAAGCTGAAGCCGTCGCCCAAATCCGACAAGCTGGGTATTTCCCCAAAACAATCAACGAGGGCGGCAAGGCGCCTAAACGCAAGGCTTCAGCAGCTTCTCCTTCGCTCGCGAAAAAGGACATCAAGATCAATCTGAACATTCCCTTCTTGGAAAAGAAAACCATCAAGGCCCGCACGCTGATGATTTTTACACGGCAACTCGCCACGCTCATCGATGCTGGCCTGCCGCTGCTTCGGGGTCTCACTGTGCTCTCCAAGCAAGAACCCGATCCTGTTCTGAAAAAAACCATCATCGGTATTGCCGAGGCGGTGCAAGGGGGAGGAACGTTCTCCGAAAGCCTCGGCGGACACCCGCGCATCTTTAACAAACTTTACATCAACATGGTGAAGGCTGGTGAGCTTGGCGGCGTGTTGGAAATTGTCCTGCTCCGTCTGGCCGAGTTTCAAGAGAAAGCGCAGAAAATCAAAAACAAGGTCGTTTCGGCCATGTTTTACCCAATCATCGTCTTGGTGATCGCCATCGTCATCATGGCGTTCCTGCTTGTGTTCATTGTTCCGAAATTCGAGGCCATTTTTGCCGATATGCTTGGAGGAAAGCCTCTCCCAGGGTTGACGCAATTCGTGATCGGGACCAGCAATTTTGTAAAAAACAATTTATTACTCATCATTGGTGCCATTATCGGATTTGGCGTCCTTTACAAATTCGCTTCTCGCACTCCCAAAGGCTCTGCCGCCATCGATGCGTTCATGCTCCGTGCACCTCTTTTTGGAGATCTAACCAAAAAAAGTGCAATTTCGCGGTTTTCAAGAACCCTCGGCACGCTTGTGACAAGCGGTGTTCCAATTCTTCAAGCCCTGAACATCACTCGAGAGACCGCTGGTAATGCGGTGATCGCTGGGGCCATCACCCGCGTGCACGACAGTGTGCGTGAGGGCGAATCGATTGTGCAGCCTCTCGAAGCCAGCGGGATTTTTCCTCCCATGGTCATTAGCATGATTGATGTGGGAGAGGAAACTGGTCAGTTGCCTGAGATGCTCCTCAAGATCGCGGAGGTCTATGACGACGAGGTGGACAACGCTGTTTCTGGACTTACTTCAATGCTTGAGCCGGTCATGATCGTCTTCCTGGCCGTGGTGGTGGGAACAATCGTGATCGCCCTCTTCATGCCGCTCATCAGCATCATTTCCGGAATGCAGCAGTAAATGCTGCTCACCCAGAAGTGGGATCGGGCGCCATTTCTTGAGGGAGGCTTGCATGGGTGTGCTGTGTTGATAAGCTCTCCACAATGAAACTGATCTTTTCCGTCTCATTCTTGTTGGCGCTCGCTTCACCAGCTTTCTCACAAGAACCATTGGCACCATTGGCTCAGACAACGGACCTCTGGCACGTTATTAAGTCCGGAGGACTAGTCATGTACCCCATCGGAGCCATATCCATTCTGGTACTGATGTTGATTCTTGTCTTTTTGGTAACGATGCGTCGGAGTGCCGTGGTAAGCAATCGCTACATGCAGGCGGCAGATGCGCTCATCCGCAAAAAAGATTATCTTGGCCTCTTGGCCCTCTCACACCGCCACAACGAGGCGATTGCGAGCGTCATGGAACGCGCGCTGAGTTTTCTTACAAAAAATCAAAATGCAACGATGTCCGAGGTTCGTGAAATCGCCCAAGCTGAAGGAGTGCGCCTCTCGGGGCTTTGGAGTCAGCGCGTCAGCTACCTAGCGGATATCGGTGCGCTTGCTCCGATGCTTGGTCTGCTCGGAACCGTTCTGGGCATGATCAAATCATTTGCCGTCGTGTCGGGAGATATGACTGGGGCGCGGCAGGCAATGCTTGCTGGAGGGGTTGCTGAGGCCTTTGTGGCTACTGCTGCGGGGCTTCTCATCGGCATTCCCGCAATGGCGGCCTACGCATTCTTTCGCGGACGTGTGCAATTGATGATTTCAGAACTTGAGGCAGCCAGCACGATTTTGATGGCGCAGGTCGTTATTGGCCATCGCAATTCCTCCCAACGCGACTAAGTCATGAATTTTCGCGGGTCCATCAAGCTGAATCCCCCAGGATTTCAAATCGCCCCGATGGTTGATATCGCGCTCTTCCTGCTTTTTTTCTTCTTGCTGCAGTGGAAATTTTCCCAGACGGAAACAGAGGTGGATGTGAAGGTGCCAAAGGCTAGTGAGGGGAAGGAGGCTCGTCGCTCCTCAGGAGAAATTATTCTGAATATCAAATCCGATGGCACCATCGTTATGAACCGCCGTTCACTGGATATGGATAGCCTCCAGGAATCTTTGCAAAAAATTTCCACGCTTTATCCGGACCAGACAGTTCTTTTGCGCGGGGATGAGAAGACCGATTACAGATTTATTGTAGGAGTTCTTGATGCCTGCCGTCGTGCAAACATCTGGAACGTGGCTTTCGCTACGAGCCGCAAGGAATGAAACAAACTGCGCTTCTCGCAATCCTTGCTTCCTGCAGCGCATTAACCGCTCAGGAAGTTCGTCGAGCCACACCGGTGAATTCTCCTACCCTTGAAAATTACGACAATCCCGCATGGGTAGGTCGAGTTCCTAGTGGTGGCGGTGTTGAGGTTCGGCGCGCTGAGCCTGTCAAGCCAATGGGTTCCCCAGCTCCCTTGCCTTCTCCTGTCTTCGAACCCACAAACACTCCAACCTCGGCGGTGGAAGATCCTAAAAATATCCGCATTTCCCCGGCAGGAGGTGAGAGGAATTCGGCGAACTCTGCATTGGATGGCGCGAACAGTCTCTACGCGCGCAAGCTCTATGATTTGGCTATTCCGCAGTATGAGGCCTTTTTGATCTCAGATTCGACCTCCACCGCCCGCGATGTGGCCCTTTTCCGTTTGGCAGAGTGCCATCGCATGGCAGGCAACTCGGCAGCGGCTCGGGCGGCGTATGAGAAACTCGTCATGCAATTTCAAAGCGGAGAATTTGCTGCGGCTGGGGCTTACCGCCTCGGTGAGATTCTTTTTTCCGAGAGCCTCTATCAGCCCGCCGCCATCCAATTTGATTTTGCAGCACGAGAAGCGAAGGAACCGGGAGTTCGCCTGGCAGCAAACTATTATGCCGCGCGTAGCTTCGAGGCCCTCAAGCAATACCCATCTGCCCAGGACCACTACCGCTCCGTTCTCGCATCCGAAGGTGAGAATCCTTTCAGAGAAAATGCGGCCATCGCACTCGCGGCAATCCAGCTCAAGGAGGGACAAAAACAGTCTGCTCTGCAGACCTACGAGTTCCTCGCCAACAGTGCCTCAGCTCCCGATGTTGCCGCCCGCTCCGCATTACAGGCGGGGCGCCTCGCCATGGAGCTTGGTTCGATGGACAAAGCGCTTCAGATTTTCGATAAGGCCGGTTCCAATGAAAAAGACGCTGCGCTGAAAGCAGAGGCCATCCTTGCGGCTCTCAAGCTGCGCTACGATTCTGGAGATTTTCGCGGTATCACCGAAAGGAGTGACCAGATCGAAAAGGGGATTCCTCTCTCCGCTCAGGCAGACGCATTCAGCGTTCTTGCTGCAGCTTGGAGACGCGTAGGGAATGAACAACAGGCAAAAAAAATCTACGACCGCATTGTCTTGGAACATCCCAGCCAGGCATCCGCAGAAGTCCGTTACCAGCGACTCCTGAGTCTTTATTCCACAAAGGATGCCCGTTTGGTTCCAGAGGTGGACCGGTTTCTTGCAAACACCACC
>CANMQB010000040.1 GCA_947499885.1 Spartobacteria bacterium
ATGCTAAAAAGTCCAACGACTTGCGCGAGAATGCTGTTCCGACACCAGCTGACGGAACGACGCCGCCAATCGCTTCGCGAGAGTACATGTCTTTGACGTGCCACTCGGCAAATTCGTCCAAGTAGGAATTTCCCACCCAATATCGCCACGGGTTCAGCTCTAGGGGAAAAACCGGTATCTGCCCCATATCGAGGGAATCGGGGACATAGTGATTATAAACTTTGAGCGTGAGGGGGTGCATGACGTCCTCAGCATCGTGCAGCGCGATGATTTCGTATTCGCGGCGGCCGGGAATTTCCCGCGCTTTCATGACCTCGAAAATGGCATTCAAGCAATCCGCTTTGGATGTTGGACCGGGACGGCGGGTCACCGCTTTGTGAATGCGAGGAGAGGTGCGCGTGAGCTCATCGACGCAGCGATTGGTTTCGTCATCGTTCGGATAAACGCCGATAAATATGTCGTAACGCTCGTAGATGAGGATTTTCCTGGCATAATCGGCCATACGGTTGATCACGCCGCCTTCCATCCAAGCAGGAATAAAAATAGCGATGAGTTTTTCCGGTTCGTTTTTGAGTCGTTCGAGTGATACGGGGCGATTGTTTCGGCGACCGCGCAGGTAGCGCAGGAATTGCATATCGAAAAAGACATCGTCGATTCCGAAGACGAGAAATCCGATTGCTGACACGTAGGCCAGAACGACAAATGTGGTGTGTAGAGTTTCCATGGGAATTACCAGCGGACAGAAAGTGCGATCGTGAGTCGGAAATCCGAATAGTTTGCCGCAGTGTCACCGCGCGTGTTGTTGCTGTTGCGGCCGAGGTACGAGCCGAGGACGTAGTCCACACTCGTTGTGAGAACAGCCGCCCCAACGGGCGAGGTGACGACTCGAAGACCTGGGCCTGCTTCAAAGTAGTTGTCGTAGTAATTGCCCCGCGTATCCATGGTGAGGTTCTCAAGGGCATAGAGATCAACGGCTGCTGCTTTTCCAAATTGCATCAGGCGTGCGCCCTGCCTCGACTGTCCATATCCTAGGCCATCGGAAAGGCGTGTGTAGTAAGCAGCATCGCCGCCGGCCTCAACGAACCAGTCCGCCCGGAAGCGAACCGGAGACCAGTTGTTGAGTGACCAGCGGGACGCTTCGGTTTTTGGGGGAAGTGTAGGGAGGCCTCCAGGCGAAGCGGTTTCGAGATCAATCGCAGTCCACTCTTTTCCTGGCCCCCAAGCCCAGTAACCATTCAGCCCTGCAATAAGCTCAGCAAACCATTCGCCATCGTGCTCTTCGGTGCCGCGCAAATCTTTTTGCACACCGCCTAGGGCATAAAGGACGAAGGATTGATTCGCAAACGGACGAATCCGAACACCCGCATGAAAGCCAGCGAGATTTTCATTGTAGATGGTTGGAATCCCCTGCCCCGGGCCGCTGCTTGTATTGGAAGAATCCAGACTGAAATCCGCCTGAACGAATGGTTCGATCCATCGCGCTCCAGGCACAAACGTACCCTCGCGAAGACGCCCCGAGGCGATACCGATGTTATAGCGGGACAGGTAGGTGGCATAGATGTCTAATTCTCCCCAAGCCCAACGGTCGAGGTTGTACGATGGCTCGAGGGCATTGATCTCGGCAGCAGCCACTCGGCTCAAGGTCGCATCGCCGCCCTCATCGCGGAGTTGGCGCCAGATTTCAAAGGCCTCATCGCGCTTTCCCAGTTCCGCAAGGAGAGCCGCGAGTTGAAGGCGAGCACGAGGATCTGGATTATCGCCTCCTGCTACATCACGGAGAACGACAATCGCTGCAAGGGTATCACCCATACGCTGAAGCGCTGCGGATTTTTCCATAACCAATTCCGGAGTCCCCTCGCCCCGGCGGTCCAACGCATCGATTGCCTGTACGGCCTCCTCATCCCGCTTGGACTGAATCAAATCATAGGCAGCCTGTTGGCGATCGAGGCGCGCTTGGCGAGATCGGTATTCCGCTTCGAGGCGTAGGGATTCAGGGGAGGGGGAGTGAGCCCGTGCCGCCTTTTCGTCTGCCTCGGCACGGTCGAGCGCAGAGAGGCTTGAAACGGCCATCGATGCGATATCTGCATTCCACGATTTCGCCAACTCCCCAAAGATGACGCGCGCCTCTGAATTTTTTCTGTCAAAAACAAGAGCTGTCGCAAGGCGAAATTTCAGTCCCTCGTCACCCGGATTTGCAGCTGTAGCGTTTTGAAGAACGCCAGAGGCTTCGCCGTGTCGGCCCTGATCCGAGAGCTGCGCGGCCTCAGCCACTGGGTCGGATTGTTGCGCGTTGAGAAAAGGTGTGGTGGCCAGTAATGCGAGTGGAATGATATTACGAAGTTTCATGGGTAAGTTAGGTCCGTGGAATGGGGAATTGAATGACAGGGTCGATGACATCCAGATTGGCCGAGCGGGCGACTTCTACCGCGCTGAGCATATCCTGAAACCGCATCCAGGCCGGGATCACGACAACTGCAAGGCCACCGCGAAAAGCGGAAATGTCGCGGATTGTTTTCAGAAGGTCGGTATTTGCGGGGCCGTCCATGCCGCCTCGGGCATTTGGTGGTAGGAGCCAGCCGCCAGCATCGAGCCTCAAAGGCACGGCACTTGAGAAGGCGACGGGGGCCTCACTGGGGATGCGCTGGAGAAAGGCGCTCCCGATTTCAAGACCAGAGGGCGCGGATGAAGTGTTCTCACTTCCTTCAATACGAATCCCCTCTTTGCGGAATATTTCGGAGCGATCATCGCCGTTACCACCACGGAGAAAAATGCGGGCACCGTGGGCTTGAGCATAGCGTAGGGCATCGAGGAACTCATCACGCGGGGCGATTTCCACACCCGGCGGAACTTCCTTCATTTGGGTTGTCACAACGAAGGGCGTTTTTTTGTGGGCAAAATAATCCGACAAGCGACGCAGGGAGGTGAGATTGCAAGATGGATTGAAGTCCTCGAGCACAAAAACCATGGAGGGTTTGGCGGATTGATTAACCCCGTAGAAATCCAGAAGGACGTCCGAGAAAATCATCGACAGGGGAGGCTCGCCAGGAAGGGTGGCGAAGCCAAAACGCTTGCCCAGACTCCATGCGAGTGGACGCACACCTGAGGGAGTCGTTGCTTCGGCGAGGGTCTGGAGTCCTTGCAGAGGAGCGGAATAAAAGGGATCCAAACGCAGCGTCCATCCTCGCCCCCGATAGCTGACTTTGCCTTTTTCAACTGCGCTGGAGGATTGGGCGACTGAACCAGGCTTATCGAATGCAAAGCAGGCTGCGGCTCCAACAGCCATGATCGGCTTACGCGAAATTTCTAGATTCTTGAGGACTTCAGGAGGCATTTTTGGAAAACCAGAGATGCCCGCTAGCACGATAAAATCCGCCTTTTGCAAATCCGCAGGTGTCACACTCGAATCGACGCGAGTCTCCACACGGGTGTCAAAAGCCGTCAGAATAAGCTTTATGGGAGCGACTTCATTGACGAGCGAATAGGGCTTGGAAAGCGTGTCGTAGATGAGGAGCGTAGTAGAAGCCGCCTGAGATGCAATGGCTTGGCAAAGCAGAAGGCTTACAGCAATGAGTGAAGCAGGAGCGTTTTTCACAGGTCTTCTCCGTTTTTTTGATTCATCCGGCGCCGAACCATGAAACGCTGCAGGGCGTAGAGCGCAGCCATGAGCGCAAAGGAAGCTCCAGCGATCCAATAATTCACACTCTGGGTGAAGAGACCGGCCTCGGTCTTATCCATCCGCCGATCGTCGATATCGGAAGATTTAGTTCCCGGGGAAAAGCCAATCCGGATTTGATCGGAGAGGGAAACCTCTTGAATGAAACGCACGTCGTAGGTGATGACACGCCCGCTCTCATCCGCGGCGGCAACCGTGCCGGTGAGACGCTCTGACAATGTGCGCTCAGTGAGTAGATCCAGCGTGGTTTGTCCACCATAGCCATTCACCCCACCAATCGCGGCAAAGAGTTCTCCATTCGACCAAGGTGAGGGCAGAAGCTGAACAAAGCTGAGGGAAGGATCAAAATCAGCTACTGGTACGGCTTCGCCTCGGAGCATTACGGACCCCGCCGGCGCGTCGCCCCCCTCGATGGCAAGGCGAAGATTTTTTCCAAACGCAATGGGCCACTGAAAAGCCGATCCAAGGATGAGGCCTGATCGACCTTTGAGGCGATCGGCATCTGGCGCCAGCAAGGGACTGTAGGTGGCTACTTGCGGCCAGAGTATTGGCATATCCGAAAGCTGACGCCCAAGATGAATGCCTACAGATTTCAAAAGATCATTCCGCTCCGGGCTATTCTCTGACGGGACGAGAATGGCCGCTCGCCTCAAAAAACCATCACGCAGGCACAAGAGGCCAAGGCGACTGAGATCGTTGATCACAAGCGGTGAGGAACGGAAGTTCACTGTCGAGTTTCCTCCCAAAGTGAGCCAGGCCCGCTCCTCGTTCCGATGGGCACAATCGACAATTCCAATATCGAGGTAGCTAGATACAGCAAGGTTGGAGGGGTCCCGCCCAGTTATCCCGGCGGGTATCAGAATACGTTGCCGTGTTGCGGAGCTGTTTTGAGGGGTGAGAGCCACACTTCCGATCACGACATCGTTCAAACGAACATCAAAAGCCGATGTTTTCTCCAGAACGCCAGAGTGAGTGAGGTCTAAATCAACATAACCACCGGTCGTTGTTTCATAGCCTGGAGGAAAACTGATGTCCCTCGAAGTTTGATTTCTGAACAAGCCACGCAGGATGATAGAGCCGCCGCGCAGAGAATCGAAAGTAATAGGGCCAGCGAGCGGTTGCACGAAGCGCTCCGCTATGGGCGAAATGGCGGGCGTTTCCGAGATGATCCAGGGATTCGATGGCGCGCTGCGCAATGCGATTTCACTGCCTAGCGCCTGAGCGGCCTTCTCAAGACCTGCAGAATCGGCACCACCGACCACAATCCATCGCTGGGCGGATGCGTTAGCACCAGTGATGATTTCAGCCAGAATTCCCTCCCCCTCTCCGAGGGATGATATGGCGAGTTGCAAATCTGCTGGCAGGGGAATCTGGGAAAGATTTGGGCGAAGGCCGATGAGGATGCCATTTCTGGCCAGCGACTCGGTGGCAAAGCTAGCGCTGTCTTTGACCTGAACGGCGTTGGGTTCCAGATAATCCGTTTGCCCCATACGGGCAGCAGCGATCAAAAGGGAGCGGAGTTCCGACTCTCCCGCTTCTGGAGCCACAAGCAGCGAGACAACAGGCTCGGGGCGTTCCTTGGCGGAGCTTTGTCGAAACTCCGCGAGTTTCATCAGTGCGGGTTCAGTGATGGAGTCTGGGAATCGTTGGAGCTCCGGAAAAAGAGGTTCGGCGACGTAGGCCACATGGATCGCGCTGGCGGCATCCAACTCGACCCATGACGCGGGATTATCCACATCGCGGCAGGGAGTCTGAGTAGTCTGAAGAAGGCAACTTACGCTCACCCGATTCCAACCAGGCAGAAGCATATCGGCAGAAAGTGGAATCGTGATTTTTCCGCGTTCCTGTGAGTCAGGGGCGTCTTTTTTCAATCCCAGTCGCACGCTGGTGAGGTCACGCCCATTGAGCTGAACGCTCATCGTAGAGACATCAGGAAGCAGAAGGGGAGACGAACGGTAGGCGAGGGTGAGTTCGCTACCGGGCTCGAGGCGCACATTTTCTGGAAGGCGAAATGCGTACTCTTTTTTTGAAAGAACGCCCTCGATGCGATCCTGAGTGCCGCTGAAGAGAGGAACATCAAATGAGCGATTCGATCCGGCAGGGTCGGCGGCAGACGCGTGAAGGCTTGCCAGCCCGAGGCCAGCGGCAACGAGCGCTGGGAGGATTGCGGAGTGCGAGAATTTTTTAGATGGGTAAAGAGTTTTCACGAGCCGCACTCTAGAAGTCTCGCCATCCGCGTGGTATGGGGAGTAGTCCCTACGGCTGCGACCTAACCCGCCCCATTCAATATACGCATTGCGTAGGACGCCTCTCTTAGTTGTAATGCACTCCAGAAGGCTTGCTTGTCCAATGGCTCAAAAATCACCAAAAGAATCACCCTCGCTCGAATCTGCGATGGAGCGAATATCTGAAATCGTCACTTCCATGGAGGATGGAAATCTATCGCTTGAAAAGCTGATTGATTCTTACGAGGAGGGGATTGGTCTAGTGAAAGCTTGCCAGGAGAAGCTCGATGCCGCCGAGAAGCGGATTCAGGTCATTGCTCGAGATGCGCGTGGCACTGTTTTGCTAAAGGAATTTGAGAGCCAAGACGACTGAGCATGGGAGATCTCATTTCAGGCCCACTATTGGCAAAAATTCACTCCCCGAAGGATGTGCAGTCTCTCCCAGCCGAGGAGTTGCCACGCCTTGCACAGGACATCCGGGACAAACTGATCAGCGTCCTGTCCAAAACCGGAGGCCATTTGGGCCCGAACCTTGGAGTGGTCGAATTGTCCATTGCACTTCACCGGGTTTTTAACACCCCGAAGGACAAATTTGTTTTTGACGTGAGCCACCAAGGCTACGTGCACAAGCTGCTCACGGGGCGTTTAGACCGCTTCCCGACTATTCGCCAATACGAGGGCCTGAACGGCTTTCTCCTCCGGAGTGAAAGTGAGCACGACTGCTATGGCGCCGGCCATGCAGGAACAGCACTCTCCGCTGCCCTGGGAATGGCTGCTGCACGCGACAAACTCAGTTCGGACGAGCACATCGTGTGCGTCGCAGGGGATGCTGCTTTTACCTGTGGAGTCAGTTTTGAAGCCCTCAATAATGTCGCTGCGACCACGAAGCGACTCATCATTGTTCTGAACGACAACGAATGGTCGATCGCCAAGAACGTGGGTGCGGTTGCGGACTACCTGAACCGCTTGGTTACGAGTCCTGCTTACGCGAACCTGCACGAAAATGCCGCGCGCTTCCTCGAGTGGATCGGCGGGAAAACGGCTCGTAAGCTGGCGCACAAGGCGGAGGCCGGGTTGAAGAGCCTTCTCGCTCCCAGCGTGATTTTCGATGATCTGGGCATCCGCTACTACGGCCCAATTGATGGCCACGACATCCCGCTGCTCACGCAAACATTTGAATTTTTAAAAACCCAGAACGAGCCCGTTATTCTTCATATCCTCACGCAGAAGGGCAAGGGCTACGCTCCAGCTTTAGAAAAACCCGACAAGTTTCACGGCCTTGGAAAATTCCACCTCGACACTGGTGAGACCCTCGCCTCCCCCACCCCGACTTATTCAGAAATCCTCGGGACCAAGCTGGCCGACTTCGCCGATGACAATAATAAAATTGTCACCATCACGGCGGCCATGCCGACTGGCACCGGGTTGATTAACTTTGCCAAGCGTCATCCGGATCGTTGCTACGATGTCGGCATTGCGGAAGAACACGCCGCACTTTTTGCCTGCGGTATGGCCACTCAGGGTTTGAAGCCATTTGTTGCCATTTACAGCACCTTCATGCAGCGCGCCTACGACATGATCATTCACGACATCGCTCTGCAGAATCTGAATGTCGCCCTCTGCATGGACCGGGCGGGACTTTCTGGTGACGATGGGCCAACACACCATGGGCTTTTCGACATAGCCTACTTGCGCCCAGTTCCGGGAATCATTCACATGCAGCCAAAGGACGAAGCCGAATTCGCAGACATGCTTTGGACCATAGTGAACCACGATGGTCCTGCAGCCATTCGCTATCCTCGCGGAACGGGAACGGGTATTGCCACAGCCAAAAAGCCCAAGCTCTTGGAAATCGGGAAATCAGAAGTCATTCGTCACGGCACAAAAGCTGCCATATTTGCTCTTGGGAATATGTGCGAACTCGCGATTCCTGCTGCCGAAGAACTTGAAAAACTCGGCATCTCAACGGCAGTGATCAATGCTCGGTGGATCAAGCCGCTTGACACCGCGACTATCGATTTCTTTGCCAGCGGATGCGAAGTCATCTGCACGGCGGAAGATCATGTCCTCACCAGTGGGTTTGGAGCATCAGTCATCGAACATCTCTCGGACCGTAATATTACGACGCCTGTCGTGCGAATCGGGTGGCCGGACCAATTCATCGAGCACGGCACCGTCCCGATTCTGCGAGCCAAGCACGGACTAACAGTCGATGCGATTGTGCAAAAAATTGTGACAGCCCTTGGTTACTCCCACCACGCCCCAACGAAAATCACATCAGCAGCCTAGCCAAGAGGCCCGATCCAGAAAGATTCAGTCGAGAAAACTGCAGATGTACTCGCAAATCCCGCTGGGGACTGAGATGTCGAAGCCTGAATGAGCTGGGACATCAAAACAATTGCCAGCAGTATAGTCGACTTGGTTGGCAGTGTTATCAATTTTGACTCCGCAAGAACCGGATATGATTTCCATACGCTCGGCTTTTTCTGTGCCGAAGTGGTAATTGCCGGGGTAAATTAACCCAAGCGTCTTCTTGCTGCCGTCGGAGAAAACCAGGCTGTGGCTGACGACTTTGCCTTCAAAATAGACATTGGCTTTGGTGACGGCCGTGACATTGCGGAACTCGGATGGAATTGCAGACATGAGCGAAGAGGTTAGGAGGTTGGCGGCAATCCTCAAGCCCTCGTTGCAGAATCGAATAGAGGACCTGCTCCACGCGAAGAAATGAGGAACAGGCCCGAAATCTATTCGTTGATATCTTGAGTCACGCCTTCGCGACCGCGCAACCTCATGAGAATTGGAAGGCCGGGGTATTCCCACTGCTCACGGATTCGCGCGCAGAGGTAATTCTGGTAACTTTCCGGCAGAAGCCTTGGGTCGTTGACAAAAAGCACAAAGAGCGGTGGCGCGATATGGGAGTTTGAACTCTCCTTGGCCTGAGCCGCGTAGAGGAGCTTGAACCGGCGGGATCCGCGTGAGGGCGGACCTTGTCGTTCCATGGCCGCACGCAAGACGCGGTTTAACTCGCCGGTTCCAGCACGTCGGGTCGCGTGCTGACGGACTTTTTCAACCATTGTAAAAAGTCGGCGCACATTTTCGCCCGTGAGAGCTGAGAGAATGACGACCGGAGCGTAATCGAGAAAAAACAGCTCAGCCCTTGCACGATCTACGTGCTCACGAAGCAATTCGGGATCATTATTTGTCTGCTTCTCAATCAAGTCCCATTTGTTTAGAACGATGATTGCTGGCTTTTTTGCTTTTTGGATTAGTCCGGCAATTTTTTTATCTTGGGTGGTGACTCCACTGGTTGCGTCGATGACGAGAATATTGATATCCACGCGCCGAATAGTTTTCTCGGAGCGCATCACGCTGAAGACTTCGACAGAAGTATTGTGCTTCGAGCGATGGCGGATGCCGGCCGTATCGCAAAGGATGTAGTGCTGCCCCTCATAATCCGTGGCGACATCAATCGTGTCGCGGGTGGTGCCGGCTATTTCGCTCACTGTTGTGCGATCCTCGTGCAGGATTTGATTCACCAATGACGACTTTCCAACGTTCGGACGGCCTATCAAGGCCAACTTTAGCGGAGGCATTTCGTGGGCTTCGAGCTCTGGCTCCGGCTCTGGCAGAAGGGACTCGATCATGTCGACCAGTTCACCAATTCCCCGCCCATGCGCAGCACTCACTGTCACGAGGTTTTTAAAACCAAAACGGGAGAACTCAAACGATCGCGACTCGTGCGATTCAGTGTCCACTTTGTTCACGACCAAGATGACTTGGCGCGCAACCGTTCGGATCATGGTGGAAAGCTCGCCATCGAGCGGAGTGACCCCGTCGATCGAGTCGGTGACAAAAAGAATCACATCTGCACTTCCCATCGCGATGAACGCGCCCTCTCGTGTGCTCTCGGCAAAGTCGGGATCGGGTTCTGAGCCGATGCCACCCGTGTCGGTAATCTCAAAAGGCGCTTGGCCAAGTTTGCAGATCGAGCCAATGCGGTCGCGCGTGACTCCCGGTTGATCGTGTACAATGGAGATCTGGCGTCCCGCAAGACGATTGAAGAGGGCCGATTTTCCGACGTTCGGACGGCCTATGATGGCAACGTTGCGCATGTTTTAGGAATGTGGTTTGGCGTGATGGCGGGCTTGAGAGCTGCCTCGGATTAAGTAGTCCACCCCGCTGATGAAGGTGAGGATACCAGCTGCGTAGACGGAAGCCAGATAATGCGGCAGCTGTAGCATCATCCAAGCAATTGCTACCATTTGTGCGGCCGTAGCACCTTTTCCCGCCCAACTAGGTTTGACCTCCAACCCCTGATTCAAAAAATAAAGAACACCGCAGCCAGCTAAGATCACGATATCCCTCGCGATGACGAGCACTGGAAACCAAAGTGGAAAACTCTGGTTCCAGTTACTAAAACTCAGGGTAACAATGGCTGTAAGCAAAAGGCCCTTGTCAGCGATGGGATCGAGCACCGCCCCGAGACGACTGCGTTGATTCCAATGCCGGGCGATGTAGCCATCCAACCCATCGGTAACCGCTGCCACAATGAAGACCAAAATCGCCGCCATGCGTTGCCACTCTACGGGTGTCCCAGCATCGAGACTCTGGCCATAGGAAATGCTGAAAAAAACAAAAACCGGAATCAGAAGAATCCGTAGAACCGTGAGTTGATTGGCCAGTGTCATGGGCTCAAGTTAACCCATTCAGACAACTTTTCCACGAGCTCGCGATTCCCATACCGCACGACAGGCTCTGCGTGAGCGCCACGCAGCATGGCATTTCCTTGATCTCAAGCCGACCCGAGCAATTTTTCCACCAGAGAGAATCTGAGCCTTAAGAAAACTGCATGAGGGCATCACCGAGGCGGGCTCGCCATGAGAGAGGGGTGTGGCCGGCGCCAGCAATTCGCCGCACAACGAATTGTTTGCCCTCGACCCAGCCTTTACCTCGAAGGAGAGCAGAAAGCAGGCTGTGATAGCCTTCGTAGCACTCGTCAATTTCCTGATCTCCGTAGTCGAAGTAAATGCGGAGATTTTGGTCAAGAGACGGAGTCTCTTCAAGCAGGCGAAGCGCGGCACAGGATTCTGGAAGAGACTGGGAAACGTCCTCAAACGAGGTCGAGATACAGGCCACGCGACCAAAGATACCCGGCTGTTGCAAGGCGGTATGGAAGGCATTTAGGGCTCCGAGACCCACCCCGCCAAGCAGACGCGCAGAGGGGGTCGCGATCGTACGATAATGTTGATCCATGTGCGCCACCAACTCATGAGCGATGAAACTCGCATACCCCTCGCCGCCGAGCTCGGGAGAGAGTTCGGAATCACGCAGCGTGACATCCTCGGGAGAAAAACCCTCGGGATGGCGCACGCCGACGACGATGGATTCCGGCATGGCACCCCGCCGAGAGAGCAGCGACACCCATTCATCAGCCGCAAGATCGACTCCAGAGGGGCTGCTCAAGGCAGGATCGAAAATTGCATCGCCATCGTGGAGTACAATGAGTGGAAAGCGATGCTCCACTTCACGAGAGTAAGCGGGAGGGAGCCAGATGAGAAGTTCTCGCTCCTGACCCAAAAGTCGGGAGCTGATGACATCCCGAGTAAGCCTGCCGCTGAAGCGATCCTTCCAATCTGCGATGGTATGTTGGAGCGACGCTTCCAACCAAACCTCGTGCGAAAGATTCGAGGGCACATTGCCATGAGCATCCACCGCCTCTCTCTCCCAAGATCCGCGTGTGATTTTATATTCAAAGTGTGATCCGGTCGGGACTTCGATCTCGCCGATATGAAAAGGTGGCAACCAATCCAGCGGAAGCGCTTTGGTCGGGTTCCAAGAGCCCAGGGCCTCGATACTGCCTGAGATGAAGACGCGCTCGCTGGAACGGTCGATGGGTGGAACAATACGAAATCGAATCCTGCTCATTGAAAAAACAATAGCCGCAGCAGCCAAGCTGGCAAAGACGTCTTTGCAGAACATTCGTTTTGCATCTGAGATTAGTCAAAAATCCAATAGACGTGGAGCACGGATTTGAAAGAGACTGCAGGCATGTCAAGTTCAGTGACCATGGAGGCGGCAGATTCCACCGACGCAGTCGATATCCCGACCGCCAAGCCAGGTGGCATGCGAAGCTACTACCGAGTCGCCGAAGATGCAGGCACAGTCGTGCGCTGCGATCCTCAGGATGCACAGATCATTGTCTTCAACAGCCCGACCATCGAGGACGAAGCGGACCTGCTCGAGTTTTACAACATCGACT
The DNA here is from genome assembly GCA_947499885.1 of Spartobacteria bacterium. GTDB lineage: Bacteria > Verrucomicrobiota > Verrucomicrobiia > Chthoniobacterales > Terrimicrobiaceae > UBA967. Next base: position 12,158 of record CANMQB010000040.1, read on the forward strand.
ACCACACCCTCCACTCTTCATTGGATCCAGATGAACTCTCACGTCTGGAATTTGAAACCGACCACGCGGCGATCATCTTTAAACGTCCCAAAAGTTTCTCTGCTGATGATAACTTTTTGCTCAAACTGACCTCGACAGGTGTGTTCGTTTACGAAGACCGCATAGTTGTTGTGATGCCCGACGATGCGCCACTTTTTGAAGGACGCGCACCGCTGCGGATTTTTTCGGTCCAAGATGTCATCCTCCGCCTTCTCTACCAAAGTATCAGCCATTTTGAAGGCCATCTGAAAGCGATCAACATGCTCTCCGACTCGCTCGAAAGGCGAATCATCAGCTCGATGGAGACCCGTTATCTCCTGAATATGTTCGCGCTTGAGAAGAGTCTTGTTTACATCCTCAACGCGATCCACTCAAACGCGGCCTTGTTTGATAAAATGAAAGCCTCCAACCGTCTCGGCCTTGATCACGACCAGACGCGGATTCTCGAGGATATCATCATTGAAAACCAGCAATGCCTTCGCCGCTCGGAGATTTACTCGGAGGTTATCGCCGGCCTCATGGATGCCCGCGCCTCGATTGTGAGCCACAATCTCAACATTCTCATCAAACAATTCACGATTTGGACAATCGCGATTATGTTGGCCAATCTCATTGTGGGAATCTTCTCCATGAATGTTAAATTGCCGATGCCCATGGAAAATTCGAACTGGCCATTTTATCTGATCAATATCCTCGCGATCGCCTCCGGAGCCGGGATTTTTTGGATCTCAAAAATTCGAAAATGGTGACGTCAAAAAGACTCTATGTCGCGCTAGCAATATTTCTCTGCACAACCTCTCTCTTCGCATCCCAGCAATATCTACGCGTCGGAGTCGCCGGGCAAACGCCGTTTATCAACACGGAAAGCGTTCCAGGCGGGGCAGCGGTGGATATCTGGGAGAAGATCGCGGCGGAGAATGACTGGGGCTTCAGCTACACCCGTTTCGACACCGTAGAAAATGGGCTCAAAGCCATTGTGGATGGATCGGTGGATATTCTAGTGGGAGATATTCCGATCAATAAGGCGAATCTCTCACAAGTTGAGTTTTCCCAACCATTTTTCCATTCGGGCCTCCGAATTTTAATCGCCGATAATCAGGGAACTATGCAAGCACGGTTAGCCAGCGATATCAAGGACTTACTCAAACTTGAAATCTTGTGGATCATCTTGGCATGTGTAGTTGTCCTAACGACAACAGTCTATTTATTCGAAAGGAAGCATAATCCAAGTTTCCCAGCGAGTCGCAAGGAAGGCATTGCGGAAGCTTTTTATTATGTTGTGGCACTGGCTCTTACAGGAAAATCCGTTTACAAAGGATTTCCGGGGGTTTTGGGACGAGTGGTCCTCATCATCTGGATTCTCTTGGGAATCATTTCAGTAGCGTATGTCACGTCTAGCATTACCAGCGCCATGACAGTGGAAAAACTGTCGAACTCAATTGAAAACCTGCGCGACCTTAACAATAAAACGATAGCCGTAGTATCAGACTCCCCTGCAGAAGAATACATAAAGAAAGTCGGCATCGATGAGTATCCGGCCAAGGATATCCAAGATGCAGTGAGCGCATTGCTTGCCAAGCAGGCGGATGCGGTCGTGGCGGATGCGGCCGTGCTGCAATCGTTCGATTTTAACAATCCGAGACTTCCTTTGCGGGTTGTGGGTCGGACTTTCCAAGTCGAGAACTATGGCTTCGCCATGCCGATCGGAAGTCCGCTGAGAATGGCACTGAATCGTCAACTCTTGAAGATGCAGGAATCCTGGGAAACCCAAACGATCCTTGCCGGATACTTCGGCGATGCCAATGTCCAGTAAACCTCTCGCAAACGGACTGACCGGTTAAAGAATACCAAGCTTCATTTTGCCCGCCTCGCGGATCATGGATGCCCGCACCTTGGTTGTGAGCCACGATCTCAACATTTTGCTGATGCAATTCACAAGTTAAGCGCGTCGGCATTTTTCAGATCACTGTGGGCCAAGCCACCAGGTGTCACCAGAGTGAACGTGGCGCCTGAGAAATGGTGAGCTAATTTCTCTTCACGTC